>JAFWXT010000069.1 GCA_017522945.1 Clostridia bacterium
CGTAAACCGAATCTATTAAATCACCAATTGTTAGGTTTTCTTCAAGACCTACTTCACCAATAGAACCATCTGCAAGTAAAGTATCAAGTAAACCGGCTACGTCTTCAATTAATTCTTGTTCTTCAGGGATTACTGCAACTAAAATTTCTTCAACAGCATCAATTACGTCTGAAGTTTCAATTTCAAGAAGTTCTTGAGCCGTATTTTCACCAATAGTTACGTCTTCTAATAAACCTGAAACTGCATCAACGATAGTCGAAATAGTTCCGTCTTCGTCTTCTACAAAGTTATCTACTACGCCGTAAACCGAATCTATTAAATCACCAATTGTTAGGTTTTCTTCAAGACCTACTTCACCAATAGAACCATCTGCAAGTAAAGTATCAAGTAAACCGGCTACGTCTTCAATTAATTCTTCGTTTTCAGGAATTACTGCAACAAGAATTTCGGTAACCGCATCAATTACGTCTGAAGTTTCAATTTCAAGAAGTTCATCAACCGTATTTTCGCCAATAGTTACGTCTTCTAATAAACCTGAAACTGCATCAACGATAGTCGAAATAGTTCCGTCTTCGTCTTCTACAAAGTTTTCAGCTATAACATAAATATCATCGATTAATCCACCGATTGTTAAATCTGTAAGATGAGCATCCCCAATATAATCGCCGTCAAATAAACCTTCAACAAAATCAGCGATATCTTTAGCAATTTCTTCATCAACTCCAGCAATTACTAAAATGTCTTCAAGAGCATCAACAGTTTCACTAACCAATAAATTAGAGATTCCGTCTTCTATTTTATGAACGTTAACTTCATCTAATAAATTAGCAACGATTTCAACGATTTGAGAAACTTCTTCAGGAACTTCAAAATTATCCACAACGTCATAAACCGAGGTAATTACGCCACCCAAAGTTAAAGTTGAAGACATAGCAAGATCTCTTAGCGTTGTATCTTCCAATAAATCGTCAAGAAGAACGCAAACATCTTTAACTACTTGTTCATTTTCTTCAGGCATAATTGCAACGCCAACAGTTTCGATAGTTGCAATTAAATCATTTACTAAAATATCTAAGAAATCTTCTTGGAAATTAGCAAAAGTAACGTCATCTAACAAAGTAGTTATCGCGCCAACAACAGTTGGTAAAGGTTCTTCGCCGTAATAGTTATCGATAATATTGTAAACGCCTTCAATAAGACCACCTACAGTCATATCTGTAGGCATAAATTCAGGAGCGCTTATTGAACCGCCTAAAACTTCTTCAAGTAAAGCGCATAGTTCATCGATAGTTTGTTTAGTGTTTTCATCAGTAATAGCTACAGCGCAAATTTCATTTACACTGTTAATTACGTCATCAATTTCAATATTTAAGGTTCCATCTACAAACTCATCGATTACAACCTCACCATAAAGTTCTGAAAGTTCAGCAAATAGTTTTTCAACCGTTTTGTTATCTACGTAAATATCAACAATACCGTAAACTTGATCAATAACAGCTGAAACTTCTAAGCCTGTTTGTAAGCCAAAATCACCCAAGCTTCCAGCTAATACGTCGGTCAATAAATCACCAACTTTTTCTACTAATTCTTCATTGCCAGGAACTAATATATTAGCGATTGAGCAAATGCTTTCAGTAATAGAGTCAACAGATAATTCATTATCAATTTGTGGGTTATTTAAATCGCCAATAAGTAAATTCGTCAATAATTCGTTAAGCTCATCAACCAATTGTTCGTTGCCTGGAGCTACGATTTTAACGATTTCATTTACAGTTTCTACGATAGCGTCAAGTTCTAATGCAGTTAAATCGTCGGCAAGATTTTCAACCTCAACCTTATCGAATAAACCGGCAACTTCTTCAACGATTGCACCAACATTTTCATCTTCATAGAAAACTTCAACTACAGAATATACATCTCTTAAAAGTTCGCCAGCGGTTAATTTTTCAGTAAGTTTTACGTCGCTTACAGTTCCGTCAAGCGTTTCAGTTAAAAGTTTAGATACTTCGGTTATAACTTCCTCATTGCCTGGAGCTGCAAGGTTTACAACGTCACAAATTTGCTCAACAACGAAGTCAATTTGCAAGCCACCAAAATCATTTGCAAAATCGGTAAGAGTTACGTCGTTAAATAGTGTTGCAACTTCTTCAACGATTGCGCCAACCTTTTCATCTTGATAGAAATCATCAACAATTGAGTAAAGGTCTGTTATAAGTTCGCCAACAGTAACTTCTTCACTAACTTGAACGTCACTTAAAGGTCCACTAAGTACGTCGGCAAGAAGAGCAACCACGTCGCTTACGACCTCAGGTTTAATTGTTTCTTCAAGACCGGCAATTTCAGCTAATGCGTTAACACCGGCTTCAAAAACTTCAAGAACGTAATCTACTTCATAGCTTAAAATCTTATCGCCACCGTTTGCTAAATCTTGAACGATCAATAAAACCGAACTATTTAAAAGCTCGCTCATAGCATGGCTTTCATCTTCAGCCCATATATATTTTTGGCCAATTCTATCAAAGTCTTCTAATTCTTTATCTAACTTAACTAAGCCAATTTCTAAAACGTCACCAACGCGAACACCAACAATTTCTTCACAAACGTCAGCTATCGATTCTTCGTTAACTAAAGCTTCAACAACGTATGCAATCTCAAGATCGAAAAGTTCAGTTAAAGAATTCGAATAAACGTGATTTCCGTTTTCTGTTTCGCTATAATATTGCTCGTTTTCTGCATCGTATTTAATATCAAGAACTGCCCCGGCAACTTCACCGATGGTAGTTTCTGGGAATAGTGCTTTTACTATTTGTTCAACCGAGAAATCACTTTCTACTAAGTTGAATATATTGTCAAATGAGAAATCTAAAATTAAAGAAAGGAAAGCATCGTCGCATATCCATGCGCCGTTTTCATCCTTTTCAATTGATAAAATATCGCCGATAGCAACGTCACCAAGGGCATTTCTGAACGCTGCAACGATGTTTTCTAAGTTATATTCTTCAAGCAATAAATCTGCAATGCGAATATTAAATATGCCTGCAAGTAAAGCATTTTCTTCTTCTTTTATGCCAAGCATATCACCTAAAGTGGTATCTCCAAATGATTCGTTAAGGTTTGAAATTAACGACTTAATGAAAGTATTAACGTCAAATTCACCACCTTCTTGACCTGCAAGTAATTTGCTTACTTGTAAGCCACGAAGCCCGTCGATTGCAGGAATAGCACCTTCTTTTATGCCAAGCATATCCAAAATCATACCAACTTCAAGTTTGCCGATAAGCTTATCAACTAACCCGATTAAATCGCCATGATTTTCAATAATAGCCGAGATATCAAGGTTGGCAACGATTTGCATAAGTTCAGGCGCTGGGTTACCATCTTTATCAACCCACTTTTCATCACCATCTTCGTCGGTGTAGCCAAGCAAATATCCAAGCTCGACATTAGGAAGAAGTTTGGTGTATAAGAAATCGTATCCGCCTTCAGAGTTTTTAACGAACAAGTCGGCAAGAGTAGTACCGCCAAGAACCTTTGAGCGAAGTTCAACTTCTTCAAGAAGGTCGGGCGCTACGGTTGCAACCACGTCACATAGGATTTCTTCTAAAGGCATAGCCGCAATAGAACTTAACGAACCTTCCATAAGTTCGTTCATAACGTCAAACTCGCCGTAAACCATTTCAGCAATAACGTCAAGAGAAACGTTGCCTAATAGATTTAAAACGCGAAGGCTTTTCGCCTTTTCAGTTTTTTGAAGTTCATATGTATATTCGTGAGTTTCAGGGCTATAAACCGATTCAAAGTATTCAGGAAGTAAAGCGCCTAACTTTAACGACTTTAATGCTTTGATAAGACCAAGTTCTTGGGTTCTTTCATCAGTTTGGATCAATTCGTTAAGAGTGTAGTCACCAAGTTTTTCCTGCGCTTCTCTTGAAAGAATTTGGTTTAAATCCTTAGGGCCGTCTGCCGTTTTTAATAAACTTGGGAGCAACGGATACAAAGCCCTAACTTTGATACTATCAAGTAAAGCTTCAAAACCGCCGTCACCGATACTAAAAATGGAAATTCCCATTAAAGCGGCCCAATCTTTCCCGCTCTTATCAACACCGCTTAAGTCAAAACCTGCAGTTTTTAAAAGACTTTCAACGTCTAATCCGTATTCAGCTTCTAAACGAGAAAGTGTGTAATCATCAGGATTTTTCATTGCGTTTTGCAATAAAAGCAACAAATCCTCAATCGATTGATCGTTAATATCGCCTAAAGCAGGATCTTGCTCTGTAACGATACCAACAGGTTTAATGTTCTTATACGCCCAGAACCCTGCAGTGACTGCTACGCCAAGAGGTGCTGCGATCGTAAAGATCATTCCGAGTACAAATGCCAGTACTCTTCTAAAAAGATTTCCCATATGTCATCTCCTTGAATGAATTTGACCGCTATGCCTAAAGGGCATAATACGGCCTTTTTTAAATGACTGCTATAATTATATAATAATATAACACCGTTGTCAATAAATAAGCGCGGTTTTCTATAAATAATTAAAATATTTTACAAAACTTTCACAAAAAATTTTCAAAAATTTCACCACCCTTCAATACTGTGGATAACATTGTGGACATTTTTTACTGTAAAATTTAAACTCATAAGCAACTTTTACCCAAAAACGAGAAAGAAGGCACGCTCTTTTACTCTCACACAAACCCTCTTTTTATATCGGTTCTTTTTCAAATTATCATAGATAATTTTAAGCACAATGCTTATTCTCCTTAGAAAAAGGCTTAAAAATCTATAAATTTACAGCACCTTAAAACCATATATGATTGCGTAAAAATCTTGTAAAAATGTTGATATAGTTATGCACAATTTCACATTTTTGATTGTGAGTTTTAAAGATTTTATCTGAATTTTTATCAATTTTCGCTATTTTTTACTAAATTCCAACAAGGTTTTTTTAGGTCTTTGTTTTAGTGTTTTTTTAGCCTAATTTTTCACTAATTTAAAGTAAAAATTTATCATTTTTCACTGCACATAGCCATTTTTTTAAGATGTAGTTTATTTTTTTTAGCCACTTTTACTACAAACCAAAATTTACTTGGATTTTCTTTTATCCGTTCACACGTTCATAATCGTTCATCGATTATTTCAAACGTAAAGCAATAAAAACGCAAAACGCTCGTTTATCACCTTATAGGGTAACTTTTGAACAAAAAAACGCCCCCGAGTTGTTCTCAAGGGCGTTAAATTTTTATTATCACTTTAAAAGTACAGGATTTTAAAGACTTAAGGTCTAAACAATTTCAATTTACCTTTCTCAATATGTACGTCAAATTTAATATCTCGGTAAATTTCACCGTCGATCTCAATGCTTATAGGATGGTCAAAAATAGCTTCGGCATGGTCTTGGCGAACGTAATCACAAAATTCTTGTTCCAAAATTTTACCTTTCATAAGTTTGATTAAATAACCTATCATTTTCGACTTTTTCATTCTGTTAACGATAATAAAGTCCATTTGATTATCGGCAGGCTCAGCGTTAGGACACATAGGAATACCACCGCCAAAGAATTTTCCGTTACAGCAACAAACTATCATCGCACTACGGTCTTGCGTTTCATCACCTTTTCTCAATTTAAAATCGTAAAATTTAAATTTAATAAGGCTTACTATTAAAGAGCAAAAGTATTTTATTTTACCTTTTAAAATTTTATTTCGTTCACAACGCTCTAAAATTTCAACGTCGATACCAGTTCCTACGATATTGGCACATCGAATTCCGTCACAAACCAAAAAGTCGGTTTCCTTTGCTTCGCCGTCAATAATAAGAGCAAGCGACTTTTCAACGTTTAAAGGTATTTTCACGCTTTCAATAAAATCGTTACCGCTACCAACGGGAATAATACCTAAATTTACCTTTTCAACATCTAACCCGTTTAAAACTTCGTGAATAGTTCCATCACCGCCAACGGCAACAATTGTTTTCGCTCCGCTTTCACTTAATTGTTTTGCAAGTTCGGTTGCATGCTTAGGATATTCCGTACGGTAAAAAGAATGCTCTATACCGCGCGCATTTAAAATTTCGCTAATTTTTTGTTCGACTTTAGAGCCCATACCAGAGCCCGATTTGCCGTTTATAATAAAATGAATCATAACCTCTCCCAAATATTAAGGATAAACCAAGAAGCAATCATATCGTTTTAAAAGTTATTTTAATTATACACTTACAAATTCAAAAAGGCAACCAAATTTTTATTACAAACGCAAAAAAACACGCCTTAAAAAGACTACTTTCTGCCTTTAATTTGCGTGATTTTTAGTAAAATGTAGGGCTATAACGCGATTATCGGTACTTTCACTTAGTATTTAACGCGAATTTTTTAAACACACAAAAAATAAAAGCGCCATAAAAAATTATAGCGCTTTTTTGTAAAATCTTAATTTATTTATTATTTTTTGCGTTTTCTATCGATAATCACACTAGCCACAGCAAGCGCAATTATTCCCATTGAACCAAAATCAATAGAGGATTTACAACCCTTTTTCTCGGCAACAATAGGTGAAATTGTTGCTTTTTGAGTTTCACCGCAATGAATACAAGTTCTTGTTTTTTCACCTGCTTCACTTGTTGTTGGTTCTTTAGTTGTTACCCATTCACCGTATTCGTGGTTGCATTTAGGTTGTTCTTCACCGCCACCTTGATTGCCTTCGTTGCCAGTATTTCCGCCTTCGTTACCGCCTTCGTTTCCACCTTCATTGCCACCTTCATTGCCACTGCCTACAGCATAGAATTTAGCATAGAATGGATCGTCGGCAACCTTACAAGGTCCTATAGAAGTGTAATTTTTATCATTTCTTGTTCCAAGTAAATAATCAACACCATCAACGCTTGTGATTACTGTTTGTTTTTCAGTATTATAAGTATAAACTGTTGAAGCAGTTGTTTCATAAACGGCATTTACGTGAGTTCCGCTTACAACACAGTTGATGTAATTCTTTACTCCATTTATCATAGCGTATAAATAATATCCGCCGTTTGTATTTTCAAGATATACGTCAAGCGCTGCAGATGAATCGGCTGTTGTTGCGAGGTAATAAGTAGAGTGCATACCACCTGCCAAATAATAAACGTCAGTTCCTGCCATAGTTTGAATCATGCCAAACTTGTAAGCTACGCCAGCTTGTGGGTTAGCTACAACAGTAAGATCGCTTGGTTGTTGTTCAGTGCCACCTTGGTTACCGCCTTGTTCGCCAGAGGTTGCGCCACAAACGGTACAAGTTCCATTTTCATAGCTATGACCAGAAGCTGCAACGATTTGTTGAGCTAATAGAATTTCACCGCAATCTGCGCACTTACTACCAGCTGTTAAACCTGTTTTAGTACAAGTTGGAGCAACGGCTTGTATTTGTGTTACATTAGTGTGTTCACATTCGCTAGGAAGAACTTCACCGCCACCGCTAGTTTCTTCGCCATAGAAGATAATAGAGTTAATCATACATCTCTTACCAGATGTAAGAGTAGCAAAAGAAATAGTTTTATTAGTTGTAGTATCAACCTCTATATCGGTATATTCGCCATTGTTTGATGCTGTTGAAATCGTATAAGTATCGTCGTTAACTTTAACGCTCGTTGTGTTTGCTTTGTGTTGAGCAACCTTTAACACAACCTTAACGATTTCATTTGGCACTGTGAAGCTAAAACTACCAGCCGCACCGCCCGAGCCTACTTTTAAACAACCGTTACCCTTCGCATCTCGAGAATTTGGGAAAATATTTGATGCTCCAGTAATATTTAAAGTATAACCGCCTACTGTTTCAACATAAGAAGTTGCACTCGTGCCATTGTCGTAATGTGAGCTTGAACCGTCAGCGCCAAGTTCAAACACAACGCCTTCGGTGTTAACGTTAGCCTTTTGTTCACCGCAAACGCTACAAGATTCACCAATATAGTTGTGACCCGGAGCTTCGATTGTTTCGTTTTTATTTCCACCGCAAACACTACAAGTATAAGTTCTAACCCCTGCAGTGGTACAAGTAGGTTGAGTAGTTACCGTTCCACTACCAAAAGTATGAGCGGTTTTAGGTATTGGCTGAGTAATGTTTTCGTGGCAATTCAAGCAAGTAAAGCTTTTTAAGCCTGCAACCGAACAAGTTGGTTGTGTAATTATTGTTTCTTCACTATAACTATGACCTGTTGCTTTGATCGTTTGCGCGTTAGTTATATTAGCTCCACAATCTAAACATTTAACGCCTGCTTGGTTACCATCTTCGGTACAAGTAGGTGCTTTATAAGCAACGTTTACAGTATTTTTATGATCACACGCCATTGACATAGAAGGTGTTGTTATACCCTTAGGGATTTCTTCGCCGAACAATAACCAAGCGTATTCTGGATAATCAACGAATACGTTGCGCGTACCAGTAATAGATTGAACAGCGTCGTTTCTACCCATTTCCCACGTATCAACAGGGTCTTCTGCCATCCATTTTAATAGGGTATCCATATTTTGCATAACACCGCTTTGTCCCCACATATAACTTGTGTTACCCCAGCGTGTATAAACGTAAAGCACAATTCTCGCGCAGTCACCGCGAACGTTTTGCCCTTCACAGTTTGGATCGTAATAACTCCCGCCGTCACCGTAAGCTGTATTACCGCGTGAGCTATTTTCACTTGTAGCGGTAGGGCGTAACATCATAATATCGTTTTCGTCTTGTCCGCCAAGCCCCTTACTGTTAGGCCAAGTATGTTCTCTATTCCAAGAAGGACTACTGCCCCACCCTCCGTTTAAAGAAGTTGCAGAATAAAAAGAAGATATTTTCGAGTAATCGCTATCAACGCAGTCGGTATATTTATATAAGTCTTTTGTTGCATCATAAGACGTTTTATAGCTATGCTTACTCGACATTAAAGTCTTTAGCGAAGAATATAACGCACTGCTTGAAGCATTTGATTGAGAAGTTCCACCCGATAAATTTTTCATCGTTGAATAAACGTAGCTACCAGTGTAAAAATTTTGGGCATGGGTTGAAAGGAAGGTTGCCTTTTCATCTCTTACCCCCCAGTTTACTACATAATTACCAACCTTAACGTATTCAACGTCTTCAGCCTTTGTATAACCAGTTGGAGTTGTTGGTGTTTTAGCAGCGTAAACGCTTGTAATGCCAACGGTTGGAAGAAGTAGAGAGCAAATTAAAGCAAATGCTACGATAATTCTTTTAAATGACTTCATAATTCCTCTTTTGAAAACATTTTTTTAGTAGCGCACATACTCGCCACAATACATATTGTATCAAAATATTTTTTTACTGTCAATATATATATCTACAAAAAACAATTTTTCACAAAAACTACTCAATTAAAACTTTGGTTAAAAAAAGTTATTAGTCACAATCCCTTAACTCGAATAATAACGCAAACTTATGCTAACGCGATATTTTTTTATTTAAACCTGAGTGTAAATAAAAAGGCTTCCCACTTAAAAAGGCTTCCCGCCTTTACCCTGTCATACTGAACGTTAGTCGATTCATTATCTCTCTTTGCCATTAAACAAAACAGCAAATTCAAAATGCTTGATTTTTAAAGTCACATAATATATAATATGATATATATCAAAAAGCTAAAAGCATAAATAAACAAAAAAAGAAGAGTATTTTATGAAAAACGGAATTAGTCCAAATCCAAATAAAGTTTTCCCTGTAAACGGATTTAAAACGGTAACCTATGTTAAACCAACGCTAAAAAACCCTAATATTATAGTGGGCGATTTTACCTATTTTAGCGATACTTTTTTTGAACGCCACGTTACCCATAATCTTGAATCTTACGGCGATAAGCTTATTATCGGCAAGTTTTGCCAAATAGCAAAGGGCGTTAATTTCGTTATGAACGCAGCAAACCACCAAATGAACGCCGTTAGCACCTTTCCATTTTACATTTTAGAGGGTTGGAATCAAGCCAAGCCCCCGCTTCACGAAATGCCCATTAAAGGCGATACCATTGTTGGTAACGACGTTTGGATAGGCGAAAACGTTAGCATTTTACCGGGTGTAAAAATAGGTGACGGCGCAATTATCGGTATGAATAGTGTTGTTGGCTCAAACGTTGAGCCTTACACCATAGTTGCAGGCAACCCCGCTAAAGTTATACGAAAAAGATTTGATAGCGAACTAATAGATCTTATGCTTAAATGGCAATGGTGGAATTTTAACATTGAAAAAATCGATTCGCTTATACCAATTTTAACAAGTAGCGATTTAAACGCTGTTAAGCAGTTTATTAAAGATGATTTAGCTAAAACCTAAAAATAGCATTTTGTGGGCTTTTTTATTAGTAATTAAGCGGAGTTTTGCTATTATAAAACCCTACAAAAAAATAAAAAATAATTTTTTAACAAATTTTAAAAAAAAGACAAAAAAACAGTTGACAAATTTTCGGTTATAGTATAAAATAACATAGCATTAAATCGACGCGGAGTGGAGCAGTTGGTAGCTCGTCGGGCTCATAACCCGAAGGTCGTGTGGTTCAAGTCCCGCCTCCGCAACCAGTTTTTTCGCTTTCTTTTATAAAAAAGACTGCATATGGCGGCGTAGCTTAGCTGGTTATAGCGGCCGGTTCATACCCGGCAGGTCGTTGGTTCGAATCTGACCGCCGCTACCATTTTTCGGTATGAACAAACAACAGTTCGGCATCATGCCGAAAAATATCGGCCCCTTGGTCAAGCGGTCAAGACATCGCCCTTTCACGGCGGTAACACGAGTTCGAGTCTCGTAGGGGTCACCAAAAAACAAAGCATCAACAATAGTTGGTGCTTTATTTTTTTATCAAAACCATAGGTTTTGTATATCATCACGCCCTAGCGTGCATCTCATCAACCCTTTGGCTGTATATCATCAAGGGCAACTCACCCCTATATATCATCACGCTTTAGCGTGGATGGCTTTTTTCGAGTGGCTTTATTTACCGTTTTCGTTTAGTTGTGTTTTAGGAGTGTGCTTATTTCGGGGACGCGAAAGCGAGCCGACTCGTATCAAGACAAGCGCACGCGTTAGTGCCAAAAGTTAAAAATTAACCTAAAATATTTAATCTATCAACTGCCATATTAAAGTATGTTTTATCCAGTTCAATGCCTATAAATTTTCTGCCTAATTGTATAGATGCTAATCCTGTAGAACCACTACCCATAAATGGGTCAATAATTAAATCTTTCTTGTTTGTATGTGTTTGTATAAGTGCTTGCATCAATTTTAAGCTTTTTTGTGTAGGGTGTGGAACTTTTTCTGCCCCTGCAACAGTTGGTGTTTCAAACAAACTTCGCATATAAGGTTTGTTTTTATCCTTATTAAACGTCCATTTAGAACCTTTTTTTACAGCCCAGATAGCAAACTCCATATCTTGCACATAACGTCTTTCAATATTTCTTGGCATTGGGTTTGTTTTTTTCCACACAATAATATCTTTTACTTCCATATTATTTTCTTCCATAGTTTTAATAATAAAACTCATATATCTATAGGAGCAAAAAACAATCATTGAGCCATTTTTATCCAAGATTTTCTCATATTTAGCAATCCAAGAAAACAAGTCAAAATCTTTATCCCACTCGCCAAAATCTACACCTTGACGTGGGTTTTTTAATGTGTTAAAATTATTTTCTTTTGAGATATTATATGGTGGGTCAGTAATAATATGATTTACTTTAATATTATTTTTAATAAGTTCGTCTATAATTGTGTAAGCATTTCCTTGATATAATGTATATTTTTCAGTTTCTATTATATCATTATTTAACTCTTCAAAAATTTGATTTCCAACTGCTTTTGCTAATAATGGTGGAACAGCATTTCCTATTTGCTTGCATACAGCGACTTTAGAACCATAAAAATAAAAATCATCATTAAAACTTTGTATTCTTGCCGCCTCACGTGGAGTTATTGCTCTATGTAAAAATGGGTGAGAGTTTTTACCATTTGACGGGGTATCAAATCTTGTATCAATTGTAGGGCTAATTTCATCCCATACTAAACGCGACCAAGTCGTTGAAAATTTTTGCTTGCCTATAAGATTTTTAGGTAGATATTCTTTGCCTTTTTCAGCAGGAATAAGTTTCAATTTCTCAATTGCAACCTTTGAGTGTTCGGAAGCCTTATGATATTGTAATTTTTTTCCACGTAATAATTTTTGATAGTCACTATTGGCAGGATTTCTATATTCTGTTAAAATTTCACCCTCTCCACTTTCAAGATAAGCAAGGTCGCTTATAGCATCTCTTACCGATTGTGAACTGTCTAAAGGATTTGGAAAATTTATAAATTTAGTTTTACAAGCAATAAAAAAGGCTCTTTCTCTACTTTGTGGCACACCATAGTTTTTTGCATTTAATACACCATAGTTTACTATATAACCAAGGTCTTTGATTTCTTTTAAGATTTCATCTCTAAAGAAATGGTTGCTTGAATTAAGAATATTTTTTACATTTTCAATGATAAAAACAAATGGTTGTAGTTCTTTAACGATATTTAAATATTCCTTAAAAAGGAAATTTCTTTTATCGTTTAATCCTAAATTTTTACCTTTTAGGCTAAAACCTTGGCAAGGTGGACCTCCGATAATCATATTAACTTTTCTTTCTTTTGAAATAGAAATAACCTTGCGTTTAATATCTTCATCTATTATATCACCACAAATAGCATAGGCATTAGGAAAATTTGCAGAAAAGGTTTTTATTGCATTATTATCAAAGTCCAAACCAACTTGCGTTGAAAAAGATTTGTTCATCTCTAACCCAGATGAAAAACCACCAGCCCCACAAAATAAGTCCAAAATTCTAAATTCCATAACAAACTCCTTGTGTGAGGGAAGTTATTTTTGTCCCTCAATAAATATGATAGCATAATTAATTGAAAAAATCAATGAAATTTGCTATGCTTTTATAAGGAAATATAAATTTGGGGGCAAATATGAAAGTAAGTGAATTTTTACAAAGTAATAACATACCAACTTTTCTACTTGGCGCTTTTTATGGTCGATACGAAATTACAAAAGATAATAATTATATTTACACTTATTCTACTTATAGAAATTGGACAAAAATTTATGACAATCAAGAATTATGCAATAAGTCTAAAATTAGTTTCTTAAATCAGTTAAATAGTATTTGTCGTCCTTTCAATTTGTGGGTAAAAGGAACAAAACAATTCCCTAAAACTGACATAGTATTTGCTTTGGAAAATGATTTAAAGTTAACAAAAGATAATTTTTTCAATAGATTAAATAGAAAAATATTAAATGCAGAATTTATAGATAATGCTAATTTCACAGAAGCGAAAAAAATGTTTATCCGTGGTTTTTCTGAACTTCGAGGAAGTTTGGATAGGAATAGGAATTTGTTAGCAATGGATTATGTTTACAATAGCCAACAAGAAGTAAAAAGAGTAAGATTGTTAATTGATTACCTTAATATTCCCACCTACATAGTAAATTATAATTTTAGAGAATTTCAACCTGAATACAATAAAGGCAAGAAAAGGGCTACACAACTACGTTATAATATACAGTGGTATGCTACGAATATTGGCTTTATCAACGAATATAGAATTGAAGCATTTAAGCATAACTTTTATTATACGGATATAAAAAAGGAAGGTTTTGTTACTTATTTTATTTGCCCCTTACCAACAAGAAGTGATAACACAACATTTGAAAGTAGATTAGCGTATTATTCAAATAATGTATTAGGCAAAAAATTAACTAAAGCAGATTTTAATAAATTTAGCAAGTTAATCGGCACAGATAAAGGTTCGGATTCGTTTAAGCGTGATTGGTCTATTGTTAATTACGTTAGATATACAACCCCAGATGTTTGTGTTTGTTGTTGTGATGATTACGATATAAAAGATAGAACACATATAGAAGCAAAAACAGGAAGATATCATTTTGAAATACACCATATGATTTCAGTAGGGAAAAATAAAGAGTTGGACGACGTAGATAATTTAGCCAAAATTTGCCCATCGTGTCACGCAAGTTTAGGAAGAGGAAGTGCTGACGAAAAAACTCAAAAGGAACTTATAATTAAAATCTTTAAACACAAGCCAAACATTTTAGAATTTTGTAAAAGTTATTTTGACGAAGAAGGTTTTGAAACAGTAGTTCATAAAGTTTGGGAATCACTTAAATAATATTGGGCGGGAATTGTAAACTTTAATATCAAAATTTATAGGGTGGGGCTTTGTGTCCTGCCCTTATTTTTATAAAAAAAGAGAGCAAAAATTGTTCGTTTTACACATATTCGGGGCAAAAAAAACAAAAGCACACTCTACTAGGGTGTGTTTTTTTGTAAAAAAATTTTAATTTAAACAAATTTCATAAAGAATTGAAAAAAATGCTATTATATGCTATAATACCAATATGAAAGAGTTTATTTTTGTTGTAGACCAACAATTTAATAGCATAAAACCGTTGGATTTTTTAAGCGGAAAGGGCGTTTCAGACGAGATACTAAAAAAGGTTAAGTTTGGGGGAATTTTTATCAACGGCAAACTGTTAAAAAACGCCAACGATAGAATTAGCTTTGGCGATGAAGTTAAAATGGTTTTGCCACCGGATGCGCCAAATCCACATATATTACCAGTAAAAGCACCACTTGAAGTTATTTACGAAGATCAATATTTAATAGCCGTTAATAAACCCAAGGGAATGTTAACCCACTCTTCATTCCGCAATCAAACACTATCGTTAGAGCAAATAGTTTGTGAATATTTTTTGCCACAACCCTTTACTTTTAGAGCTGTAAATAGATTAGACCGCGACACTTCGGGCATAGTTCTTATCGCAAAAGACGCATTTACAGCAAGTTTGCTTAGCACGCAGATAAAAGAAGGAAAAATGCAAAAAACTTATTCTGCGTTAGTTGTTGGCGAGCTTCCTGGCGAACATTTTATAATAGAAAAACCAATAAAGCGTTTAAGCCCAAGCTCAATGAAAAGAACGTGTGCGCAAGATGGAAAGTATGCAAAATCCGAATGCACGTTAGAAAAACGGTTGAATGATGAAAAGAGCATAATAAACGTAATACTACATACTGGCAGAACGCACCAAATAAGAGTGCATTTATCAAGCGTTGGATTACCACTTTTTGCCGATAGCTTATATGGCGAGAAGATAGAGGGACAGACCTACACCCTGCACGCTAAAGAGTTAAAATTTATTCACCCAATAACACAAAAAGAAATAGTTATTAAAGCAGAACAAGATATATAATACATCAAAAAACACACCTATAGCGCGATTAACTGCGCTTTCGGTGTGTTTTTATATTGCTTTCGTATAAGTTTAAGCGAGATGCTTCTACTTGCGCTCAGCATGACTATTATATTAAAATGGAGAACTTATAAAGTGCTCCGTTTTTTATTTTGCCACACAAAAAGGGAGCGCTTGCGAAAGCACTCCCCTTGTTTTTTATTTTAATTTATAATCCTATTAAATTAAGCCTTTGGGCCAGCTTCAACAAGAGCCTTACCAGCATCGTTACCAGTGTATTTAACAAAGTTCTTAACGAATCTGCCAGCTAAGTCTTTAGCTTTTTCTTCCCAAATTGCTGGATCAGCATAAGTGTCTCTTGGGTCTAAAATGTTAGTAGCAACACCAGGAAGAGCTGTAGGAACAGCTAAATTGAAGTGAGGGATAACTTTTGTTTCAGCTTCTAAAATAGAGCCGTTTAAGATAGCGTCGATAATACCACGAGTATCTTTAATAGAAATTCTCTTACCAGTACCGTTCCAACCAGTGTTAACAAGGTAAGCCTTAGCACCGCTCTTTTCCATTTTCTTAACTAATTCTTCAGCATATTTAGTTGGGTGAAGTTCAAGGAAAGCTTGACCGAAGCATGCAGAGAATGTAGGAGTAGGTTCAGTAATACCACGTTCAGTACCTGCTAACTTAGAAGTAAAACCAGATAAGAAGTAGTATTGAGCTTGTTCAGGAGTTAAAATTGAAACAGGAGGAAGTACGCCGAAAGCATCTGCAGATAAGAAGATAACGTTCTTAGCATCTGGAGCAGCAGAAACAGGGCGAACAATCTTTTCAATGTGGCTAATTGGGTAAGAAACACGTGTGTTTTCTGTAACTGAACCGTCAGCAAAGTTGCAAACGCCGTTTTCATCAACAGTAACGTTTTCTAAAAGTGCGTTTCTCTTAATTGCTTTATAAATATCTGGTTCAGAATCTTTATCAAGGTTAATAACCTTAGCGTAGCAACCGCCTTCGAAGTTAAATACGCCTTTATCATCCCAACCGTGTTCATCGTCACCAATTAAAAGACGCTTAGGATCGGTTGAAAGAGTGGTTTTACCAGTACCAGATAAACCGAAGAATAAAGCAGTGTTTTCGCCGTTCATATCTGTATTAGCTGAACAGTGCATTGAAGCCATACCGTTTAATGGTAAATAGTAGTTCATCATTGAGAACATACCCTTCTTCATTTCGCCGCCGTACCAAGTGTTTAAGATAACTTGTTCGCGTGAAGTGATGTTGAATACAACTGCAGTTTCGCTGTTTAAACCTAATTCTTTATAGTTTTCAACTTTAGCCTTAGAAGCGTTGTAGCAAACGAAATCAGGTTCAAAGTTTTCAAGTTCTTCAGCAGTTGGGTTGATGAACATGTTTTTAACAAAGTGAGCTTGCCAAGCAACTTCCATGATAAAACGGATTGCCATACGGCTATCTTTGTTAGCGCCACAGAAAACGTCCATAACGTATAATTTCTTGTTGCAAAGTTCGTTTACAGCAAGTTCTTTAACAGCCTTCCAAGTTTCTTGGCTACATGGGTGGTTGTCGTTTTTAAATTCATCAGAAGTCCACCAAAGTGTATCCTTTGAATTTTCGTCCATAACGATAAATTTATCTTTAGGAGAACGACCTGTGTAAATACCAGTCATAACGTTAACAGCGCCAAGTTCAGTTTCTTGACCCTTTTCGAAACCTGTTAATGAAGGATCTGTTTCAGCAACGAATAATTCTTCGTATGAAGGGTTGTGAACGATTTCAGTTGCGCCAGTAATGCCGTACTTAGTTAAATCAAGATTTTTCATTTTTACCTCTTTAATTTTTTTATTTTATATTTTATTTTTATTTCCAACTAATTTATTATAACACATAAGCGTGAAAATACGCAAACGATTATTAACAATTTTAAAAGTTTATTTTATTAACTTTTTGTTGTTACAAAGCACTATTTTAGGTGATGTAACAAGCAATGGTTGATTTTAAGCGCCTTATTTTAAAACTGAAATAGCGTCGCCTATATTCTTTTCAAGCGCTTCTCTACCGTATTTATCAACTTCGGCTTTATTCTTTTCTCCGTGAGTTAAACAACCTGCGCCACCGATACAGCCGTTAATACAAGCCATACCTTCAATAAAGTTAGCGTCGAGAACGTTTTTACTCTTACGAAGTAATGCCATTTTACATGCTTCAATACCGTCGCAAACGATAGGTTTTGCTTCAAAATCAATATTTTGTTCTTTAATAGCTTGAGCAACCGCATCAGATAAACCACCGCTACGAGCAAAAATTCTGCCGTAATATGAAGCGTTATCAAGTACGCCTTCTTCTAAGGTTGAAATATCCATATCCAAGCTATCGTAAAGAGCTTGAAGTTCTTCAAAGGTAATTACGCAGTCAACGTATTCGTTAACGCCTTCTTTTTGGAATTCCATTTTCTTAGCTGTACAAGGCCCAATAAATACAACCTTACAGTTTTTATCATTACTCTTAATATATTTTGCAAGAGCAGCCATTGGTGATAGGTTGTGTGAAATTAAGTGAGTTAACGATGGGAAGTTTTTATGAATAAAATCAACGAATGCAGGACAGCAAGAGCTTGTTAAAAATCCTTTTTCTGCAAGTTCTTTACTTTCTTCATAAGCAACCATATCTGCACCAAGAGCAGCTTCAATTACAGTATAGAAGCCCATCTTTTTAAGCCCAGTTATAACTTGACCAAGTTTAGCATAAGTAAATTGGCTTGAAATTGAAGGAGCAACTATTGCATATACTTTATACTTAGTGTTGTTTTCGCTCTTTTTAATAATATCAATCATATCAAGAATGAACGATTTATCTGCAATCGCGCCGAACGGACATTGATATACGCAAGCACCGCAAGAAATACACTTACTGTTGTCGATTTCAGCGCCCTTATTTTCGTTGATATTGATTGCTTTTACTTTACAAGCATTTTGGCAAGGACGTTTGTGGTTGATAATTGCAGTATATGGGCAAACCTTTGCGCAAGCACCGCATTCAACACACTTATTCTTGTCAATATGAGCAACGTGGTTATGGTCAAAGGTTATAGCGCCACGCTTACAAACGTCTTCACAACGGTGAGCTAAACAGCCACGGCAAGCAGAGCTAACTTCGTAACCAGCAGAAGGACATTCGTCGCAAGCAATTTCAATAACTTCAATAACGTTTGGATTGTTTTTATCTCCGCCCATAGCAAGCTTGATGCGTTCGCCAAGAATTGCTCTTTCTTTATAAACGCAACAACGCATTGTAGGCACTTTTCCTGGTACTAAACGCATAGGAATATCCATCATTGTGTGCATTAGGTTATCCTTCCACGCTTCGCGAGCAACTTCGCGTAGTACTTTGTATTTTAGATGTTGTACTTTTGTGTCAAATTTTTTCATAATTATATATCCTTAAAAATAACTTACTTTAATTCGTTTTCCCATCTTTTCAAGGCAAGCCGAAAGTTCTTTAACTAAATTCATCTTGATATTAAAGTTGATAGGAAGGTCTGGATTTTGGTGTGCAGGGTTTATTGCCCTACCCACGAAAAAGTTTATATCCGTTGCTTCTTCAAAAAGTAATCTACAAATTAGCGAAGCCCCGTCACGCTTAAAACTCCATTGTTGATAGCTTTCGTTATCCTCTAAATAATTTTGTGCATATTCTAAAACTTTATTTATAGTGATAACGCCTTCGGTAACTAAATCAACCCCTTCTATTTCT
Source organism: Clostridia bacterium (assembly GCA_017522945.1). Classification (GTDB taxonomy): domain Bacteria; phylum Bacillota; class Clostridia; order Christensenellales; family Borkfalkiaceae; genus HGM11416. The sequence goes on from JAFWXT010000069.1 coordinate 19,013, forward strand.
GCAATAGGCGGAACGTCTGACTTTTCAAAGGAAAGGCTTGCTTTTATAGGCTTGTTTAGATACTTTGATACTATACCCGAAGTTGTACCGCCACAAACGATATGCTTACCTTCTTTCGAGAAGAATAGCGACATCATTCTATCGTTATCTTCCCTATTCGCAGGTGGGCCGAAGAGTAAGTTCATTGGTTCACGCTTTCTTATCCTTACAACGCAAGCCGTAGCATCGTCACCAGGTTTTTGAGCGTATAATTTGTCCACTTCATCAATAAGAATGGTTGAAAGAGTTTTAGCTGTATAGCCTACTATTGAAAGAGGTTCCATAAAAGCTGCAATTTCTTCCCTTTTCCAACCGAAATTATACATTCTGCCGATACCTGCGTGTGGACAACCGTCGCTCATAGCGATAAATACGTCGCCTTCAACAAGTTTTACGTTCGATTTATAAATTCGCTTGCCGTCGATATTCATCTCTTGCTTGCTAAATTCATAAGTCGAACCGTTTCGAATAAGTATTACGTGCGGATTGTCGTACTGAATTATTTCAGCTTCGCTGTTATCTACTAAATGTATTATTGTAAAGGTTGAATAAGCTACCCCCCTTACCGAACAAATTGGCAAAGTGCAAGCGATTGTTTTAACGCAATCTTCTAAAGAAAGCCCTTCTGCCATCATTGTAGAAATTATTTTTGACGTAAGAGTGGATAAAATACTCGCTTTTACCCCGCTACCAAGCCCGTCCGCCAATACAATAATGGTAGAGTTTTCGTTTGGAGTAACTATTTCAATATGGTCACCGCAAAGAAGCTCACCTTCGTGGTTTATGCTTCTATAACCGATATCAGCGCATAAATCATTCATCTATAATCGACTCCTTAAGTTTGGTTAGCGCAATTTTGGTTTCGGCAGCCGTTTCACCAAGAAGCGATGCTATTTCTTGAACTATACGCATTTGTTTTTCAACTACTTTATCTGCAATTTCAACGGTGTGTTGACTTATGCTCTCTTTTTTCATGCGTTCGGTTTCTTCATCGGTTACGTCACGCAAGATACATATAATCAAATTGCTTTCATTATCGAAGGTTACCGTTTGTTCTACGTATTTTTTGTATTCTGCAAGGTATAAACGCTTGTTTCTAACAGTTCTATGACTGTCACGCACTTGCATAAACACCTTTGGATCTAATATTCTTACTACTTGATCGCCTAAAACGTCGGATGCAGATCTAACGTTAAGAATTTTTCTTGCGGCAATATTTATTTGTTGAACTTCAAGCTTATCGTTAACAACTAAAATGCCGTTAGGCGTGTTATTTATAATACTATCAGAAAAGCTTTCAGCCTTTTCTTTAAGGAATGGTAAGCACATTGAAATTTCCGACTTTCCGTGAATAATAGCAATAGCTTTATCCCTACAAGTTGGATATCCGCAAGAAGAACAGTTGATTTCATCCGAAGGTTTATTCTTACCCATTTGTTTTAACACTTCTTGAATTTCTTCTTCGGAAGGAGTATTTAATCTACGCTCGATAGGCATAAAGAACTTTCTAAGTTCAAAACTTTCGGGTTGCTCAACTTCAAAATCTTCGCTACCTGCATAACGCGCAACCGCATTATATGATTGAATAGGCGTTCTATGATATTTTTCCATAACAGGACCGCCAACACAACTGCCCACGCAAGAAGACATTTCAATAAAACACTTATGTATTTTACCGTTTTGAATATCTTTTAAAGCGGCAATGCAGTTTTCTGTGCCGTCGATTGCAAGATAGGTATAATCCTTGCGGTCTTGCGCCATAGTTTTTAAAATGCCACCGGTAGTTGGGAAAAATCTCGCTTTCGACTTTTGGTAATCGTCAACGTCTTGTCTTAATTCGATTTTTTCACTTGCAAGCCAATTAGTAAGTTCTTCGTAAGTTAAAACCGCGTCAACCAAGCCTTCATAGTGGCTTGCTTCGTCTTTTTTAGCAACGCAAGGACCTATAAACACGGTTTTTGCGCCAGGGTAACGCTTTTTAATATCATAACAATGTGCTTGCATAGGCGACATAACGTCGGCTAAATACTGTAATTGTTCGGGAAAATATTTTTGAATAAGTAGGTTTACCGAGTGACAGCAAGAAGTAATAAGTATGTCGTGGTTTCCTTCGTTTAACATATTTTCATACTCTGTTTTAACGATAGTTGCACCGATTGCAGTTTCTTCAACGTCGTAAAAGCCTAATTTTTTAAGCCCTTCACGCATACATTCAATACCTACGTTATCGTAGTTTGCAATAAATGACGGAGCAAGGCTTACGATAACCTTTTCGCCCGATTGAATAAGAACTTTTGCCTTTTCAATTTCGTTTACTATTTCTTTAGCATTTTGTGGGCATACTACAAAGCATTGACCGCACAAAATACATTCGTTACCTATAATATGCGCTTGGTTCCCTGAAAAACGTATAGCCTTTACTGGGCAATTTCTTATACATTTGTAACAGTTTTTACAGTTTGATTTTTTCAAAGTCAAGCAATTCATAAATTAACCTCTGTTTTCTTGAATTGTTTTAAGAATTTTTTCGTTAAAAAACTCTCTAAAATTTTCAATAGTAATACCTGGATAATGTTCGTCGTTAACAGTGATAGTTACGCCCGAACGATTACATTTTCCAGTACAAAAAGAACCCGTTAAAACGATTTCGTCTTCGAGTTTATGTTTTTCAATTTCCGCTTGGAACATAGAAACTATTTCGGGTGCGCCCTTTAAATGACAAGAAGAGCCCACGCAAATTTGAACAATTAGCATTAGTTAACCCTCTTAAGAACTTCTTGGAAAAATTCGCCAACGCTATCTGGTGTTACCGAGAAAAATTCTTCACCTATAGTAACGCAAACGCCTTGTTGGCAATTATTCATACAGAAAGTGCCTTCAAGTTCAACCTTATCGCCAAGATTATGCTCTGCAATAAGCTTTTGTAATTCTTCAACTACTACTCTTGAGCCCTTAATGTGGCAAGAACTTCCAATACATACGGTAATTTTCATATCAATATCTCCTAAGTTTTATCTTATTTTACGGCTTTTGTTTTGCCGATTTTTGTTTTTTATTCTTCCATCAGTTGGGTATAAAAACGCTTTTTATTCCCCTTTGATTGTTTTTTTAAATATCTTAAAACCTGTGGCAGTATTTTTAAAAGATTTTCTTTTGTTTCGCCTATCGCTTTAATATATTCTTCAAAATAGATTTCTGCAATTTGCTTTGAAACATAAAGCAACTCGTAATAAGTAAGCGCAAAATCAACTTTTTTATTTGCTTCAAACGCGCTTCCCCAGTTTAAAAGGTATAACTTTCCGCTTGGATGTTCAACAACGTTTTCAAGATTTAACGCGCCATGACACAATACTGGGTTTAAGTTACAATCTTCTATATTTTCGCCGTTTAAGTTAAATTTGCTATTTAAAATCTTAAAATAACTGTTAACTTGTTTTTGAATAGATATAAGCTTAAGAACTATATCTCTTTCGCTTAAAGTCTCGCTTTTTAATTTTTGAGCTAAAGTTTCACCTTCAATATATTCTGCCACAAATTCAACCTTGCCGTCTTTTAAACTAACCGAATAAACTTGCGGAATATTTAAAGAAGTTAACTCTTTAACTTTTTGGGTTTTATAGCCCTCTTCAAGTGCGCAAGAAAAATGACTTTCTTGAATAAAAACCTTTATGCTTTTATCGCCGTGTCTGTAAACGGCGCTATCGTTGTTAATAGCAATTATTCTATCGTAATCCATAAATTAGTCCTTAAACGCGCTTGCTAACACTGCTAACGAAGCAGCCATATTTTCGTTTCTTAAAAGAATATCTTCGGGAACGATTAGTTTGCTTGGCGCAAAATTCCAAATAGCCTTTATTCCACTTTTAACCATTAGATCAGCCGTTTTTTGCGCGCTTGATTCCGGCACTGCAATTATACCTATTGATATATCGTTATCCCTAACGTAATCGCTAAAAAGTTCAAGTGGATATAGATATTTGTCATCGCGAAAAACTTCTGTTTGGGTTAAATATGTATCAAATGCCGCGCAAACTTCAACGCCGTACTCTTCAAAACCACCGTAGCCGTATAAAGCTTTTCCAAGTTTTCCAGCACCTATAAGCGCAACTTTTACTCTTTTGCTTTTACCTAAAAATTCTTCTAAATTAACGATAAGCTGGTCTATTTCATACCCTATTTTAGGTTTACCGCTTCCACTTAATAAGTTAAGGTCTTTTCTAACCTGCACTTCACCTAAATTTAAAGCTTGAGAAATTAGCGTTGCCGAAACTCGCTTTTCTTTTTGCTTTATCGAGTTTAAATACTTAAGATAAAGTGGAACTCTTTCAAGAAGCGGTTTTGAAAATTGATTTTTTTTCATCGCTATTTCCTTGAACGTGTATTTTAATCTCTTTTCGCTTTAGGGTGTTTATTTTCCTTTAGCGAAAAGAGTTTTCTATTTAGTTTTATTATTCTTCAAATTTATCCAACTATAGGTCCTAATAAAGTTATAACCAAGTTTGATGCTATTACTATTAAAACAAGCGCGATAGGATAAGTTGAAGCGTATGCGCCTGCAACGTCGTCCGTTCCAGAAACTTGAACTAAAGTTCCAAGAGCTGGAGTTGAAGTCATACCGCCAGTAATTGAACCTAAGTTATTAAATAGTGGTAACTTTAACACCTTTTTAGCAAAGAAGAAACCAACGAACATAGGAACAATTGTCATTACCGCGCCACCTAAGAAGCCCCATAAAATAGTTAATCCATCAAAAGTTCCTGCGTTGATTTTTTCAAGTAAGCTTACGCCACCTTCAACACCTGCACCAATAAGGAATAAAACTAAACCAAATTCTCTAAATACTTTTAAAGTTTTTTCAGGAACTTTAAGGCTAATTTTACCAACTTTACCAAAGTGACCTAAAATTAAAGCTACAATTAATGGACCGCCAGTTGAACCTAAGTTAAACTTTAATCCACTGATAGTTAAAGTAAGTTTACCAAGTGTTAAACCTAAAACTACTGCTACACCAAATACTGCAAGACCAAATTCGTCGATTTCAAAAAGTTTTGCTTCACTTTCAAGTTTTGCTTCACCAATCGAAACAGTTTTCATTTTTGCAATTTCTTCTTCACGGTTAGCCTTTAAAAATTTAGGCATAAGTTGAACGAATAAAACTACACCAACTACACCGAAAGGATATGCTACTGCATGACCTAAAGCAACTAAAGATTCATCTGATGCAACTTCTTTTGCTGCCGAAAAGGCAGGAGTTGAAGTTAATGCGCCCGATAAAACACCGATTGAATATTCAGCGCCAATACCAGGTATAATTGCCAATAAAACTGCAACTGTAACACCTGATAAAACGATAATAACGCCTAATAAAACGTAGCTTTTTGCATTTGCGCGTAAGTTTTTAAAGAAGTTAGGGCCGGCAATAAAACCAACTGAAGTTACAAATAAAATTAAACCAACGTCGGCTAAAGTTCCGTAAACTTCGGTATTTGCATGGCTTGTTGATAAAGTTTTTAACATAACTTTATCTAATAGATTCTCGGCAACCAACTTTTCATAAACGTCGCTATCTCCAATAAGATAGAAATTGTTTAAAAAGTCAATTTTAACAAGACCTGGAATTGCAAAAACAACGCCGAAAGCAATTGCTACTAAAAATACTCCTGCAGTTCCAAGACTAACACCCTTAATTTTAATTGAGCCAACTAAATATCCAAGCGCCGTTATTAGAAAAGCGCCGAACAAAACGGCAGTAACCCCACTAATTTGTAAAACATTACTAAAAGCAAGTAAATTATTCATTTTTACTGTTTATCTCCTTACATATCTTTACGTCTATAATCTGGAAGTATTCTTGGAGAAGGTTCTGTTGGGTTAAGACCTGCATCTTTTAACTCTTTTGCAAAATCGTTTACGTGGTTAAGTGAAAGCTTACCAACCTTAACTGATTTACATTTTTCGCCCGCTTCTTTACCTGCATTTCTACCAAATACGATAATATCTAATAAGCTGTTACCCATAAGTCTGTTTCTACCGTGGATACCACCAACGGCTTCGCCTGCAACGTAAAGGTTTTCAATATTAGTCATACCGTTTGCCGAAATTTCAATACCACCGTTTTGATAGTGTAAGGTAGGATAGATTAAAATAGGTTCTTTTCTAATATCGATACCATATTTACCAAACATTCTCATCATAGCGGGTATTCTTTTTTCAATAGTGCCTTCACCACCTATAATTTCAATCATAGGAGTATCAAGCCAAACGCCTTCGCCATCCGTAGTTTTAATACCGTTACCGCGCTCCTTACATTCTCTTATAATAGAAGATGCCGAAACGTCACGAGTTTCAAGTGGGTTCATAAAGGCAACACCCTCTTTATTAACTAATTGAGCGCCTAATGAACGCACCTTTTCAGTAACTAACGCGCCAAAAATTTGAGTTGGAAAAGCAGCGCCCGTTGGGTGATATTGTAAAGTATCGGCATAAAGCAATTTTGCGCCCGCTCTGTAAGCGATAACTAAACCGTCGGCAGTTGCGCCGTAATGGTTTGATGTTGGGAAGCCTTGATAATGAAGTCTGCCCGCACCACCTGTTGCAATAACAACGGTTTTTGCTTTTACCACTAAAATTTCTTCAGTTTCAAGATTCATTAAAACAGCGCCGGCAACCTTGCCTTCATCATCTTTGATAAGTTCGATTGCAGGAGCAAAGTCAATTACAGGAATATTTCTATTAGTAACTTCATCACGAAGCACTCTCATAATTTCCGCGCCCGAATAGTCCTTACAAGCGTGCATACGCTTTCTTGAAGTACCGCCACCGTGAGTAGTAACCATAGTACCGTCTTCAGCCTTATCAAACATAACGCCTAAATCGTTAAGCCACTTAATTGCTTCAGGCGCTTCACAAACAAGCTTTGATAATAATTCAGGCTTGTTAGTATAGTGACCGCCACCTAATGCGTCGATATAGTGAATAGCAGGTGAATCGTTTGGTTTATCTGCTGCTTGAATACCACCTTCAGCCATCATTGTATTAGCATCGCCAACACGAAGTTTAGTAACTACTAAAACGTTTGCGCCCTTGTTGTTAGCTTCGATTGCAGCAGAACAACCTGCTCCACCGCCACCAATAACTAAAACGTCAACGTCGTAAGCAACCTTTTCAAGATTGATATTCATATCTAACACGCGTGATTTACCTTGAAGTAAATCTGCAAGTTCGTGTAAAACCTTATCACCTTTGTTAACGCCAACTTGTAAAGTTTCGTAAGCGCTTTCAATATAGTCGGGGTGGAAATTTTGAAGAAGCACTTGTTTTTCTTCAGCTGTCATACGGCGAAGTTCTGCGCCTACTCTTTGCGCTCTTGAAGCTTCAACCTTCTTCATTGAATCGAGTTGTTCTTGCGTATAGTTATACATTTTTTCTATTACCTCCTACTTCTCGATTTCTCTGTGATTGTAAAGTTCTTTAAGATCTTCAATAGGCTTATTCATTAAAGCTTCGATAAGTTCAACGAAAGTGCCTTCGTTAATTTCTTTAACCCTGTTTTCAAGGTGTTCGCTCTTTGGTGCAAGATATTTACCGTTAATACGTCTTGCAAGTAAAGCAACTTGTGGGTGAGAAATACCCGCAGGGCAACGAGAAGAACAAATACCGCACATTACGCAGTCGAAGGATTCTTCAGCGCAAGCTTCAAAATCTCCCCTTTGAGCGTAAGCGATATATTGCATAACCTTAATTTGTTGTGGGCAAGCCTTAGTACAAGCATTACAACCGATACAAGAATAAATTTCAGGATATAGTTGCATCATAACTGCTTGTTCTGGCTTAACCTTTTCAATATCGTAAACTTGTTTAACGAGTGGGAAGAAAGGTAAGGTAGCAACGTACATACCTTCTTCAACCTTTTGTTGACAAGCAAGGCAAGTTTTTAGTTCCATTTTGCCTTTTATTCTATATAAAGTTGCGCAAGCGCCACAGAAACCGTTTCTGCAACCGCAACCCCTTACCAACTTATATCCGCAATATTCCATTGCTTTCATAATGGTAAGTTCTTCGGGAACTTCATATTTTTTACCGAATAAATAAATATTAACTTTATTTTCCATAAGTGTAAAACACACCTCCGTATATAATTAACGAATTAGTATTCGTCGGGAAGTTCATCAAGCTCAGTCATGCAGAATACAGGACCGTCTTTACAAACGTATTTATCGCCTACGTTACATCTACCGCACTTACCAAAACCGCATTTCATACGAAGTTCTAAAGTAGTGTAAATGTTTTTCTTTTCAAAACCTTGTTCAAGTAGCCCTGCTAAAGTGAATTTAATCATAATAGGTGGACCGCAAAGAACTGCAGTATAGGTATTTGGAATAGCTAATTCTTTTGCATACGTGGGAACGAAACCAACGTGACCGTCCCACTTTTCTTGTTCACGGTCGATAGTTAAATAAACGCTGAAATCTTTTTCTTTTTTCCATTCTTCTTCAATTTCTTTAAGTTGAACTAAATCATCAGCACTTCTTGCACCGTAAACGATTGCAACCTTACCGTAATTATCACGGTTATCGCGAACGTAGTTGATAACGCTTCTTAATGGAGCAAGACCGATACCACCTGCGATAAATAGTAAATCTTTACCCTTAAATACCGTTTCAACTGGGAATGGTCTGCCATAAGGTCCACGAACTGTTATTTGTTGACCTGGCTCGATTGCGTGAAGAACGTCGGTTACGCAACCGCATTTTTTAATAGAAAACTCAACGTATTCTTTATTTGTTGGCGAGCTTGTGATTGAGAATAACGCTTCGCCTATACCCGGAATAGAAATCATTGCACATTGACCTGGCATATGTTCAAAAGGTTTTTTGCCATCTAAGCCAACAACACGAAAAGTCTTTACGTCTGGTGTTTCTCTCTTAATATCTGTAACAACAGCTATAATTGGAATTAATGCTTCAACGTTATGCATCTTGCTTACCTCCAAATTCTTTAATAACCTTAACGATATTTAAACCTTGTGGGCATTTTTTAACGCATCTACCACAACCAACACAGCTGTAAGCACCTTCGTTGTTTTGTGGGAAATATACTAACTTGTGCATAAATCTTTGGCGATATCTTTGCATTTGAGTAGTTCTTGGTTGACCGCCTGCAGTTTTTGTAAAGTCGTTAAACATACAGCTATCCCAACAACGGAAACGAGTTACACCGCTATTAGTTACAAATTCGCGAATATCGAAACATTGGCAAGTAGGACATACGAAAGTACAAGTTCCGCAACCTAAACAAGCTTCAGATAACTTTTGCCATTTATCTGAATTGAAAAGTTCCATCATATCGCCGTTTTTAAATGATTCGGTGGTTAGGCTTGCAAGTGGTAATTTTGCGTAAATTTCGTTTACCTTTGCTTGTTGCTCTTCAACCGCATTACCTTGGTATTCAACTAATAAATCGCCAAGTTCTTTAGTTAAAGCTTCGCCCTTTTCTGTATTTGCTCTCCAGTAAAGATTTTCGCTATCCGTCCAAACCGTAACGTCGCCTAATGGGTTAACAGGGTCGATACCAAATGTTTTACAAAAACAACTTTCTTCAACCTTACCGCAAGCGTGAGTAATTACTATACCCGCTTCTCTTTTAGTTTGATAGTAAGTATCTAACGGATCAACTAAAAATACTCTATCTAAAACGTCGAAAGCTTTAAAGTCACAAGCGCGAACGCCCATAACTACGAATGGCTTTGCGTGTTCACGAACGTCGATAATTTCAATCTTTTGACCTTCAACCTTAAACTTCATAAGATCTTCAGTTTGAGGGAAGAAACAATCCTTTGGCGATTTTACAGTTTTTAAAACGTCCAAACGCACCTTTGCGCCTTCTTCGTAGTAACCGTAATTAACTTCGCCAGCCCTTTCAACTGGTAAATATAAAGGATAGTTTGCGCTTATTGCGCTGTATAACTCGTTAAGGTTTGCAAGTGATATTTTTTTCATTACTTGTTACCCCCTTCAACAACTTCCTTTGCTTCAACGTCAGCTTTAGTATAATTAACAAGCGGATTACGAGCGTTTACTTCTGCGCCTGCTTGATAATCACCGTAATTTTCGTTGATATCCTTTATAACTTTTCTATTTATTAAATGTAAAGGAATATTTTGTGGGCATACTCTTGAACATTCGCCACAGTCGGTACATCTACCCGCAACGTGATATGCTCTTATAATGTGGAAAAGCTTTTCTTCAAACTCGTCGGCATTAGCCTTAGCCGAAATACCCGAAGCGTTGTTATCAAATACGCAGTTGATACAAGTACATGCAGGACAAGCGTTACGGCAAGCGTTACATCTAATACACTTCGAAAGTTGTTCCTTCCAAAAAGCGTATCTTTCAGCTTCAGTCATACTTTCAAGCTTTTCAACTTCTTCAAATCTGTTTGGATTAGCAGGTTTCATTTCGCCAACTACTAAAGTTTCGTCAGCTACTGCAAATTCCTTACTCTTACAAGTTAAGCACTTGATAAGTAACGCGCTTTCCTTTTCAACAATTTTTTGACCATAAACTGTTTCAACGATAAGATTATTTTCATCTTCACTCATAGAAAGAATACCCTCAACTCCTTGAGCATAAACCTTGTTCATATCAAGGTGACCGTTACAGCCTACGCCAACAACGTAAAACTTTTCTTTTTCAATTCTGTGTTCGCTTAAAAGTTGATTAAAACTGTATGTATCGCAAGGCTTTAAAAATACTAACATCTTGCCTTCTTTTTTGCTTTCGGCTACTAAGTATTTACTTAAGTTTGCGCCACAAAAACAATTATAAACAAAACCTTCAAGATTATCCTTTGTAAAGGTTGCAGGCGAAACGTCGTAATATGATTCGCCCTTTTTCCAACCGATAACTCTATCCACTTCGCCCGACTGTAAAAGTGCATTAGCTTTTTCAAGCATCAATTTTTCTAATCCTTGCATCTTAAATCCTCCAGTCTGCGGTTTTCACCAAGTTCGTTAATAGTTTTTGCAAAATCGTTCATAACCGCCGAGAATTTTGCGCCTTCAGCAGCTGAAACCCATTCAATTCTTGTTCTTTCCTTTTCAATGCCGAAATAGTTAAGCATTGAGAAAAGTAAGCCCATTCTTCTTCTAGTTCTATAGTTACCTTCAGAGTAGTGGCAGTCACCTGGGTGACAACCGCATAAAATTACGCCGTCTGCTCCCCTTTGGAATGCCTTTAATATAAATATAGGATTAACTCTACAACTGCAAGGAACTTTTATAATTTTTACTTCTGCAGGATAAGAAAGTCTTGAAGAACCTGCAAGGTCCGCGCCTGCATAACTACACCAGTTACAACAAAAAGCAACTATTAAAGGCTTTTTTTGATTTTTTTCTATCTCTTGCATATTGCTTCTACCTCCTTAAGAATTTGTGCAGATGAGAATCCGTGAAGATCCATAGCGCCCGAAGGACAAGTAACCGTGCAAGCACCGCAACCTTGACATACGGCTGGATTAACGCTTGCAACCCTTCTCTTTTCGGTTTTACCGCCACCGATACGGAATTCTTTATTTTCATAAGTGATTGCACCGTAAGGACAAACTTCTGCGCATTGACTACAACCCGTACAAGTCATTTCGTTTGCGTGAGCTACGCAAGGGTTACCCTTTAACTTATCTTTTGCAAGTAAGCCGATTACCTTTGACGCTGCAGCCGATGCTTGAGCAACCGTTTCAGGAATGTCTTTAGGTCCTTGACATACGCCTGCTAAATATACACCCGCAGTTGCACATTCAACTGGTTTTAACTTAGCGTGAGCTTCGGTTAAGAAATTATTTGTATCGATACTAATAGTAAGTTTAGTTGCCAAATCTTTAACAGATGGATCTGGTTCAATAGCAGTTGCTAAAACTACTAAATCCGAAGCGATAGTAACTTGTTCGTTATCGATAAGGTTGCTACCTTGAACCATAAGCTTGCCGTTTTCGTTATAAACCTTGCCAACCATACCTTTAATATAGTTAACACCGTATTGTTCAACTGCTCTGCGATAGAACTCGTCGTAGTTTTTACCAGGCGTTCTAACGTCGATATAGAATACGTTAACTTGAGTGTCTGGATATTTTTCACGAATAAGCATTGCGTGTTTTGCAGTGTACATACAACAAATTTTACTGCAGTATGGCTTACCGCAACCCGAAACGTCTCTTGAACCTACACATTGAATAAAGGTTATAACGTGTGGGTGCTCCCCATCGCTTGGGCGAACCAAAGTTCCCTTTGATGGACCTGCGGCATTCATAAGTCTTTCAAGTTCTAAAGAAGTGATTACGTCTTTATTATCTGCGTAGCCGTATTCGTTAAAGTTTTCAAGGCTAATAGGTTTAAAGCCTGTTGCAACTACGATTGCGCCGTATTCTCTTTCAACAAAGCTATCTTGTTGCTTATAATCGATAGCGTTTGCGCCACACTTCATAGAACATAAACCGCACTTACCACTCTTTAGTTTGATACATTGTTCTGGGTCGATTACCGCTACGTTAGGAATTGCTTGAGCAAAAGGTATGTAAATTGCAGGTCTTGTATTTAAATCCATATTAAAAGAGTTTAAACCCTTCTTTGATGGACAGTTCGTCATACAAACACCGCAACCCGTACATTTTGTTTCGTCAACGTATCTTGCTTTTTTCTTGATAGTAACCTTAAAGTTACCAACGAAACCCTTAACTTTATCAACTTCACTATAAGAATAAATGTTAATTTTTTCGTGTTGAGCGCAGTCAACCATCTTAGGTGTTAAAATACAAGCCGAACAGTCAAGCGTTGGGAAGGTTTTGTCAAGTTGAGCCATTCTTCCGCCGATTGTTGGATTTTTTTCAACGATATCAACTTCGTAGCCTGCGTCTGCTATATCTAAAGCAGCTTGAATACCCGCAATACCGCCACCGATAACCAAAGCGCGCTTAGTAACGCCAGTTTCACCGGCAACTAAAGGCTTGTTTAAAGTTAATTTAGCAACTGCAGTTCTTGCAAGAACGATTGCTTTTTCAGTTGCTTCTTCAACATCTTTATGAATCCAGCTACATTGCTCTCTTATGTTTGCGATTTCAACCATATATGGGTTAAGACCCGCAGCTTCCGCAGTTTTACGGAAGGTTGCTTCGTGCATTCTTGGAGAACAAGAACAAACTACGATACCGCTTAGGTTGTGTTCTTTAATTGCGTTTTTAATTAACTGTTGTCCGTTTTCCGAACACATATATTGATAGTTTACTGAATGCACTACGCCAGGTTCGTGGGCAAGTGCGTTAGAAACTCTTTCAACGTCAACCGTAGCAGCAATATTTGAACCACAGTGACATACAAATACACCAATTCTATGCATAATAATTTCTTCCTTTGATTATATTTTGTTATTTTTTGTATTTTCTGAAAGCAGAAACTAATAATTGTTGTGGTATCATTTCGTTTACTTCTGCAGGGATTTCTTCAGCCGTTATACCGTCGCCACCTTGCATTCTTGCCACAGTTGTTCTAACCGCTTCGATAACGTTTGCAGGAGCAACCCCACGCGGACATCTTTCAACACAAGCAAGGCAAGATAAACAATTCCAAATAGCTTTACTTGCAAGAAGTTTTTCAACCTTTCCTTGACCAAGCAACGTTACGAATTGATGTGGTTTAATATCCATTTCCTTAAAGGCTGGGCATCTTCCCGAGCATTTACCGCACTTCATACACTTTCTAACGTCGGTTGCCGACATTTCAATTAAGCTTTTTAATTGCATATCATTATTCATCGCCGTCAACCCCCAAAGCTTTTGCTAAAAGTTCGGTAAAGTAAATAACTGGTAAGTCTTCACCGCTACGCTTTAAGTTGTAGTAGCAAAGTGGACAAGCAGTTATAACCATTTCAGCCCCGTGCCCTTTTGCGCTTGATAAAACCGCGCTACTCTTCTTGTCTGCAAGCGGTTTATTCTTCAAACTTGCGTAAGCTCCGCAACATTCGTTTCTAAAAGGATATACTACTGGAGTTCCGCCGATAGCCTTTATGAATTCTTCAATGATGGTAGGATTTTCGGGATTATCAAATGCCATAACGCCGTTTGGACGTAGTAGTAAGCATCCGTAATACGCGCCTATCTTTTTATTGATAGGATTTTTAACCGCCTTTTTAATATTATCAAAACCAACTTCGTCGCGTAGCATTTCTAAATAATGCAAAACCGCAGTTTCGCCGTTGTATCTTTCTTCAAGTTGCATAAAGTTGTTTGCGCGCAAATTTATATCGGCGTTATTTTTCATATCGTCGTTTACGCGTTTAATAACGTTGTGGCAAGCAGAACAAATAGTTACAAGCTTACCCCCGTTTTCTTTAGCTTTTGCAAGTATTCTTATAGAAGAAAGTCTTGGTGCAATATCGTCGGGTGAAGAGGTATATACCCCACCGCAACATTGCCATTCATCTATTTCTTTTATTTCAATTCCCAACGCTTGCGCGCTTTTTCTCGCGTAGATATCTAAATCCTTAGCTTGATTTTTAAGCGTACAACCGGGATAATAACTGAATACCATAGGATACTCCCAATTTTTATTATTTTTGATTAATCATTTCTTCTGGGTGGAAAACTTCATCAAACTTTTCAGCTGTTAAAAATCCTAATTCCACACAAGCTTCCTTTAAAGAAATATTTTCTTTATGAGCCTTCTTTGCAGTTTTTGCAGCATTTTCATAACCGATATATGGGTTAAGAGCTGTAACTAACATTAAAGAGTTATATAAATTGTGGTGCATTTTTTCTTTGTTTGCCTTAATACCCGTTACACAGTTCTTTTCAAACGAAATTATACCGTCGGCAAGAAGACGAACAGATTGTAAGAAATTGTAAATGATTACAGGCATAAATACGTTAAGTTCAAAGTTACCTTGTGAAGCGCCAACGCTAACAGCAACGTCGTTAGCCATAACTTGAACTGCAACCATAGTTAAACTTTCGCATTGAGTTGGGTTAACTTTACCTGGCATAATAGAGCTACCTGGTTCGTTTTCAGGAATAAAGATTTCACCAATACCGCAACGTGGACCAGAAGCAAGCCATCTTACGTCGTTTGCAATCTTCATAAGGTTGCAAGCAAGAGCTTTTAACGCGCCGTGAGCGAAAACTAATTCGTCTTTAGCGGTAAGAGCGTGAAATTTATTTCCAGCAGTTACAAAGTTTTTGCCAGTAATTAAGCTTACTTGTTTTGCAACTTCTTCAGCAAAACCGATAGGAGCGTTAAGACCTGTACCAACTGCAGTACCACCTAAAGCAAGTTCTTTTAAACCACCTAAAGCAAGTTCAAGTTGAGCTTTGGTTTTTTCAACCATATTACGCCAACCGCTAATTTCTTGAGAAAACCCAACTGGAACAGCGTCTTGAAGGTGAGTTCTACCACTCTTAACAATACCTTCGTTTTCTTCTTCTAAACGCTTAAAGGTTTCAATCAACTTGTCCATTGCTGGGAAAAGCTTATCTTCAACCGATAAAACCGCAGCGATATGCATTGCCGTTGGGAAAGTATCGTTACTTGATTGACTCTTGTTTATGTCGTCGTTTGGATGAAGCAATTTTTTGCCTGCAAGTTCGTTACCGCGATTTGCAATAACTTCGTTTGCGTTCATATTTGATTGCGTACCGCTACCCGTTTGCCAAACTACTAGTGGGAAGTGTTCGTAAAGTTTACCGTCAATAACTTCATCGCAAGCAGTAGCAATTAAATTTGCCTTTTCTTCAGAAATCTTACCAAGTTTGCAGTTAGCCAAAGCAGCCGCCTTTTTTAAAATACCGAAAGCGTAAGTAATTTCGCGTGGCATAATTTCGCCACCGATTTGGAAGTTTAAACGACTTCTTTCAGTTTGAGCCGCCCAATATTTGTCTGCAGGCACTTTCATTTCGCCCATCGTGTCTTTTTCAATGCGGTATTCCATTTTTACACCTCTTAGAAAGTAATGCTATCGATAACCGCTCTTAATGCAGCGGCAGAGTTTCTCATTTTTTCAAGTTCTTCTTCAGTGAGCTTTTCAACAAGCACAGACTTAACGCCATCTGCACCAACTAAGGTTAAAGCAGATAAACAAACGTCGTGTAAGCCGTATTCGCCATCCATTAAAGTAGAAACGGTTAAAACTGTTTCAGCATTACCCCTAAACGCCTTAATGATGTGAGCAACAGAAGTAGCAACGCCGTAAACGGTACAACCCTTACGAGCAATAATCTTACCGCCAGACTTGCGAACGTATTGTTCAACTTCTTCGTGAGTATATTCGTTAACTAAGTTATAAGGTGTTGCGATACAAGAGTTATATTCATCAAGGTGAATACCTGCAATATTAGCAACCGACCATGGAACGAATGAAGAATCGCCGTGTTCACCTAAAACGTTAGCGTGAACTTGTTGTTGACTTACGTTATAAATTTCAGCAAGACGAGTTCTTAATCTAATTGTATCTAAAACAGTACCCGAACCGATAACTCTGTGTTTTGGTAAGCCAGTGTATTTTAAGAAAGCGTAAGTTAAAACGTCAACTGGGTTTGCAACCAAAATAAATAAAGCATTAGGAGCGTATTGCATAATTTGTGGAGCAATCGACTTAATGATATTTACGTTTGTTTGTGCAAGTTCAAGTCTTGTTTGACCAGGCTTTCTGCCTAAACCCGAAGTGATTACAACAACGTCAGAATCAACAGCGTCTCTGTAATCGCCAGCGTAAACGTTACAGTTAGAAACTACAGGTGTTGCTTGCTTAATATCAAGCGCTTCACCTAAAGCCTTTTGTGTGTTAACGTCGATTAAAACGATTTCAGATGCTAAACCACTCATCAAGATTGAGTATGCAGTGGTTGATCCAACTGCGCCTGCGCCAATAATTGTTACTTTTGTTTTCATAGAAACTCCTTTTTATGTTTTACTGTTATTTACTAAATTTTTGCCTGCTTTGCAGGTTTTCTAAGCGAATTAGGTTGCGTTTTTTTGCATTGCTTTGTTTTATTTCAACGCATCTTAAGGCATTTAAACGCATAACCGCGCGCTTTGTATTATTATTTTATCATATAATAGCGAATTTTGAAAGAATTTTGAAAAAACTTTTTTTGTTTTAAAGCATACTATTTTTTGATATCGATATATCGTTATCGATATGTGTTTTATCGATTAACAAAAAATTTCACATTTTTACTAAAAATTTTTCGTTTTTAAGCGTGTTTTATCAATTAAATTTGCGGTTTATAGTTTTTGTGCCTTATTTTAAATATTTTCGGCGCGAATTACAAAGTTCGGTTATAAAATTTTTGTCAAGCTCGCTAAGTTTGTAGTCCTTTTTATAAACCAAAAAGTCTTTGTAAATATCGTTTTGCCCCTCAAGGTCAACTTGAACTAAATTATAACGCTTTAGCATGCTGTCGGTAATAGGCGAACAACGCGCAAAAGTTTGATTATTTTCTGAAAGCAAATCAAACATCGAAGCCCTACCCGTAAGATAAATAATTCGCTTACTTTCGCCCATTCGGTTAACTTCACGCGCTTCTTCTTCGGTAAGCGACGGAATAAATTGATCACCGTAAGAACATTCGATAAATTGTGAAAGATTATCTAAGGTAATTTTTTCAAGTGAAGCAAGTTCGCTGTTTGCGCTAAACACAAGTTTCATACCAAAACGCGCAATCATTTCACCCTTTAGCCCCTTTTCTTCAAGCAATTCTTTAAAATATTCTTCATCGCGTTCGTTATAGCGAAGAATAGCAAGCTTGTAATCTTCGTAAACCAAATTGTTTATAGCCTTTAAAGGATTGCTTTCGCAGTAAAAAATTTCGGTAAGCTTTTCTTGGTTTAAGTTTTTAGAAAATTCGGTAAAGGCGTTTGAAATATAACTCGCTCTTGGAACGGTGATTGAAAAAATCGATAGCCCGCGCCTTTTGTTAAATAGGTTTTGCACTTCTTCAACTTGGCTTACTATTTTTTTAGCGTGCTGTAAAAACTTTTTGCCATCCGCCGTTGGAATAACACCTTTTGTTGTTCTTTCAAAAATAGTTATCCCGATAGAGTTTTCAAGCTCTTTAATAGCCCTGCTTAAGTTCGGTTGCGCCATATAAAGATTTTCGGCAGCGTTTTTTATCGAGCCCGTCTTTGCAATTTCTAACGCGTATCTTAAATGGTAAATGTTCAATTTAGTTCTCCTACGCTTTTTTTATGTTTTGTAAACAACGTTACAAACAACTATTGGCTTTATAGCTAATTGTTGTAACCGCGCTTTTTATTATTATAATAATAAAATGCCCTTCACCACAAATTATATCAAATGAAAATAAATCACGCAAGGTTTTTATAGTGATTATTAAAAATTTTAACTAAAAAATTCCTATTTTTTAACTTTTTAAAAAATTGCAAACACAAAATAAAAACCCAATTTGTTTTAAATTTAAAGTCCCATTATCAATAATTATCAGTCTTTTGCGCTATTTTTAGCCCTTTAAATAAGCAAATTTAAATAAAAACCACCCTATAAGGCGATTATCGCCACTTTCGTTTATAAAAAACATTGACTTAAAAATGTTTTTATGATATGATTATATAGCGCATTGGCGCGCAGTTGTTATACCAAAGCGTAAGTCGAAATATCATTTCAAGCTGTCATACTGAGCGAAGTCGAAATATCTAGCTTGAACTATTGAGATCCTTCGACGTTGCTCAGGATGACAAAATACTGTAATACTGA
The DNA here is from genome assembly GCA_017522945.1 of Clostridia bacterium. GTDB lineage: Bacteria > Bacillota > Clostridia > Christensenellales > Borkfalkiaceae > HGM11416. Next base: position 37,804 of record JAFWXT010000069.1, read on the forward strand.
GCGTTTTTATGTCATACTGAGTGTTTTTATGTCATACTGAGCGTTTCTATGTCATACTGAGCGTTAGTCGAAGTATCTAACTTTATCTACATCAAACATGAGATCCTTCGATTATGCTTCGCTCCACTTAAGGATGACAAAATTGATCAATTGACTAAAAACAATAAAAAAAGCCACCTATAGCGCGATTAACGCACATAAAGGAAGTTATGAAAAAACTATTAATAACAGGATTTATGCCATTTAACGGCGAAAAAATCAACCCATCGTGGCAAGCAGTTTTAATGCTTGATAACCAAATAGGCGATTACGAACTAACAAAAATGCTTGTACCCGTAGTGTTTGAAAAGGGCGCGAAAGCGGTAATAGAAAAGGCTACTAAGCTTTGCCCCGATGCAATTTTATGTATAGGGCAAGCAGGTGGCAGAAACGCCATAACACCCGAACTTGTAGCAATAAACTTACGCCACGCCGAAATACCCGATAACGAAGGCAACAAGCCCCAAGACCAACCTATTATTTCAGGCGGCGAAAACGCATACTTTAGCACCATACCGTCGAGAAAAATAGCCAGCGCTATAAATGAATTAGGTATTTTATCTAAGGTTTCATATTCAGCAGGGGCGTATGTTTGCAACGATTTACTTTACAATTTATTAGCATATTACAAAAACACGAATATAAAAGTAGGCTTTATACACGTACCCTACTGCACCGAACAAAACAAAGAGCCGAGCATGGAACTTTCTACCATCGCCCGCGCTCTAACCACCGCAATTGAAAACATATAATTGGGGGCGATGTCACAATTTTGCCACCTTGAGCCCAGTCAAAAGGTCTCACTATCGCAATAAAAAACCTTCTCCAGTGGGAGAAGGTGGCGCGCCCTACGGCGCGACGGATGAGGTGTTAATAGATCCATCGACGTTGCTCAGGATGACAAGAATAGTTGCTCTGGCTGACAGTTATTACTCAAAAAACCCCTGTATAGCGCGACAAACGCCTACTTGAGCACTAATGCTACAAAAAAATAAGCCCTTAATATGCGTAAAACCCCACTTCACTTTTTTTAAAAAGTTTAGTGGGCTTTTTTTATAAACTCTTTACCTGTTTTTTTATAAACTTGTTTCTACAATACTTTTCAATAGCATAAAATATTTAAAATACTGCCTTTTATTTGCACCTTTTTAATATTCTTGTAATCCCAAAAAATAATCTGCCGATACGTTAAAGGCAATAACCATACTTTTAAGTGAATCGTAACCAGGTTTTGCCTTACCCTTTAACCATTCACTTACCTGACTTTGTTTCACCCCAATTATTTTTGCAAATGCAACCTGCGTTAAATTTTTTTCACTTAAAAAATCTTTTAGTATACTGCTGAAGCTGTTTTCCATGTTAAATTTATCCATACTAAGATTATATAGAATCTTCTATATAATTGCTTGACATATAGAATATTCTATAGTATAATTATGCTACCATACTTTCACAATTATGCAAATTGTGATAAATAAAGTAAAAGGAGATAACTATGAAGAAAAATAAGTTTACGTGCTATTTATTAGCGCTAATTGTTTGTTTTACTGCATCATTTACCTTTACTCCTACCGCTTTTGCGCAAGGAACAGGTGAAGAAGGAGCAGAACAAACCACTTACGTTGCAAAAGTTGGCAATACTGAATATTCAACCATTGATGAGGCGATTGCTAAGTGGACCAACGGCACAACCCTAACCTTACTTGCCGACGTTACTTTATCTGACGTTATTTCGCTTAGCTCTACAGAACATCATATTTTAGACCTTTCTACTTATACAATGACCGCAGCTAGCAAAAAGGACGCTATTCAAATTGTTTGTAATGGACAGTCAAGTGAAACTTATTGTTTAACCATTAATGCAGATGCAACTAATCCTGGTGGTATAACTGCTACAGGCAAAGCTTGTATTTATTATAAAAAGACTGCGTCAACTAAAGACCGTCCAATAACAAGAATAAATGAGGGAATATTCAACGGTTCTTATTCTGTAAATTTTAGCAGTTCAAATTCGGGAACAAATTGTCCTACATTGCAGATCAATGGCGGAACTTTTAATTCTTATTTTAGTGCGACAAAATGCAAACTCATTATTAATAACGGAATATTCAATGCTTCAATTAATTGCACGGGCGACTCAACAGCTTATAGGCATATAAGCCTTGGTAAGTTTAAGCAATTTCAATTTTTAACTGCTGACGCCGTAAACAAATTTGGCATTGGGTCAAACTGGGATCAATGCAAAGCGGGCAACTACGACCGTTTCCTTTACGTTGATAAAGATGGATATTTAAACGTTGTCAATTCAAAACCTGCCGATTTAGACTTTGAAGCAAAAACTGATTATTCTACGTTTAGTAGTTATTTAAAATACAGTTCTGCTGCGGCAAATGGACTATACTACGAAAAAGTAGAAGTAGCTATTGAAAAAGCGAATAAGACTAGTAGTTCAACTATTCAATTCTTTACAGAGATAGAGACTCTTGACGTTGCTAAAACTTTAAAGTTTGACATTACTGATGAGAATGCTCAATCACCTTCTACAGTTTATTTAACAACATCATCTTCAAAATTTATATTAACTTTTAATACAGATGAAGAACCTACCACTCTATCAGTAATTTCTCAAAATGAAGATTACAACCTTATCTATAGCGATACTACAAACGAAGATGGCACTACTACTCGTACATATTCATTAAAAAAGAAACCAACCGTTGCTAATATTGGAACACAAGGCTATACTTCTTTACAGGCTGCATACAATGCTGCTACTAACGGAGCAACTATTACTTTAACTAATGACGTTGAAGAAGCTGGTTTAGTTATAGAAAAAGACGTTACTATTGACCTTGCCAGCAAAACTTACACAATTAATAACGAACTTGCAAGATCTGAAAGCGCTGGTTTAACAATTGCAGAAGGCTACACCGTAACTATTAAAAACGGAACTATTACCGGCTATGCTTTAGGCGCATTGGTTGACAACTACTCTAACCTTACTATTGAAAACCTTACTATCGACGGAACAAACGCTGATTGCACTCTTTCAAACAAAGCAGGCGCAAGCACTATAAAAGATTCAACAATTATTGCTTCAGAAAACGGCGTTGCTTTTGATATTTGCGAAGAAGGCGAATCTCAAGGCGCAAGCGTTACGGTTGATAACAGCACTATTAACGGTTTAATTAAACTAACCGATAATAACGGCGGTGAATTTGCCGGCTCTTTAATTGAAAACGGCCATGCTCATACTTCAACCGGTAATTATATTCAAACAACTAACGATATTCAAGTTTTAGATGAATACGCATTTACTATCACTTTAGATAGCACTAACGTAAAAGCAAACGAAAGCGTTGTTGCAACCATATCTTTAAATAAAGATTTTTATTCTGCAGATTGGGCGTTCACTTACAACAGTGCTTTATTTGCTTGTGATGCCGATACTGATAACGACGGCGTAATCGACGGCGAAATTGAAGGTATTGCTTTTGAAGGAAGTGCAAACCAAGCTTTAGTTAGCTATACTTTAGTTGCAAAGAACGATATTAGCGGTTTAACTTCAACTTCTTTTGCGGTTAGCGGTCACGTTGTTCAATACTATGAACAATCTTTAAATTCAATAGTTAACGCAGTTACTGACGACACTAAAGAAGTTAGCATTTCACTTGATTGCACCGTAGAAGTTAAAGCCGACTACGTTCAAGGTTATTCATTAATAGTTGTTAAAGGTAGTGATGCAGGTTACTCTTATAACGGCGAAAAAATGTATTACGTTGAATCTTACGAAGGATTTGCAATTTTAGTTGAAGGCGCAGTTAGCGCAGAAGAAGTTGCGTTAGTTCTTTCTAAAGCAAGCGATTGCGTTGAAATCGTTAAAACTTACGACGTTAACGCTTCTTACGTTGCCGACGGAAAGATTGACTTAAAGGACGCAACTGCAGTATACGCTTGTTCAGCCCTTGATTTTGACGTTGCTAGCTATATGGAATTATTCTTACGTGCCGACGTTAATAACGATTATAAGGTAAACATGTTCGACATTAACCTTATAACTGCTAACTACACTGAATAAAATACCTGTTTTAGCCCCTTGCTTTTTATTAGCAAGGGGACTAATTAATAAAAAGAGTTAAATAAAATTTTAACAATTTTACCTAACTTATTTATTATAATAGGTTATAAGCAATCGAATTGAGTTTAATTTAAAGGCGATGTCACAACAATTGGTTGAATTTTTAATAAAATAAATATACTTAAACTAATGCCTAAAATACGCTTTTGCGTGGTAGATAAAGTGTATTTTATCAACCCTATTTTTTGAGAGAGCCACTTAAAAACGGCGATTGCTATTTTGGAGAATTTATAAAATGAAAAAACTGTTAATTTTTATTTTAAACGTGCTTCTCTTCTGTTCGTTTTTAACGCCGGCTACCGCGGTAGTTGGTGCGGAAGAATCTCAAACTTCACCAATTTTAGAGTTTGTTTTAACCTCAAACGAAAAATCAGCACTTACGGTAGAAAATAACGACGTTATTACCATATCTTTTGCAATTTTACGCACCGATTCTAACGAAGATTATGCGATAAACGCTTTTCAAAACTACGTTCATTACGATCTTTCGTTTTTCGAGTTTGTTGAAGGTAGTATCGTTTGTAACGACACGGGCTCAGCTGTTGCACAGCACTTAAACAGTATAACTTACGGCGAAATTATTCAATGCCAAAACATGGCTACCACCTATAATTCAAGTTTTGTTTTTTGTACTTTTCAATTAAGGGTAATAGCCACTTCGGGTAGCGGAACGGTTTATAACGACGAGTTTTTTGCCTTTGATTCAAACTTTCAACAAATAGCCGTTACAAGAAAAAATTTCACCGCAACTATTTGCTTGCACGAAAATCTTACTAAAGTTAATGAGCAAGCCCCTACTTGTACCGAAAACGGTTGGGAAACTTATTACCACTGCGCTGATTGCGGACTTTTGTTTGATGCAAACAACGAATACGTTATTGATGAAATCCCTTATATCCTAGGTGTCCACAAAACTACAGATGAGTTTGTAACAGATAACGACGGGCATTGGTACGCTTGTGAAAATTGCAATGAAAAAATTGATTATGTAGAACATACTTTAAGCAAGGCTACTTGTGTTTCTAAAGCAAAATGCGAAGTTTGCGGATTAAGCGTTGGTGAAATCGACCCACACAACCATAAAAACACAAGGATTGATAATTACGTTATCACTTGGTTCTTTGGCGATGGTTATTCGGGCGACGTTTATTGCTTAGACTGTAACCAAACTGTTAAAACTGGCGAAATTGTTTCTAAATTTAATATCAATGCTTGGCCTTGGTGGATTTTATTAATAAGCATTCCTATTTTCCCAGTAATAATTATAGTATGGATTATTTTCTTTTAAACGCTTATATTAAAAGATACTTTTAGTAAAAATTTCTATTAGTATATTTAAATTCAAATTATAAAAAATGAGTTCGGTAAATTTATCGAACTCATTTTTATTATAAAATCTTTAATGATATTACAACACTCCGAGAGCAATATAACTCTCGGGGTGTGTTTCTATACGGTTTTATTTAACCCAATTTTTAAACAATACTATCACGCGCGACAATATGCTAAAAATATTAAACTCAACTGTTTTCGTTTGAGTATTGACTATTATAAATTTTGCTGTATAAACCACCGCGGGCAAGTAGTTCTGCGTGAGTGCCCTTTTCAACTATATCGCCGTGGTCAACAACTAAAATAACGTTTGCGTTAACAATGGTTGAAAGCCTGTGCGCAATAACAAAACTCGTGCGGTTTTTCATAAGCTCGTCCATCGAGCGTTGAATTAGCGACTCGGTTCGAGTATCAACCGACGAAGTTGCTTCATCTAAAATAAGTATGCGCCTATCGGCAAGGTAAGCCCTTGCAATGGTTAAAAGTTGCTTTTGCCCACCCGATATATTAGTAGTTTCTTCGTTGATAACGGTGTTATAGCCATCTTTTTGGCTAATTATAAAGTCGTGAACGTGCGCCCTTTTACAAGCATCTTCAACTTCTTCTAAGGTAGCGCCCTCTTTACCGAGAGCAACGTTTTCAAAAATAGTACCCGAAAAAAGCCAAGTATCTTGAAGCACCATCGAAAACGCCTGTCTTAACGCTTCGCGCGTAATATTAGCCGAATTAAGCCCACCAACGGTAATGCTACCGCCTTGTATTTCGTAAAAGCGCATAAGTAGGTTAACTATAGTGGTTTTGCCTGCGCCAGTTGCACCAACAATAGCCACCTTTTGCCCTTCTTCTGCCTTAAACGACAAATTAGTAATAAGCGGTTTATCTGGCGCGTAAGAAAACTTAACGCTATCGAAAACAACTTCGCCCGAAAGCGGAACTTTATTTTCTTGGTTTTTATCGCTCATTTCTTCGCCATCTAAAATCTCGTAAACCCTACGAGCGGAAGCAACGGTGTTTTGAATTTGTGAAAAACCAAACGAAATCGACTCAAGCGGACCTGCAAACATTTGAGCGTAAAGCACCAACGATACCACCGCGCCAACGCTTAAAGTGCCGTTAATCGCCATATAGCCACCTATTACGCAAATTAAAAGGTATGCTATTGCGTTTGTAAAGGTAATAAGTGGGTTTACCGTGCCCGATAAAACTTCCGCCTTACTCGTTTGAGTTTTATACTTTTCGGCAAGTTCGGTATAACGCTGTAATCTATCATCTTCAAGCGAAAATGCCTTTACCGTATCAAAACCAGTAAAATCTTCTTCGGTTAAAGCGTAACTTTCACCATTAGTTTCGCGCGCTTGGTTATAAAGTTTTTCGCTTCTGGTTGAAAGTAATGCCGAAAGAAGTACCGAAAAAGGAACTACCGCAACTATAACCCACGCAAGCGAAGGGCTCATAATAAATATAATTACGGTTATGCCCACAAGTTTTATAACCCCATCGATTATAGTATATATTATGTCGTATATAGGGGCAGACATATTTGAAACGTCGCCCATCATACGCGATAATATTTCGCCCGTTGGGGTTTTATCGGCAAACCTTACTGGCATTTTTAAGATTTTTGAGCTAATTTTAACCCTTAAACCATAGGTAAAATATTTAGAAGTTGCCGTTGTTGAAAGTAGCATTGAAATTATTGCTAAAACGCAAGCACCAACGTAAACGCCGGCTAAAAGATATCCGTTTAGCGCAAATTCACCCTTATTTATGGCTTTTCCGTCTGCCCAAAGTGCGTAAAGCGCGTCGGTTAATTTACCAAGCAAGGTTGGCGTTGCAAGCGATATTGCCACCCCGGCAACCGACGTTAAAACTATAGCTATTAAAATAACTCTAACCTGTTTTAATTCATTAAAAATACGCTTAAAAACTTGAAAAAAGTTTAAACCTTTATTCTTTTGCTTTTTTACTTTATTTTTCATAATCCACCTCCCATTTGCGAACGGTAAAGTTGATTATAAATTTCGCAAGATTTTAAAAGCTGGTTATGATCGCCAACCGCCACTATTTCGCCCTTATCCATTACGTAAACCTTATCGCAATGCATTGCGGTTGAAATGCGTTGGGTTATAATAAGTTGGCTTTTACCCCTTAAATATTCGTTTAATCGGGCACGAAGTTGGCTTTCGGTTAAAAAGTCTAAAGCCGAAAAACTATCGTCGAAAATATAAAGCGAACTTGGTTTAATAATTGTACGCGCTATGTTTACGCGCTGTTTTTGCCCGCCCGAGATATTCGAGCCTAACTGTTTAAGCTCGTAGGTTAAACCGCCCTTTTCGGCTAAAAAATCGTCGAGCATCGAAACCGAAGCAACTTCTTTTATTTGCTCGTCTGTATAATCTTTAGAAAAGCAGGCTATATTTTGCCCCACCGTGCCTTGAAAAATCATTGCTTTTTGAAGAGCCACCGATACGCTTTTTCTAACGCTTTTTGTGTTACTTTCGCTATACTCGGTATCGCCAAAAGTTATTTTACCTTCTTGCGCGTTATAAAAACCAAGTAAAAGTTTAACGAGCGTTGACTTTCCACTACCCGTTCCGCCTATTAGTGCCACCTTTTCGCCCGTGTTTATACTAAAATCAATATTTTTTAGCACGGGTTGTCCGCCACCGGGGTAAGTAAAGGTTAAATTTTTAACCACTAAATCGCCCGATAAAAAGCTTTCTATTTGCTCACTTTCGCTATTTTCAAATGCAAAAATCTCGCCTATACGGCGTAAGCACACCCCAACGTGCGGTAGCCACGAAAACGACCAACTTAGCATTATTAACCCTGAAGAAATTAGGGCTATGTATTGAATAGAAGAAATTATATCCCCTGCGTTTAGCGCGCTTTGATAACTTATTCTGTTTGCGCTTACCATAACGATTATCACGCTTGCCAAATTAAAAATTACCGTTATAATGGGGTTGATAAGTCCGCTTAAGCGGTTTGCCGTTATAAACGAAAGCACCATTTCTTTAGTGGCTTTGGCGGTTTTTTCGTGTTTTTCCTGTTCTTTATCAAATGCCCTAAGCACCCTTATGCCCGACATTCTTTCGCGCACGTGCCTGTTTTGCTCGTCTGTTTTTTTATCGCCGTATTCCCAAAGTTTATCAAGCTTTCTTGCAAGCAAATAGCCCACAAGTAAAACTATTGGCGAAACGCAAAGCATAATTATTCCTATTAGTTTATCCTTAGCCATAACCAAAACAACACCGCCTACGTAATAAACGAGTAGATTGATTATTAGTGATATTGAGTTTGAAACAGTTTCGCGCACGGTTGAAATATCGTCGTTTGCGCGCGTTAAAAGCCCCGAAGTGCCTATTGATGAAAACTGTTCAAAAGTTAAGCTGTTAATTTTTTTAAATACTTTTATTTTTAACTCTTTTTCAAAAGTGTTTGCTATCCTTGTGTTTAACCTTACCGTAATTATCGATAATACTAAGGTTGTTACCGCAAGTATTCCCATAATTATACCGCACTCTTTAAGTACAGTAGCATTTTGCTGTTTAATGCCATCACTTACGATTATACCCATTTCGTAGGGCATAAAAAGTGCGCAAAGAGCGGATATAGCGTGCAGTAAGGTGGCTAAAAGGATTAGCGGTAATTGTTTTTTAAATAATGATAATATCTTCATACCTTTCCTTTTACCTTATGTTTTTGTTATGTTTGATTTAATTTTTTTTAGATACGTGTGTAAATTTTTTTAGTTAGTTTAAGCGTAATCCAAAAGGTTTAGCTTAAAGCATTCCCGCCTTAAACTACTAAATTAAATTCTTCTACTTCTCATATCTTCGCTTAAAATAACGTAAAAACAAATGATTATGAAAAATAAAGAAGGTCTATTTTAACCCTACGTAGTTTTTTTCAACCTTACACACCACGTTTAAATTAGAATCGTGTGCTTTAACGCCTTCGTTAACCATAGTTTTTATTTCACTCTCGGTTAAAGTACAAGCGTGTGGAATAGTTAAATCAAAAATTAAGTTTATGTGTGTTGTTCCTATAGTCATTCTAAAATCGTGTAAACTAAAATCGGGATTAATCGCCTTAATTACGCCGTTACAAATGCCCTTATATCTATTTACCCTTTCATCGTTTTGTACGATAGGGTCCATATGAATAACTGCAATGCAGTTAAACTCGCGTTCTAAAATAATTTCGGCATTATCAATTTTATCGTGCGCTTCGTTAACGTTTTCTTCTGCATCAACTTCGGCGTGCATTGAAATAATTTGCCTACCAGGGCCGTAGTTATGTACTATTAAATCGTGAATACCTATAATTCCCTCAATCGAAAGCACTTTTTCGGCTATTTTTTGAACGTATTCGGGGTCGGGCGCAGTACCTATTAAAAGATCTATAGTTTCTTTTGCGTTGGTAAAGCCTGCATAAAAAATTAAAACCGAAACTAAAAGCCCTGCTATCGCATCAATATTAAAGTTTGTAAACTTATATACTATTAAAGTTGCAAGGATAACCGTAGTTGAAATACAATCGGTTAAACAGTCGGTTGCAGTTGCTTTCATTGCCGAAGATTTTATCTTTTTTGCAGTTGAGTAATTATACGTAAACATATAAAGCTTAACGAGTATTGAAAGCGCTAAAATTACAACCGCTAAAATAGAAAAATCAAGTTCCGTTGGGGTTATAAGTTTTGTTATAGATTCTTTAGCAAGCTCGAAAGCAACCAAAAATATTAGCATCGAAACAACGAATCCCGCAACGTATTCCATTCTTCCGTGCCCAAAAGGATGCTCTTTATCGGTTGGCTTAGACGATAACTTAAAACCTATAAAAGTGATAAGCGAAGAGCCTGCGTCGGTTAAGTTGTTAAGCGCGTCGGCAATAACCGATATTGCGCCCGTTACGATACCCGCAATAAGCTTTGCTAAAAACAAAAGGGCATTCAGTACAATACCCAGAATACCCGAAAGTTTGCCATAACCTTCCCTTACCCTATTGTTTTCGTAGTTTTTATTATCTTTTATAAACAATTTACAAAGTAAAGTGAACATTTTTTATCCTTTAAAGCTATATTATGCTTTTTTATAAGTTTTTGCAAGACCTGCCTTTGAAGTTTCACGGTAAGAACAATGCATATCCTTACCCGTTTCGTACATAGTATGCACGATTACGTCAAAAGAAATCTTTCTTGTCTGTGTTAAAAATTTTGCTAAGCTTAGCGCGTTTATGGCACGCATTGCAGCAACCGCATTACGCTCGATACAAGGAATTTGTACAAGCCCGTTAATAGGGTCGCAAGTAAGCCCTAAATAGTGTTCCATAGCAACTTCAGCAGCGTATTCGATTTGTTCAATATCCATATTGTGAAGAGCAGCAAGAGCCGCGCTCGCCATTGAACAAGCGCTACCTATTTCGGCTTGACAACCGCACTCTGCACCCGAAATCGATGCGTTTTGCTTTATTACGTTACCTATAACACCTGCAGTTGCAAGAGCGTCGATTATCTTATCATCCGAAAACTTTTTCTTGTTTTGCATATATTCAAGACAAGCAGGTAAAACACCGCTTGCGCCACAAGTTGGAGCGGTTACTATTATTCCGCCCCCTGCGTTTTGTTCGGCAACCGCAAAGGCGTAAGAACAAACAAGCATATTTTCAATAGCTTCAGCTGGATGAAAAATACTTATTTGAGAGTGTAAATATCCTGCTTTACGCTCAATTTCAAGCCCGCCTGGTAAAATTCCTTTAGCATCTAAGCCTTCTTTTACACTTGCTTTCATTTGCTTCCAAACAAGGCGCAAATAATCTTTAATATCAGGCTCGCGTTCGTAGGCGTAATCGCAAATTTTTATGCCTTTTTTGAGACAATACTCTTTTATCTCGCTAAAATTCTTTTCGTGATATATTTCTTCCCCAATAGGTGCGTTTCCGTCAAGGGAGTATGCACCGCCACCAAGGCTTATAATTTCGTGCGTAAATTCGCCCTTGTTAGTTTTTGCAACCACTTGCATATAGTTAGGGTGAGGGAGCTCAGTTCGAGTTTTATCAAAAATAACTTCGGTATTTTCACCAAGAGCACGCTTTATTACTTCGTCAGTTCCGTGCCCTTTGCCTGTATCACTTAGCGAACCAAATAAGGTTACTACGTATTTACAATCTTCCCCATATTTGCTTTTAATCTCTTTACAAGCTGCATAAGGCGCCATAGTGTGAGATGAAGAAGGACCAACACCTATACGGTATAACTCTTTAAGTGATTTCATAATTTTTCTCCCTTTGTTTTATTTTAAAGCGCAAACTTAATCTGCGCGCAATTTATCTATAAAATCCGTTAAATAATATTAGTTAAGTTTTAAATCGCCATCTTTAATAATTTGTTTCTTGCGCATAAATTCACTTATCAACAAGGTTATTACTGCAGGTAAAATAAACATTAATAGTAAAATTCCAAGCCACATAATCCAAGGCGTTTGCATGGACGCAGTTTCTGGCGCTATTACACCGAAAACACCAACCAAACCACTTGTACCCATGCCGCCACCCGAAGCGTTGCAAAGTAGTTTAAACACGCAAGTGGATAACGGACCTGTTATTGCGCTAGCTATAATTACCGGAAGGAAAAGTACTGGTTTTTTCATTACGTTGGGGATTTGCAACATACTCGTTCCAAGCCCTTGCGAAATTAAACCGCCCCAGCCGTTTTCACGATAGCTCATAACAGCAAAACCAACCATGTGGCTCGCACAACCAACAACAGCAGCCCCGCCTGCTAAATAAATATTATATATTTCACTTGAGGTAGAGCTTTCGCCCGTAATAACAGGTGTTGCTATCGCCACCCAAATGGCGGCGGAAGAAGTTGGTAGAGTTAAAAGCATTCCCATAACCACCGCGATTACTACACCCATAATAAAAGGCAAAGTGCCGGTTGCTACAGCTATACCCTTGCTTAGTAAACTAATTAGCCAAATAAAAGGTATTGAAATAAAGCAACCAACGAACGCGCAAATTAAACAGCTAAGTGGAACAAGTAGTATATCGAGCTTTGTTTTTCCTTCGATTAGACTACCAATTTCAATAGCCGTAAGAGCGCAAACGTACGCGCTTATAGGATTGCCTGGTAACCCCTTTGAAAGAGTTGTGGTTATGCTTGAAATATTTGAATTAAGTGTTAAATTTATACTGTTAAAAAGTATTTTAGCACCCAAAAACTGTTCGGCGTAAGCACCTATAAATCCCGCAACTATTGCAGAAAATAAAACGAGCTTAGGCGCTTTTAAATAGTTGGCTATACCAACGCCTATGCCTGCGCCCATCATCACCGACGCAAGCTGACCTATTAAAATAAATACTTGACCTACCGCAGTTTTTTCGCCGATAAGTGTACCGATAGTTTTAACTATCGTTCCGGCAATCAAGGTAACGAATAAACCTTGAGCCATACCTGAAAAGGCTTGTATAAACCAACGGTTACATAAATTTTTAAAATTGAGTTTTTGTTCCATTATTTTATCTTCCAAGTGTTTATTATTTATTTGTTTTATTTTGCGTTAAAACAACACTTTATTTTAGCGTTGTAAAAACCCTTAATCACATACGTAAAAACGTTTTTACTTAAGCGGTTCAATCAAAGTTAACTTGTTATCAACTATATCGCACGAAGTAAGGTAATACGGTATTTGATTTTTAATTAAAACCTTGTCGGTTCTTGACTCTTTACCATGTAAATGCCCGTAAACAACTGCGTTTACTTTGTTGTTGCTAATTAGTGCGGTAACTTCGTTATCATCGCGATGAACGTTAAATGGCGGAAAATGCAATATGCAAATAAGATCATCGCCTTCTTCTCTTAGCTGATTTGCCCTAAAAAAGGCAATTTTTAATCTTTCTATTTCACGCGAATATATTTTTTGGTCGGCTTGCTTAAAATCGGGCGAACCGGGCGTAATCCAACATCTTGAACCACAAAAAACCGTTTTTTCTATCTTTATAGCGTCGTTTTGTAGTAAAAAACAATTTTCTGGCATTTGTTCGCGAAGCCTTGTAATGCTTTTCCACCAGTAATCGTGATTTCCGCGGATAAATATTTTTTTACCCTTTAAACCCTTAAAAAACTCAAAATCTTTTAAAGCGTCACTCGTAGTCATTGCCCAGCTTATATCACCGGCTATTATAACCACGTCGTCGTCGGTTACCTTTTCTTGCCAATCACTCGCTATCTTTTCAAGGTAGTTATTCCATTTTGTACCAAATATGTCCATCGGCTTGGGGTTTGCAATAGACATATGCAAATCACTAATAGCAAAAATATTCATAGCAAACTCCTTTAAAAAAATTTTAGTGTTTTATAGTTAAATTATTTAGTACGATAAATAGGCACTAAACTTTTACGTCAATGCTCTCGCTTCTAATTCGTTATAACGTAAGCTCATTAAAGTATATTGCGTTAAAACGATATGATAAAACCCAAAGATTGTTGTCTTTTAAACAACAAATTACATTAACTGTTTTAGTCTATCCTTTTGTGAAACGTCGCTTAAACGCGCTTCTTTTATGTCTTCCTTCTTTAAGTTAAAAGTTGCTATCTCCGTAAATTTCTTTAAGGTGAATAATATTTTATAATGCTTAACCCCCGCCGAAACCATTGCGGTAAGCGCACCGATACAGTCGTCAACGGTATTATAAACAACTTCTTCCGCACGTTTTAAGTGTAAAGTTTTTTTCAAATAAACGTCAACCGTACCTAAAAAAGGTTCTTCAGGATAGGTTTGAGCCGTTTGTTTTAAAAATTCCTTGTTTTCGCTTGCTAATTTACTAACTGGTGAAAGAGTTATTGTAACAACAACCTTTTCAATATCTTTGCCTGCGTAAGTTTTGCCTTGTACCGTTACTTCTTTTCCTTTAACAACAATTTGTGGAATGCCAGGTTTTATAGGGTTGTTTCTTAAAGCAGAAGGAATAAGTGCAAACACCATTATTAAAAAAACTCCGAATAATATGGCAAACATCATTTGATCTATTGCAACCATAAGTCCTATTACTAAGCCCATACATACCACAAGCATCATCGTTAACATAAAAAATTTAGTTCTTTGCGCTCTGTTATAAGCTATATTTGGGTAAAATTTCTTTTCTTGCATTTTAATATCCTCGTTCGCTAATTATTTTTAGTTGTTTTCCGTTTGATTTTTATCGGCATCTTTCTCTGCGCTGTCGTTTAAAACCTTATCGGCAAATTCTTGTAATACTTGGTCGATTTGTTCGGTAAGATTTTTATCACCTTGTTCGTTTGGGTTAAAACCTTCTTGCTTTTCTGGTTGAGTTAAAGGCTGATTATCTTCTTCAACCTTAGTAGGCTCTTGTGGTTGAGCAAATACTGGACTATATTCTTCTTCGCTATCGCCCGTTAAAAGCCTTTCTAAACGCTCGCCAAAAGAAGGTGATTCAAGCCCATCGAGCACAATTTTATCTTCGCCCACGGTTAGATAAACGGTTGATTTTGCAACCTTCATTGCCGTTATTTGCTCAAAAAACACCGAATTTACACTAAGTGTTTTAGCCGAGTTGATTATACAAACGCGCCTGTTGGTCAAAAGATACCACTTACCTTCGTTTTTCGCCTTGTTTTGTAAAGTAAACACAAACCAAAAGATAAATGGCACTACGTGTAATACAGTTAAAGCAATCGCTAAAGGTAATAAAAAATTATTTACCGCCTTTTCTTTCATAACTTCACGCATAGGTATTAGCGCGCCTATAAAAAAGCAATCGCCCGTTAAACATATTAAGAAAAACAAATAGCAAATCGCCATAGGAATAAAAGCTAATTTGGAGTTTTTTCTTTCCGCTTTACATTCAACCTTTTCGTTTAAAAGTAAAATTTGGCTCACGTCTAATCTTCTAATTTCCATAATAAAACACCTCAAAAAATTGTATTTTCGCTCCGTAAAACTTGGCTATGTTATAAACAACTGTTAATTTTAAGTTCGCCATAACAATACCTAAGCTTTAAGGCTTTTTCTTTCGCTTTTATGCGATTATATCCTTTATAACCTCGCCCGCTATCGTTAACCCAGCTATTGCTGGAACGTAGGATATACTTGCGGGCGTTCTTTTACTTTCGCCGTTTTCTGCGCTTTTCACTACTGGGATTTCAAGCGAATAAACGCATTTAAGCGAAGTAATATTTCTCTTTTTAAGTTCGTGGCGCATAACCTTTGCAAGAGGACAGTTGGTGGTTTTAAAAATATCCCCAACTAAAAACTGCGAGTTTAATTTATTCCCCGTTCCCATACAGCTTATAACCTTAACGTTTGCACTTTTTGCACATTCGATAAGTTTTATCTTTGAAGTTACCGTATCTATGCAATCAACCACGTAGTCGTATGATGAAAAATCAAAATCTGTGGCAGTTTGCTCACTAAAAAAGCAATCTTTAGCAAAAACTTGTATGTTTGCATTTATATCGTTAATTCTTTGGGTTGCAACTTCAACCTTTTTAATACCAATCGTCGAGCTTAAAGCGTATAACTGACGGTTGATATTATGCTCGCAAACAACGTCATTATCGCAAATTACAAGTTTGCCAACACCCGCGCGGGCAAGCGCTTCAACCGTATATGAACCAACTCCGCCAAGCCCAAAAACCGCCACCGTAGCGTTTTGTAACTTTTTACAGTTTTCTTCACCTATAAGGCTTTTTTGTCTTGCTAAAATATCCATTATTCGCCCCTCACTATTGTGCCGTTATCAATATGAAAACGTGAAGCGTTTTCGCAAGGTAAAACATCGGCGTCGGTACACGTTATTATAGTTTGAACGCCTTGCAACATAGAAAGTAAGTTGCTTCTACGCAAACCGTCAAGCTCACTCATAGCATCATCTAAAATAAATACCGGATATTCGCCAAAGTGCATGTTAAAAATTTCAAGTTCGCCTATTTTTAAAGAGAGAGCCGCCGTTCTTTGTTGCCCTTGCGAGCCGTAAATACGCGCGTCGGTTTTGTTAATTTTAATTTTAATATCGTCGCGGTGAGGACCAACCGAAGTATATCCAAGCTCTATATCCTTTTCCATTCTTTCAAATAAGCTTTGCTTTAAACTTTGTTTTATCTCGCTTTCATCACCCAAAAACTTATAATCGTAAGAAATTTCAAGGTCTTCAGCACCATTTGTGATTATAGAATGTGCTTTTTTACAAAGTGGTTTTAACTTATCGATAAAATCATTGCGCGCACTAATAATGGTAATCGCGATTTGAGCGAGTTGTTCGTCCCAAACCGGCAAAGTTTCAAATATTAAGTCTCTATCGGGATCTTTTAAAAGATTATTTCTTTGAGTTAGTATTTTTTTATAGGTTTGCAATGCGTAAAAATATTTACGATTCATTTGCGAAAGAGCAATATCTAAAAATCTGCGCCTATCTTCGGGGCTTTCTTGAACGAGCTTTAATTGCTTAGGGTCAAACATTACGGCGTTGATATTACCTATAAGCTCGCCTGTTTTTTGTACCGGCATACCGTTGACCGTAATTTTTTTACCCGATTGTAAAAATTCGATAGAGGTAGAAAGGTTGCCCATAATCTTACTTTGCGCCGTAGCGGTTATTACCGCGCTTTGAGCATTGTGGTTAATAACCTGCTTTTCACGAGTAACGCGTGGAGAATATCCTGTGCACAAATAAAATATTGCTTCGGCAACGTTTGTTTTTCCTTGTGCATTTGCACCGTAAACTATATTTATACCGGGCGAAAAGTCAAAATTTTCAACCAAATAATTGCGGTAATTTTGTAAAGTAAGTTTAGATATATACATCAATCACACCTAAAAATTGATTTTGCGTTCATCACTTGTAATAGTTGAACTGTTGATTTATAACGCTAACCTTGTATTCGTTAAACGCCGTGATTAAAAAACAAGGATTAGCGATAGTAAAAGTAAGCACAAAAATCAATAAAGTAAAAAATTAAAAAAGATTGTCATAATCTTCTTGCTTTTTGCAGAAAAATTTTATATAATAGAAAAAAAGCACTTAAATCGCCCTGCTATCTTGTAGGGGGGCGTTTTATTTACCCCTTAAAAATTGTGGATAACTTTTCTAACAGGGTAAAATTATTAACTAGTAGATTATACTACATTTACAGTTTATATTTTATATTATATAATTTTAAAGCAAATAAGTCAATCTTTAAATTGGGTTTTTTGCGTTTGCAAAGGAGTAAAGAATGGAAAATTATCAATTATTGTGGAATAACGCTCTTGAAGTATTGCGTACAACCACCAGCTCAATCGCTTATACCACCTATATATTAAAAATCACACCAGTTGATTTAGAAGGAAGAAAGTTAGTTTTAAACGTACCATCCGAACTTTTTGCAAAGGAAATTTCTACAAGATTACTCGACAAAATTTTGCAAGCGCTTAAAACTGCTGAAACAGGTGTAACTTCAGTTAAAATTACCGTTGGTAATTCTACCGTTGATTATTTGCATAAAGATGACGAAAACGAGCCTTTACTTGAAAGCTCGATGGAAATCAACCCTAAATACACCTTTGATTCTTTTGTAGTTGGCTCTTCTAATAAGTTTTTATACTCGGCGGCAAAGGCTGTAGCCGAAGACCCGGGCAACAACTACAACCCACTTTTCATTTACGGTGGAACGGGGCTTGGTAAAACTCACATTATGCACGCTATTGCAAACCACGTAAAGAGCATAAACAAAACCGCAAACGTTTTATACGCTACCTGCGAAAAATTTACAAACGACCTTATAACTATAATCCGCCAAGGTAAGGGCTCGGCTTCAGGCACTCAAGAATTCCGCAATAGATACAGAAACGTTGACGTTTTAATTATCGATGACGTTCAGTTTTTAGCAAACAAGGAAGCAACTCAAGAAGAATTTTTCCACACCTTTAACGAGCTTTACGGTCAAGATAAACAAATTATTTTATCGGCAGACTGTCACCCACGCGAAATCGCTACCCTTTCAGAAAGATTAAAAACACGCTTTGAAGGCGGTTTAATGGCTCAAGTTGTTTCGCCTGATATTGAAACTAAAATTGCTATTGTTCAACGCAAAGCCGAAGAACGTAAATACATAATCAGCACCGAAGTTGCAACCTATCTTGCTGAAAACGGCTCAAACGATATCCGTTCGCTCGAGGGTTTACTTAACAAAGTAATTTTTGCTTCGCTACTTCACGAAGCACCTATCACTATTGGTCTTGCAATGGAAGCTATTAAACAATCGGTTTCTAACGAAAACAAAGAAGTTATGACTACTACGAATATTATAAACACCGTTTGTTCATTCTATAACGTATCTAAAAACGACCTACTCGGCAAGAAAAAGAATAAAGAACTTGTTGAACCACGCCAAATTTGTACTTATCTTATAACTGAACTTATGTCTATTCCGCTAGTTACGATAGGTCAAGCAATGGGTGGCAGAGATCACACTACGGTAATTCACGCTCGCAATAAAATTACCGAGCTTATAAAAACTAATCCAAGAATAGCAACCGAAGTAAACGATTTGAAAAATTTAATTTTGAAAAAATAATTACTTGCTCACAAAAAAAAGTTGATATATCACAAACAATGGTTGATTGTAGACCTTTTTATGTGACAATGCTAAAATAATTAGCGCAAGGGGCGCAAATAATTTATGACAACTACTTTTATTAAGGGCGAATACGACGCAGTCGTTGTAGGCGCAGGCCACGCGGGATGCGAAGCCGGTTTAGCGCTTGCTCGAATGGGCTTTAAAACCGCCCTTTTAACTTTAAATTTAGATAGTATTGCTTTTATGGCGTGCAATCCCTCAATCGGTGGCACGGCAAAGGGGCATTTGGTTCGCGAAATCGACGCGTTAGGCGGTGAAATGGGTAAGGTGGCGGATAAAACCATGCTTCAAATTCGTATGCTTAACCGCGGTAAAGGGGCAGCCGTTCATTCGTTGCGCTCGCAAACGGATAAAAATTACTATCACCGTGAAATGAAAAGGGTGCTTGAAAACACCGAAAACTTAAAAATTTTGCAATGCGAAGTAAGCGAGGTTTTAACCGAAAACAATCAAGTTATAGGTGTAAAAACAACTTACGAAAGTGTAATTCACGCCAAAAGTGTAATTCTATGTACAGGCGTTTATCTTAATAGCTTAGTACTTGCAGGCGAATGGGCGCAAAACGCAGGCCCTAACGGATTTGCACCTGCAAACGCTTTAACCAAAAACCTTATCGACCTTGGCTTTACTATTCGCCGATTTAAAACTGGCACACCTGCAAGAATTGACGGTAGAACAATAGACTATTCGCGCTGTGAAATTCAAGAAGGCGAACAAAACGTTTATCCCTTTTCATTTTTAACCGACCGCGTTCCAGAAAAGCAAGTTCCTTGCTATTTAACTTATACAAACACTAAAACGCACGATATAATTCGCGCAAATATGCACCGTTCACCACTTTATAACGGTGTAATCGTGGGAACTGGCCCAAGATACTGCCCTTCAATCGAAACCAAGGTTGAACGTTTTGCCGACAAGGAACGCCATCAAATATTTTTAGAGCCCGAAGGTAGCGACACTAACGAAGTTTATGTACAAGGTATGTCCACCTCTTTACCGCAAGACGTGCAAGAACAAATGTACCACACTATTCCGGGGCTTGAAAACTGCGAGATAGTACGCTATGCATACGCTATTGAATACGATTGCATTAACGGATTAGATCTTCTTCCAACATTAGAATATAAAAAAATAAGTGGGCTTTACTGTGCGGGTCAGCTTAACGGCACAAGCGGTTATGAAGAAGCCGGTGCACAAGGGCTTATAGCAGGTATTAACGCCGCTCTTAAAATGAGCGGAAAAGATCCACTAATTTTGCGTCGCGACCAAGCGTATATAGGCGTTTTAATTGACGATTTGGTTACAAAGGGAACGGACGAGCCTTATAGAATTATGACCTCACGCGCCGAACACCGCATCTTTTTACGACAAGATAACGCCGACTTTAGATTAACCGAAATAGGCAGAGAAGTTGGGCTTGTTGATGACAATAGATACCAAGTATTTACTTCTAAAAAACAAGAAAAACAAAAGCTTTTTGAAGAACTTACTATTTCACACCCGGCCAAAGAAGTTGCACAAATAGTTTTAGAGCACGGTGGAAATTATCCACAAAACGGTCTTTCTTATAAGGATTTAATAACAAGAAATATTCCTATTAGAACTATTCGCGAGCACTTTAACGCCTTTGAAGGAATAAGCGAAGATTTGCTTGATTGCGCCGAAACCGAAATTAGATATAGCGGTTATTTGGAAAAGGCTAATCGCGAAATAGAAAAAACTAAAAAGCTTGAAGAAAAACGCTTACCAAAAGATATCGACTACTTTAAAATTGAAGGTTTACGCCTTGAAGCAAGGCAAAAACTACACGAAGTTCGTCCACTAAACCTTGGTCAAGCAGGCAGAATTTACGGTGTTAACCCCGCCGACATAGCAGTTTTAATGGTGTATTTGAAAAAGTAATTAATTAAAAACTTATAAACAATAAAAGCGTACGAGAAAAATTTTCGTACGCTTTTTTTATGCCCTAAAAATGCTATCAAAGCAAACAATTTTAATTTTTTTTAAATTTTTTTAAACAAACGTTCAAAAGTATGTCACTATCCTATTGCTTTTTAAAAAATTTGCGGTATAATGGTTATGTAAAACGTGGCCGCGTGTTATAACCTTTTGCAAAGTTGTTATCCCTTCTTTGCTTAAGGTTTTTTTATACCTTTGCTTTGATAAAAGTAACTATAGGGATTAAAAAATATATATTAATGGAGAAAATTATATGATAAACAAATTTGAAGGTGGCTTATTACAAGAATGCCTTGCCATTATCGACGGCGAAGTTAACTTTGGTGACGGTACTGACAGCGAAACTCTTTTACCAAGCCATTATTATGATAATAAAGAAAATTATATTACAAACACGTGTGGCGTGAAAAACCAACAACAAGTAAGTTTACAAACTGGCTTATTAAAGGTAACACACCACCTACACCAAGGCTCAGGCAGTAGATTGCCTTTTAGCCTATCACTAAGTTACAACCCAGAATTTTGCACCCGTGATTACTTGTGGGATTACAAAAATATTATGCCCGCTAAGGGGTGGAAATTCAACTACCAACAAGCAATACGTTTAAATGACGAATATGCTTACTATTACGATGGAGATTTTAACGTACACAAATTAACCAAACTTGGCAATAAGTATTACGAAAGTGGTAAAAAAACAGGTTTAATTTTAACCGTAATTCGTAGCGATAATGCTATAACAAGTTATCAACTAACCGACGGAAGCAACACAAAACTACACTTTAACGAACACGGCAACCTAAGCAGTATTACAAAAACAATATCAAACACTACTATTACTACAACTTTAGAATATAATAGTAACCACAAGCTAACCAAGGTAACCGACGGTTTAGGTAAAGAATATACTTTTACTTACACAACTACCGGTATTATCGTTAAAGACCAAGCGCAAGAAACTATTTGTTCGCTAAGTATAAGTAATAAATATTTACAGTCAATTTCGGGGATTGATAACTCAAACCAATACACTTTAACTTATTTAAACGAGCGTATTGAAACTATTATCGACCAATTAAGGCAAGTTAAAAGCGCTATTTTATACGATGATCTTTATAGAGTTAATAAAATTACTAATTATACTTTTACAGTAAACGATGATGATAGTATTGCTGAGCAAACGTTAAATATTGCACAGTTAAGCTATGGCAACAAAAAAACAATAATTACACAAAAACAAAGTGAAAGCGTAGATGAAGAAGGCACCTCTGCCTATTACTACTTTGCAGAAAACGGCGAATTGATTTACGTTAGCGATAAGCAAGAAGACTCGCTTGAAAACGCTACTTTTGAAAACTCAAAAGCGTTTAAAGCAAGCGATGTTTATGCAGACTTAAAAGAAGAAAACGGCATTACTACAACACAAGAAGAATATGAAGTAATATCGTTAGATACAGGAGGAACTTCTCATTCTCAAGCGCTTGGCGAAAGCACACCACAAACTTGGTATGAAACCGAAGACGTAAACTTTGATATTCAGTACACTGCTAGCGAAAACACAACAACACTTTCAAACGTTAAATTTACTCTTGCCGATTATAACCAAACTATGCTTAGTAAGTTTAAAAACTCAACCGGTTTTAACCTTTGGTATAACGACGGTGAAAATTTAATTACTGGTTGTTCTAACCTTTTAATTAAAGTAACTGGCGCAACTGAGTTTACTGCACTAGACCAAATTAAGTATGCTACGCTCACTATACAAGATAATTTAAAAAACTTTTCGTATATTTCAAACGTTACAAGTTCACGCCTAACCATAAGCGATTACTTGCACGTTACTATTGATGAAAATCAAGAAGATTATAGAGTTGCTAAAAGCGTATATAATACCGACCTTCAATTACTAAACGAAACCAACTATCAAGGTATTAAAAATACCTACACTTATGGCATTTATGGCGATTGCTTAAAAATAGAAACCAATAAAGAAGGAAGCACCGACGTAAGCACTAAACTTATTAGCGAAATGGCTTATACCGATGGTAAAATGACTAGAGAAACAGGTTATTACAATCTAGAACGCCCAACAGTTAACTACGAGTATGATAAATATGGTAATCTAACGAAAGTAACCGATGCTAAGGGGAATGCATATAATTATGCTTTTTTAACTGATGGTGAAACTTTAAATTCCGTTTTTGCAGGTGGGCTTTATAACGAGATGCTATACAATCAAGGGTGTATTCAAAATATTTATACGGCAGGACCAACGCAAGATTTATCACAAGAACGCTATACTTTTAATTATAACGATAAAAGAGAGTTAGAAAGTGTTAGACCTAGTAATATACCCGCAGATAACACAACCTTGCTTAAAGTGCCAGCAATTTTTAAATCACAACCAAAAATTGAGCCAAATAGTGTTATTACAGAAGATATAGACGAAATTTATGCTATAGAAAAACACTACGATAATTGTTCGCGTTTGAGAAAGATAATTAAAGTATGTAAGAGTAACCATGATTACGACACCCCACTTATGTACTACTATTATTGGGATGATGGAGGTTTTGACAAAGGAATATTCAATAATCCAAACATAACTGAAGAAAAAATAATCGATATTTTATTACTTAAAAATTGTACTGTTGATCCGCTAGATTCACGCATAACCGCAACAAAGAAAGCAAAATTGCGAGTTATAGTTGACAAAACTGACATTAATAATTATAATAGTTATGGTGCTCTTTATGTAAATGGTGAACTAAAAAAGATTATATATCCTGATTTAATTTTTGAATCATCTATTGAAGAGCGTGACTGTATTGGCAGACCAACTTCAACAAAGATTGCTCGCCTTGATGATGACCCCGTGTTAACAGTTACTAATAACGTAGAATATAGTGATTATTTTAGCAATAAAATTAAAAGTGAAAGCGCTGTTATCTATGATACATACAATGAAAACACCACAACAACAGTTAACACTACTTACACCTACGATGGTATTAATAGAGCAACCGAAGTTACAGTTTCAAGTGGTGGAATTGATAGAAGAACTGAGTATTCGTTTGCACCTGCCAAAAAGTTAAACAAACTTCCATCATTAGATGGACCGGTTAGTTTACAACCAGGTGGCACTACTTCAACAACTTCAGTCGTAGGCTCTACAAACCTTATTAGCCAAATTACCGAAACGGGCTATGGCTCAACCGTAACAACACAAATTGAATACGATAGTAATGGTAACATTACAAAGTATGGCAACACTACCTACGTTTACGATAGTTTAAACCGCTTAGTTCGTGAAAATAATTACGATTTAGATAAAACTATTATTTACGAGTATGATAACTCTGGTAATCTTTTTAGGCGTAAAGAATATGCTTATACTACAGGCACTATTTCAAGCGATCCAACGGCATCAACCGTATTTATCGGTGGTAACTGGGTTGACCAAGTAAAAACTGTTAGAAACCTTTTAACTAATGAAGATAAAGCTTTTGAATACGATGATTCTGGTAGAATGACTACTCGCGGTGACGGTAGAACTTTCGTATGGAATAGTAACGGTACTCTTGCACAAATAATGGTTGATGATAATACGTACAATAGTTATCAATATGATACTAATAATTATATGGCTGGATGCTCCGAGTTAACTCCGCATTATCGTCAATATAGATACATAGATGGTAAACTTGTTGTGTATGCTTATTTTAATAGAGAGTATCACTCAAATAAAACTACGTTTTTTGTAAAGGCAACCGAGTTTATATATAACTCAACAGGTGTTATCGGTTTTTATGATAACAAAAAACTATACACTTACCGCAAAAACTTATTTGGCGATATTACTGAAATTTATGATGGTAGCACTTGCGTTGCAAAATACGCTTATGACGCATGGGGCAACTGCACTATTCTGCAAAACAACGATGATGATATTGCAAACGTAAACCCATTTAGATATCGTAGTTATTTTTACGATAATATAAGTGGATTATACTACTTAAAATCACGTTATTACGACCCAACTATTGGCAGATTTATTTCACCCGATGGTGTTGAATATTTAGAGCCCGACAACGTACTTGGCTTAAATCTATATGCATATTGTGCTAATAATCCTGTAATGTACGTTGACCCAAGCGGACATTCGTGGGAGTGGAGTACTTTTGGGCAAGCCTTAGGATATTTAGTTACTGGAATAGGGGCAATTGTTTCAGGTGTATTAGTTGTTACGAGTGGTGTAGCAACATTGCCGATGTTATTGGTTGCAGGTATTACTATTGGTGCAGGAGTTTTAACTGCTGTTAATGGTGTTGCGGAAGCCGGGGGCTTAGCTTTTAATTACAATTTTATGGAAGATGGATTATTTGGAGGAAACACTACCGCGTATAATACATACGCATCAATTACTGGATCTGTTGCAACTGTTGGCAGTATTGTATGTGGTACTTGGTATAAATATAATACACCTAGAATCCAAGCCTATAAGAATATAGGAAGTGCGGAATTTCCAGGAAATTATTATGCTGATGAAATTGCTAGTAGGCCATATTTTGACTCAGTTTTAACTCAAAAAAATATTATTAAATATGGAAAAATGAGCAAAACTATCGGTAAAAATGGGAAGTTATTTTATTCCTTTACCGCTAAGGGATCCTCACTAATCAATGGAGTATTTAATGAAGGGATCTATGAACTAACGTTGACTAGTGACTATAAATTAATATGGCATCTTTTATTCAAAGGGGGTTAATAAATGAGATTAGAAAAAAGTTTATTCGAAAATTTTATGAAAGGTATTCGAGAATGGTTACCATCATATTATCAAGGTATTATGGAAAACGTAATTATTGATTATGCAGGATATAACTTGGGATTTGATAAAGAGCCTGCTTATATATTTGATTTTGCATTAAGTGATGAAAAATTGAAAGAATTAAAATCACTATCAAATAATTTAAGATATTTATCAACAAAAAATAAAATGCTTGATGAGGAATTATTTAAAAAATACGATAGTTTAGCTGGCTTTATAAATATTATTGAATTTTGTTATAAAAACTAATTTAAATTAAAAACTCTATTTTCTCTAATAAAAAAGACTTTTATACAAGATACGACAACACTACTTACGTTTACGATGGTTTAAACCGATTAACTCGTGAAAACAATGCCGATATAGGCAAAACTATTGTTTACACTTACGATGATAAAAACAACCTAACAAGCCGTGTTGAACACGAATTTACTACTGCATCAACGTTAGAAAGTCCACTATCTACAACAACGTTTAACGTTGGTGCTTGGCAAGACCAAGTAAAAAGCGTTGTAAAAGATAATCAAACAACTGCTCTTTCTTACGATAACAAAGGAAGATTAACTGCATTTGGTAATAATGCCTTTACTTGGGATGATAACGGTAGGCTTACAAGTGTAACAACTGGAAACAATTGCACTCAATATTTTTATGACGGCGATGGTAATAGAGTAGGTAAATTATTTAACGATACAAGTTTAACCGAGTTTAGTTATATTAACGGAAAGCTTATTAAACTTTCTAAAGTTCAAGAAACAAATCCGTATAGTTTAATATTCTTGCACGAATCTACCGGCATAATCGGCTTTAAGTATAACGGCGAAGTATATACATACCGTAAAAACTTATTCGGTGATATAACCGAAATTTACAAAGGTACTGAGCTTGTTGCTAAATACAAGTATGATGCATGGGGTAACTTCACTACCACGCACAACGTTGGTAATATTGCTAATATAAACCCATTTAGATATCGTGGTTATTATTACGATTTTGAAACTGGGTTGTACTATCTACAATCTCGTTACTACGACCCAACTATTGGTAGATTTATTTCACCCGACGGTGTTGAATATTTAGAGCCCGACAACGTACTCGGCTTAAATCTATATGCTTATTGCTACAATAACCCTGTGAATTACAAACAAAGACCCGTTTCTTCTGGTGGTTCAGTAACTAGTTCATCAATATCTGTGGGCGGTTCATCTGTTTCAGCAGGAGGATCTTCTGGCGGAGGAAGTCTTGGTGGCGTGGGAAATCCTACTGCACCTTGGTGGGTCTCGACAGCAGTGGGTGCAATTCCAGATTTCATTTTAGGAATGAGCTATTTAACTGCTAGTGGAATGCACAGTAAATTTGCATATGCAACAAACACAAGATATATGCATCCAATTATGGGCGGAACTTGGCGTTGGTTTGGTAAATCAAGTTCAAGTTTTCGAACAGTAGCTCAAGGAACATTTAAACAAATATTAACTGGCGATGCTAGAGCCGGATTTGGTGCTATTGCTAAATCAGTTGGTGGTGTTGTTGGATTAAATGCACTTGTTAATTTTGGATTTAATCTTTACGAAAATAATTGGCAAGTTGATTCAGCAATGTTAGTAGATACTGTTATTGATACAGCTATCGGTGTTAGTTCATATTATTTTGCGGCAGGAGCAATGTCACTTGCTACAGCAGGCTTATTAGCTGCTGGTGTTGCCTTACCAGGTATCGTCGTAGTCGGTGGTGTTGTAATTTTGAGTATTGGCTTTGAACATTTGATTCGAGCAATTTCTGGTTATTGGGATTAAAATATGAAAGGATAATCTATCAATATGAAAAGAAAAATTGAAAATTATTTAAATTCTAAAGATAAAAATGAATATAGTAATTTAGATAAAATCTTTGAATTATACTTGAGTGGAGACATTAAAAATTTGTTATCTAAATATGCTGGAGTAGGAGTTTATCCTACTATCAATAAATTAGGTAAAACAATTCAATTGAATTATAATTATCATAATATTTATGTCATTATAGATTTTTTTGAAGATAAATATAATGTTGTAGTATATCACGCTGGAATAAATGCAGAGGATTTAGAAAAACTTTTTATTGATAATGAATATCCAAATGATTTTAACTTAGAAAAATTAATTAAGGAACTTGATGAAAAAATCAAAAATCATCCAAAATTAAAGGACACAACTTTAATAGAAAAAAAGAAAAAGACATATTCCTTAATTGCATGGATTAGTTTGTGTTTGCCCATTTTAATTTGTGGTAGCATTGCTTTATATTGTGTTATTACTGAAAATAGTATCAAAGGTAATATTTGGTGGGGAATATTATTCATTGTAATACCTTTAATTATTTGGTTCATTTTTGATGTAAAATCAAAAAGATTAAAATAAACTTGCATAATGGAAAATGCTAGTAATAGCATTTTCCTAAGTGCTTCAATTAAATAATCTCAACAGTAAGCACTACAAACTTTAATAAGTAATTTACAAATAACTTTCACAAAAAAATTAGGCGGGGGGCAAAATTGCCACCTCGCCGTTTTATTTTTTTTGTTAGTCTCTTTCTGGTATATAAGTGTTTAAAATTTTGCACTTAAAGCCTTCGTTATAAAATTTTTCTTGTGCCCAAAGTAAAAGCTCTTTACTTTCAAACATAACTATTACTGTAGCACCGCTACCCGTCATAAAGCATGCTTTAGGCGAAAGACTTTTTGCATAATCTATACATTCTTTAAGCTCGCCGTTTATTGCGCAAGCGCTATCCGTAAGCCCATTTTTACACTCGCTATAAAGTATTTCTTCTTCGCTAAAACTATAAATAAGTGCGTCTATATTGCTATTAACCGCCATTTTAGGCATTTTATCAAACTGCTTAAAACATTCAGTGGTATCAACCCCGCTTGAAGGAAAAACCGCGAGCATTTGCAAACTCTTTTCTAATTTTAATGGTGTAATTTGCTCGCCCCTACCCTTAAGCCTTGCGTAACCACCCTTTAATAAATAAGCAGTATCACTACCCAAGGTGTTAGCGATTTTTTCAAGATTTGCGCCACAGCCGTAAAGTTCTTCCATTGCAAGTAGAGTTGCCGAAGCGCAAGCCGACGAGCCACCCATTCCCGAAGATAAAGGAATATTTTTTTTAAGTATTATATCAACGCCGTTACAGTCACATTCTTTCATATAAGCAAGTGCGGCTTTATATGCGTTATCTTTTTCTTTTACAAAGGTATTTGCATAACCTGTAAAGCCTAATACCTTTAAATTTACTTTTTTATCCTTTCGGCTAATTAACGTAATCTTATCAAAAAGGTCAACGGTAACCACAAGGCTATCAAGCTCGTGATATCCGCTATCATTTTTATTAAACACGTTAAGCGCAAGATTTACCTTTGCGTATGCCTTTTTAGTGACTCTCATAATTCTCTCTTAAGTTTAATTTATATTTATTTTCTTTTCTTGAATCAATGATTAATTTATCAATTTTAATATAGTAGAAAAACCCTTTTTAATCGTTTAAACTTTTATAAACAACTATTGCTTTATCGCTAGCCACAGGGAAAGTAATATCGGGGTTATCTGCCAAAATACTTTGCTCGGTTGTTAGGGCTTTTTTGCAAACCGTCCACAAATCGTCGCCCTTTGAAATAAATAAAACCGAAATTGCGCTTTGAGTGGTAGCTCGCTTTTCGCCTTCTTCTACAAAGCAAACGCAGTTACAGCTTTCACATTTTTTTGAAAGCACACCAAACACTATTTCGCAATCGATAATGCATTTTTGTTCCAACCCACGAACTATAACGTTTGATGCGGTTGCGTTTAAATCAAGCATTTCAAGTTCACTTTCGATATTAAAATCAAAAGCGATTTTTGCTTGCTTTATTTTATATTTTTGGTTATTTACAGTTAATAAATTGCAATAAACTATTCCTTCAACCTTATAAACCCCGTCGGTTGGTTGAGTGTTAAACTGTAAAATTTCTACCCTTGAGTTAAGCGAACAAACAACCTTTTCGCCTTGTTCTATTTCGCAAATACCTTCGCCAAAGCATTTATGTTTATAGCTTGTAAAGCTAAACCCACTATTGAAGTTTAAATTTTCGCTATTTACAGTTATCTCATGTGTGGTAGAAAAGCCGTCAATAACACAATTAACCGCACATTCGTCCAAAACAACTGCACCAAAATTTAAAGTATATTCGGCATCGATTTTACTTGCGTTTTCTTCATTTAAAAAGCTAATTTTAAAGTTAGCGTTTTGCAATCGCGCGCTTGCGAAAGCCACCGAATCAACGCTTACGCCTTCGCTTTCAATTTCATAGCGAAAAGCGGTTGTCATAAAAGAAGTTACTATTTCTCCACTTGAAGTAAGTAAAGTAAATTCGCTTAAAATTTCGCCGTCAACTATTATCTCGCCTATACCGCATTCGGTTTGCAAAAGACGCGCGCTATCATTATGACAAAGCACCTTTTCTATTTCAAAATTAAACTTTTTTTCGCCTTCAAAGTTTGCGCTGGTTGCCTGCATACATCCGCGCGAGTTATACACCTTTCGCTGCTCGGTTTTAACAACCGCGCCTTCTATATCTTGCAAAAATGAAAGCTCGCTTTTAGCGCAATAAGTTGCGTGAACTTCAACAATCGCGCTAACCGTGATAGTCCCGTCTTCTTTAACTAAAAATTTAACGTCCTCACACTCACACTTTAGTTGGTAAAGCGAATTTTGCTCAATTTTATCGTCGCG
Source organism: Clostridia bacterium (assembly GCA_017522945.1). GTDB lineage: Bacteria > Bacillota > Clostridia > Christensenellales > Borkfalkiaceae > HGM11416. The sequence goes on from JAFWXT010000069.1 coordinate 68,491, forward strand.
CTGTTCAAAAGAAAGGTCTGCCCCACTTTCGTAAACCGCAGGCTTTTCGTTAGCGTATAACACGGTAAAAGCCACCCTTACCAAGCCTTTGGTAATCCCTGACATACATTCAACGCTTTGGTTTAAAACCGTAGCGGTAACGCCTATTATATCTACCTCGTCACATTCGAGAGAAATATCAGACTGTATTGGATATGAATTATTGACTGTAAAGAAAACTGGATTTGAAATTGTTTTTATTATACTTTCCACCTTTGAACCTCCTACCTTGTAAAAATATATTCAAAGGCGAAAAAAAATATGCATATAGCAAAAAAACCGCATTTGTTTGCGGTTTTTTGCACACTTTTAAAGTGGTAAATTTAAAATTATTCTTCGATAGCGCCAACAGGACAAGCAGCTGCGCAAGCACCGCAATCGATGCAAACGTCTGCATCTATTTCGTAGTGTTCAGCACCTTCGCTAATAGCACTAACTGGACATTCTGCAGCACAAGTACCACAAGAGATACAAGAATCAGTAATTTTGTGAGCCATGATTACTACCTCCATATAAGTTTCTTTTATTATTATAACACACTTTTTTTAATTTGTATATAATTTTTTAACTTTTTCTTGCATTTTTTTAAATTATATTTTGCTTTAATTAAGATTTTTTGCTTTTTTTTGGCAAATTAAACTACCTATTAAAAAAATTAAGTTTATTTTTGTTTAATAAACCGTATATTTTGGCAAATTAATCAAAAAACACAATCATTATCGCATCATCGGTAGGCGTTAGCCCTAAAGGATTTACAGGCGACGAAGCAACACCTATATAATTTATTTTACTATTTTCAAAATCAAAGTTAAAAATACAATATATTTTATTTCCCTGCTTATCAAAATAATAACAACTAAAATAAAATTTTGAATTATTTTCAAAAGTTCTAATATCAAAAATGCCTTCACCAAATCGCCCTTCGTTTGCAATCGCTATTTTTTTAAGTGCAGTTGGAATAATGCCTTCAGGCGAATTATAAATATCAAGGGTAACGCTTTTTTCACTTTTTAATTCCTTAAAGGTTAGCGTTTGATTATATTTATCGTAATCGATTAAAAACAAGTTATCCTTATTTTGCTTGGTGGCTTTTTTCTTCACCGCGCTTGAATTTTCTTCATTTAAATAATCGTTTAACAGGAGCGAATACACCTTTGATGCGCTTTCGTTAGGATAGCCAATAATCAAATAGTCTTCTATTAAAGTTAAATTTTCAGCTAAAAGAATTGCTTCTTTTAGTTCGCCTTGCACCTTTTCAAAGAAATAACTTTCGCCGTTATATTTTAGCATTACCAAGTTTTCACTATTATATAAAATTGCTTGCAAATTGCTTCCAACCGCAAATTTAGCCTTATAATCGTTGCTTTCAAACGAGCAAACGATACCACTGTTTAAGTTGAATATATGATGTTTTTTAATTGTTTTTTCTTCAACGGTTTGCTCGGTGCTAATAAAATAATTATCCCCTTGCATTGATAAAAATTGAATCGACGAAAAACTTTGCGTAATTTGAATTTCTTTAGTTGAATAATCAACGCGAGAAATAAAAGTTAACTGCATTCCTGCATTTAAATTATCTTTAAGAATAAAATGCTTGTTTGAAGCTTCTAAAACTGAAGGACATTCGCCAGCCCTTTCAAAAAGCGTTTGAACACTTCCATCACGATAACCAATCTTTGCTAAAACAAAGCGTTTTGCGTTTGTTAAATAGAAAAACGAATAAGCACCATCGGGTTGATAACTTATTTTTAAAGCAGTAATATCTTCCCCCGTGCTTTCTTTTAAAAGCGAAGAAATATCGGTTATCCCTTTTTGAGTAATAAAGGTGTGTTTTGCGCCCATAGGTACTACCGCTATATTTTCTTGCACCGTAGGTGAACAGTCGGCAACCAACGAAGGGTCTGGCATTATGCTTTGCAAATTATTTGAAATAACTTCATCTAATCCACACGCAGAATTTACCAAAAGCACCAAAGCTAAACCTAAAGTTAAAAGTAATTTTTTTGGTTTCATTTTTGCCTCCTTAATATTTTTTGTATTTGTTTTTTTATTGTTTCCGCGTCAATACCATCTTTAACCCAAAGAGTTAAAATAGGAAGTCCCGCTTTTTCACATATTTCGTTAACTTTTTTATCGCGCTCGAGCCTATCCTTTCTAAAATGGGTATTATCGTTTATTTCGACCAAAAATATAGGGCGGTAATTATAATCAAACACGCCAAAATCGGCATTTCTAAACAGTTCGTTTCTAAAATTGTTTCCGCCCTTTTTATCTATTACCGAAGCAAGATTGATTTGTGGCAAAACTAAAAACCTATCGCCAAGAATCGAGCATAAAAGATTGTAATATTTTATTTCGGTTTTGGTTAAAAGGCTATCTTTAACAAAATAACTCGCCTGTTTTTTCTTGCCGTAAACCGCCTTTATAATTAAAAATATTATAGCGGTTATTAAAAAGAATACCAAAACCTTAAATATATCGCTTTTAAAAAAATTTTGTGATAATAAATTACAAAACATTAAATTCCCTACCATGTTTGTATAACCATATTATAACATATAAAGCGCAATTTGTAAATATCAGTTTCAAAAAATTATAAAAGAACGCCTTGTGGGCGTTCTTAAAATTTTTTATTATAATTTATACCACCAATGTGAAGGATAAACCGACGTAAAATAAGAAGCTGTGGTGTAGTTAGCCGTTACATCTTTTTTATTGCCACCTCTTCTTGCTTCATAATCATCCCTATCGTAAGTATGATACCAGGTTGTTGTATCTTCAAAATAGATATTTTCAAGATTGCTACAATTTTCAAACGCATACCACTCAATCGCATCAACCTTTGCAGGTATGGTAATGGTTTCAAGCGAAGTACAACCACGGAACGCACCACATAAAATTGTGGTTGTGTTTTCAGACAAGCTTACTGATTTTAAGGAAGTGCAGTAGCCAAACAAATAACGACCTACGTCGGTAACACCATTTGGAATAACAACGTGATCAAGCGATGAACAGTAAATAAAAGCTTCTTCCTCAATAGTTGTAACACTATCCGGTATAGTTATATTTTTAAGAGCTTTACAATTTCTAAAAGCACTTCTTTTAATAATTGTTACACCTTTGGGTATCACTATACTTTCAAGCGAAGCACAATCCTCAAACGCATTATTAGAAATAGTAGTTAGGCTGTTAGATAACGTTATAGATTTTAAGGAATTACAATTTAAAAACGCGTAACTACCAATTGAGGTTACACTATTTGGTATCACTATACTTTCAAGCGAAGTACAATCCTCAAACGCATTCTTAGAAATAGTAGTTACACCTTCTGGAATTACAATGCTTTTTAAATTCTTGCAATTTCTAAAAGTTTTCTCTTTAATTTCAACCGTTCCTTCTGGAATAGAATATTCGGTTAGTCCTTTATATTTAACGTAATTACCGAAGTTAGCAGTGCTAATAAAAAGTTGTGGTAAAAATATTGTAAAAAATAAAGTTAAAATAATAGCAACTGTAGCGCATACGCTACTTATAGTTATAATTTTAGTTTTTAGTTTTTGTTTTGCTTTTCTTTCAGTTTCTTCACGTATTCGCTTTTCTTCGGCTACTCTTTTTTTCTCGCGTTCCAACGCTTCTTTTTTTGCGCGATTTTCGGCTTCTATTCTTGCCTTTTCTTTCGCTTCTGCGTTAGCTTTATACTCGGCTTCTTTGCGCTTTCTTTCAATAGCTTGCGTTTGCCTTTTAACTATATCTAAGGCTGTTTTTCTGTCGCCTTCGCTTGCAAGAAGTAAATACTTTTGAAATTCGGGCAAAGAATTTAAAGCTATATCTGAATTTACTATATTTTCAGCGCTAATAGATTTTGTTTTTATTAAACAAATATCCCAATAAATTTCGGGGTCTTGCTCGTTTTCTGTTGTAATTATCGATATAAGCTGTTCGGCAACTTCGAAATTCATACTTAAAAGAGCTTTGTTTGCGCTATTTAAAATTATCTTTTTATATTCGCTAATATCAGCGCTTGAATAGCTAAGTATTTTTTTAATAAGCCCGCAATAGCTCGGATTAAAATAGTCGTTTAGATATTGAATACACTCTTTGATTTTTTGTTCGGGGTTTTTGCTATATTTTAAAAGCTCTTCAAATATTTCAAGCGCTTTTTGTTGATCCTTTTTATAAACAAGCTGTAATTTATAAAGTTTATCTAATGCGTCAACATTTCCGCCATCAACCGAAATTACGTTATTCAAACAAGCAATAACGTTTTCTTCTTGCTCACATGCGTGAACGTAACGCATATTATAATCGATATATCTATCAACTTCGTTTGCGTTTAAGGTTTTTAAAAGCAAGCAAAATGTTTTATAATTGTGCTTTTTAATTGCCTTTTCAAATGCAAGATTTATTTGGCTCGTTCTACCTTCGTATTCAAATGGCAAAATAGTTTTTAGTAATGCTTCGGTTATATTATCTTCAAACTCTAAAGAGTAAAGCTTATTTAAAATATTTGCCGATTTTTCCTTTGCCGAGTTTAATATCGCTTTTTCAAGTAAGGCTAAATCCGCTTGGTTAACCGAAGTGGCAGGCGATTTTTTATATTTAATTTGTAGCGATTTATAAATTGCTTCGCCACTGTTTGGGCTTTCAATTAAAACTTCGTTTAAAAGCTTTTGCGCTTCGCTAAACATACTTTCGCCCAAATATGTATCAACAAGGCTTAACTTTTGCGCGTCATTTATACTCGTTTGTACGCTATTTGCGCCAAGCTCACGCGTTTGAATTTGGTTTACTTCAAGGCTTGTTGCCTTTTTAGATATTTCGCCACCCTTAATTTCAACGCGTTTTATCTTTTTGTTTTTGTTATAATCTTCAATTATGCCCTTAATGTGCCTTACTAAGGTTAGTGAAAAAGTTACGTCTTCGTAGTTTAAACATTGCTTTGAACTTAAAACCTTTGGAAGTTCGCCAACGTTTATATCTTTATATACTACTACTAAGCTATTTTTGTGTTTTTCGGCCGATTCTATGCGCGATAAATATCTGCGCCATTCGTTTTTTATCCAAGGCGCGGTAAAATATTCCACCTTTTCACCAAAAACAATCATTACCTTTGCGGTTTTGATTGCGTTGTAAATATACGGCTCGTACTGCTCGCTAATTTTATTTCTTAAACTAATTCTACTAAAAAACACCTTTAAGCCTTCAGCTGTTAAAAGATTATATAAATCTTGTGCGTCAATGCTATCTTGCGTTCTTTCTATTCCGTTATCTCGGTCGCTATCCTTAAATGATATAAACACGTCGTATTCTGGCTCTTTACTTGCTTTTTCAAGCCATTCAAGGCGTACCTTTTCAATATATTCGGCTTGTTTTTTGTAACTTAATGCAACCTCGCTTGGGGCTATCGAAATTGCTTTTTTTACTTCGTTACTGCTAATAAATGAGTTTTCGGTTATGTTGTTGCAAGTAGGAACTCTTTTATCTTCACTTAAATCGATAACGTACAAAATAGCGTTAAGTGAAAGGGCTTTTCCCCACAACGCTTCGTAGTCGTTATTGTTTTTTAGTAAAATTTCATCAAAAAGTTCGGTCGCCTTTTCAAAATCGCCCCTTCTTAATGCTTCCCATGCGTTCGCGCGTTCAACCGCGTGAATATCGTTAGCCAAATCGGCAACCCATGCGTTACCACAATAATTACATATATAATTATTCCCCTGCCTTACAAGTGGCTGTCCGCAGGTTTTACATAAAAATTGTTCCATAACCTTTCTCCTAAGTAACGATAGTTAAAAATTAGACGCGAATTTTACAACAGTTTTTCAACAAAATATCAATTTTGCTGTATGTGATATTATATCATAGCTTTCGCCTTTAATCAACAATTTTTTTAAACCAATTTGCTTTTTAAAGGCTTTAAGCGCTAATTTGCTGTTCTATAACAAAAAAATCTTGCATAAATTATAGCACTGCATTAAAAAGGAGCGAATTATGGCAAGCGATTTAGATTACGCAAAAATGATAGAAATTCCATTAAACACCTGTGAATATCAAACGAAAAAACGCAAAACACTATTTAAAAAGAAAAAATTTATTTCACTAATTAACAAAAAATTAAGCTTAAATAAAACGAAAAATTTAAAAGAAGAGGAAGCTTCTAATAACCTTTCTCAAACTGCTACCGATAACGCGCAAACGAACAACCAAAAAGAAAATTGTTCGCTTACTACAAGCGAAGATAAAAAATTAGCAACAAAGAAAGCGCCTGAACAAACCCCAAATTTGCCGGCTATTTACGTTAGCAAAAAAGAAAAAATTAAAAACGCTATAATATCCGCCCAAGTGATTGCCGTTTTTGCGCTTGTTTCGGCTATTATTTTAACTAACGTATTTTGGGAAAATAGTGGTATGAACACACTGTTTAAAAGTGTTTTTAGTAGCCAAAAGGTTATAAGCGATAACCGCGCACCAACCGATTTTTCTTTATATCTTCCGGTTAAAAGTGAAGGTGTTACTTTAAATAACGGCGTTATTGAAATTGAAGGTGAATATTCTTTATATCCAGTTTGCGACGGCAAGGTTTCAAAGGTGCAAAAGGAAACGAACGGTAGTTACACGGTTACAATTTCTCATAGCGATAACTTTTTTAGCGTGATTGAAGGGGTTGATTTGGTTTATTTTTCGGTAGGCGAAGAAGTTTCGAGAAATCTCCCCATGGGTTATGCCAACAAATCGGCTAAGGTTTACCTTTACGAGCAAGATAAACTTCTTACCGATTACGCTACGGTTGAAAATTCAATAGTATTTAACAAATGAAAGTAACCGTACACCCACTTTTCTTCATCTTTGGCTTATACTTTGCTCTAACGGGCAAAGTATTTTTATTTCTAACCTTTACCCTAACAGCGCTAATCCACGAACTAGGACACGCTTTTTGCGCCGAAAGATTGGGTTATAGAATGAATGAAATTTGCCTAATGCCTTACGGAACAGTAGTTAACGGCGCTATAGAAGGACTTTCTTATAAAGATGAAATTAAAGTTGCCTTTTACGGCCCGCTTTTTAATCTTGGCGTGTGTGTTTTTTTTGTATGTCTTTGGTGGCTTATTCCCGAAAGCTATCCCTATCTTGATACAGTTGTTTTTTCTAACCTTTGCATATTTGCAATCAATCTTTTACCCGCCTATCCTCTCGACGGTGGAAGAATTTTATCAGCAACTTTATCCCTTTATATTCCGCGTAAAAGAAGTTTACTAATCGTTAAAATTTTAGGTGTAGTTCTTGCGCTTTTACTACTTGCCCTTTTTGTTTATTCTTTAGTCATTGGCTCACTAAACATCTCTATTTTATTCTTCGCTCTTTTTATTTTGTTTGGAACTTTTACCAAGGCAAAAGAAAATTCATATATTAAAATTTTATACAATCAGGGGCATTTCGAACGGGGCATAATGGAAGAAAAACGCATAATAGTAAGTGCAGAAAGCACCGTTAAAGAACTTATAGGTTATCTTCAAGGAAAACGCGCAATATTTTTAGTTACCGTAAACTTTGCAAATGGCACACAAAAGATACTTGATAAAAAACAAACCCAAAAGCTCTTAGCAACACCGTTAATTTACGAAAAAATTAAAAACGTTATTTAGCCAAAATAGCTTTGTAGTCTTTTTAGCAAACCAAGCAAAAAAATTAATCTTAAAAAACTTTACTTTGCCTTTTTAAAGTGCTATAATAGTTTAGCGCTTATAGCAAAAAACAAAAAACGAGAGCAAGGCAAAAATATGAAATTTAAAACTAACATTTTAGACGAAAAGGCGATAAAAAGAACTACTATTCGCCTTTCACACGAAATAATCGAAAGAAATAAGGGTGCGGAAAATTTAGCGCTTATTGGAATAAAAACGCGCGGTATTCCCTTTGCTCAAAGAATAGCAAACGGCATTTTAAGCGTAGAAGGCGTAAAAGTACCCGTTGGCAAGCTCGATATCACCCTTTATCGCGACGATCTTTCTACCTTTAGCGTTTTACCAACAGTTAACGAAACCTTAGTGGATTTTGACGTTAATGGGAAAACGGTTATTTTATGTGACGACGTTATTTTTACTGGTAGAACTGCGCGTGCTGCAATCGACGCTCTTTTAAAGCTTGGTAGGCCAAAAAGCATTCAACTTGCGATTATGGTTGATCGCGGACATCGCGAGTTACCTATTCGCCCCGATTTCGTGGGCAAAAACCTACCAACTTCGCTTGCTGAAGTTGTATGCGTAAAATTTACCGAAACCGACGGGGTTACCGCCGTTGATTTATACGAAAAATAATAGTTTATACCTTGCGTAGCGATAACCTATCGCTACGCTTTTTTATTAGCCTAAACTACGGTAGCATACTGCGCTTTAGTCGAGTTAGCATCTTACCTATTGTTCAAAAGCGCCATATTTTAAATGCTAAAATCAATTTAAAAAAGTCAAATAATTTACTTTTTATCAAAAAAAATCTACATTTGTGCAAAATTTTATAAATTATATATTTACAAATTTATATTTATATAGTATAATACTAAAGATAAAAACAAAAAATGGAGATGAATAACCTTTTATGCAAGCACAACCAAAAAGAATTTTGCTTAAAATAAGCGGTGAAGCCCTTTCAGCTGAAAAAGGCGTTGCTTATGATAAAAGCATTTTGTTACAAGTTGCAAACCAAATAAAACAAGCGCGCGAACAAGGCGTTCAAGTTGCAATAGTTGTTGGCGGTGGCAATTTTTGGCGTGGCAGACAATATCTTGATATTAACCGTAGCGCATCCGATTATATGGGTATGCTCGCTACTATAATGAATGCAGTTTGTATGCGCGAAACGTTAACTTCAATAGGTGTGCCAGCGCTCGTTCAAACTTCGATTACGGTTACACCGATTGCCGAACCTTTCGACCCTATTAAGGCAAACGAAGCTTTAAACGAAGGCAAGGTTGTTATCTTTGGCGGTGGTACGGGATGCCCATACTTCTCAACCGACACAACGGCGTCGCTCCGTGCAGCAGAAATAAACGCCGACGCGCTATTCTTTGCTAAAAACGTGGACGGAATTTACGACAAAGACCCAAAGGTTTATGCCGACGCTAAAAAGTATGAATGTTTAAGTTACGACCAGTTTATAGCCGAAAACTTAAAGGCAATGGATTCAACTGCCGTTATTATGTGTAAAGAAAACAACACTCCAGTTTACGTGTTTGCGCTACTTGAAGAAAATTCGATAGTAAACGCAATAAACGGCAACACAAAAGGCGGAAGCTGGATAAAATAGTTTCATAAGGGCTTTAAAGCATACACCACCTAAAACAACGGTTGTTTTTAAGCCAAAAATATTATAACCAAACAAAAACTTGATATAAGGAGAAAAAATTATGGCAGCAGATATGGAAAAAATTGAAATGATACTTATGGAAAACGAAGAAAGATTAGAAAAAACCTTAAGCGTTTTTAAATCTGAACTTTTAATGGTAAGAGTTGGCAGAGCTAATCCACACGTTTTAGATAAAGTAGTAGTTGACTTTTACGGCACACCTACCCCAATTAACCAAGTTGGTAATATGTCGGTTGTTGACGGTCAATGTTTAGTTGTTGCACCTTGGGATAAATCACTTCTAAAAAACGTTGAAAAGGCTATTTTACAAGCAAACATAGGTATCACTCCAACAAACGACGGTAACGTAATCCGTCTTGTATTCCCTGCTCTTACTGAAGAACGCAGAAAAGAACTTGTTAAACAAGTTAAAAAGATGACTGAAGAAGCAAAGGTTGCCGCACGTAATATCAGACGCGACACTCTTGACACACTTAAAAAACTTAAAAACGCAAAAGAAATTACTGAAGACGAAATGAACGATTTTAGTTCGACCGTTGAAGAAAGCGTTACCGATATTATCGCAAAAATCGACAAGGTTTCTGCAGAAAAAGAAAAGGACGTTATGACTGTTTAATGGATAAACCTAAGCTTTCACCACCTATCCACGTAGGCGTTATTATGGACGGTAACGGTAGGTGGGCTGAAAAACACGGGCGAAACAGAAGCTACGGTCATAAAGCAGGGGCTAATCTAATTGAAAAAGTTAGCAAAATTATGTTCGCCAGTGGGGTTGAATACCTTTCGTTGTACGCTTTTTCTACTGAAAATTTTGCAAGACCGAAAGAAGAAGTTGATTATTTAATGAATCTATTAAAAACGGGTATAAAAAAATACGGCAAGGCTTGTTTTGATAACAAGATTAAACTTACCGTATCGGGTGATTTAAACGCTTTAAGCGAAGAACTTCAAAGCGTTATATCAACCTACGTTAAAAAGACTGAAATCTTTGAAAAGCCCGTTATGAATATTTGTTTAAATTACGGGGCGAGACAAGAATTATGTCACGCCTTTAACCATATAATAGAAAGTGGGATTTCAAGCGTAACCCCACAAGATATAGATAACGCGCTATACACAAAGCTTCCACCCTTAGATTTGATTATTCGCACGGGTGGAGAAAAACGGCTTTCAAACTTTATGCTGTGGCAAGCAGTTTATGCCGAACTTTATTTTACCGACGTTTTATGGCCGGATTTTACCGAGGAGGAATGCTTAAACGCGCTTGAATGGTTCTCGTCACGCAAGCGTAGATTTGGCAAAATTTAATATGTTAAAAAGAACTATCACGGGCGTTTTGCTCGTTGCGGTTGCGGTTGGTTTCTTTTTCCTACGCAATATAAATTATCAGTTTTTTCATATTTTAATTTCACTAATGGCTATAGTTGGCACTATTGAAATTAACTTGATAATGGGTGACAAAACAAGCTCGGTGCAAAAGATAATAAGCTCGATTGCAAGCGTTTTTACTTGCTTTGCATTCTTTGCTTTTGAACTTACAGGCGCGCTCGTTACACTTGCTATTTTCTTTATTGTTTTATTTTTTATACCAGTTTTTAAGCGCGGTAATATGCCCTTTGAAAGTTTAACGTGTTCGATATTTTCACTAATTTATCCCACCGCGCTTTTAATCCCCGCAATGCTAACAAATACGCTTGGCGATATATCTTTATTCGCGCTTGTGCTTACTTTCGTTATATCCCCCGCGGCAGACGTTTTTGCTTACCTTGTGGGAATGACCTTTAAAGGCAAGAAGCTATGCCCAGAAATTAGCCCTAAAAAAACAATTAGTGGTGCTATAGGCGGTTTAATAGGCGCTGCGGTAGCAGGCGTTGTTTTGTTTGCAATATTTAAAAACAGTTTCAACTATCACCTTTCACTAAACGGATATATCTATTTTGGACTCGTTGGGCTCGTTGGCGGATTGCTTACTGAAATAGGCGATTTAGTTGAAAGTTATATTAAACGCTCGTTTGGTGTTAAGGATTCGGGCAAGATTTTCCCCGGCCACGGCGGTATGTTAGATAGATTCGACGGTTTTATATTCGCTTCTATTTTTATCTATTTTGTTATGGCTTTAATCTAAATTTAAAAGGTAATTTAGTAGTTTAAACGCGCTAAATAATCACTATTTAAGGTAAATTATGAAAAAAATTGCTTTACTCGGCAGTACCGGCTCGATCGGTAAACAAGTTTTAAACATCGTTGATAGATACCCCCAAGATTTTAAGGTGGTATCTATTTGTTGTAACAAAAACGCAAAACTGCTAAGCGAGCAAATAAACAAATATAAACCGATGGTTGCAGGGCTAACAACAAGCGAATATGCGCCACAAATCATATCTCTTCCAAGCCAAACCACTCTTTACACAGGCGAAAAAGCTATGCTTCATTGCGTTTTGCAAGAAGCGGATATAATAGTAATTGCAGTGGTTGGATTTTGTGGGCTTGAACCACTTATCCAGGCTTGTAAAATGGGCAAAACCATTGCTCTTGCCAACAAGGAAAGCTTAATTTCGGGTGGAGAAATAGTTATGACGCTTGCAAAAGAACACGGCGCAACTATTATCCCCGTAGATAGCGAACATTCGGCAATTTGGCAATGCTTACACTTTGATAAAACCGCGCCCTTTAAAAAAATTATTTTAACGGCTTCTGGTGGTGCGCTTAGAAGCACGCCTATCGAAGAACTTGAAAAGGTTACTCCCAAAATAGCGCTCGCTCATCCAAACTGGAATATGGGCGATAAAATAACTATCGATTGCGCAACAATGATGAATAAAGGGCTTGAAGTAATTGAAGCAATGTGGCTATTTAACTGCCCACTTGATAAAATCCACGTGGTTATTCATCCACAAAGTATAATTCATTCTATGGTTGAATACCAAGATAACTCAGTTATAGCCCAACTTGGTACGCCAACTATGGAATTACCTATTCAACTTGCGCTAACCTACCCAGAGCGTAAGCCAACCGCAAGCACTCCGCTTGATTTTTATAATTTATCGCTTGATTTTAAAAAAGTAGATTTAAAAAGATATCCCTGTTTTGAATTAGCACTAAAAAGTGCAAAAACGGGGCATAATATACCTTGCGCGCTTTCAAGCGCAAATGAAGAAGCGGTTAACCTATTTTTACAAGGCAAAATAAAATACACACGAATTGCCGACTACGTAAGCTACGCCATAAATAACGTTGAAATACTGCCCGTAACTTACGAAAACCTTGTAAAAACCAACTTTTTAGCGCGCGAACTTGTTTTATCGGCTTATAAGGAGAAAAAATTTGATTAGTTTTACAACAGCTTGCCTATCTGCAGGCATACTTTCACAAATAGGCTCAATATTAGTGGCACTTTTAGTACTATTATTTATGATTACAGTACACGAATTAGGTCACTATTTAGTTTCAAAAATGTTTAACTTTAAGGTTAACGAATTTGCTATCGGTATGGGGCCTGCAATCTTTCAAAAGAAGAAAAAAGACGGTGAAGTATTTTCGATAAGAATTTTACCACTTGGCGGATACTGTGCTTTTGAAGGCGAAGATTCAAACAACAATGACCCACGCGCGTTTAACAACCGCCCACCTTGGCAACGCTTTTTAGTTCTTCTTGCGGGCGCAACAATGAACTTTTTAACCGCTATACTTATCTTTTGTATTTTAATGGCGGGATATGGTAAAACCTATTACGGCGCGTACGAAGTAATAAAAACCGAAAGCGCGTATACTTTACAAAACGAAGACGTTATCGTATCGCTTAACGATAAAGATATTTATCTTACAACAGACCTTATTGCCGCTTTAAAAGGCAAGAAAAAGGGCGACGAAGTTTCAGCAACCGTTGTGCGTAACGGTGAAAAGAAAGATATTACTATTAAACTACTTGCCGATCCAACTTCTAAAAGCATGGAAGATTTAAACCCTGTTTTAGATAGTTTAGGTATTGCAACAACAATATCCGTTACCGAAAGTATAAATTTAACGTCCAACCAAAAATCATTACTTAAAAACGATATTATATTTAGAATATCAAACGAAGAGCCACATTATTATATACCAGAAGAAACAACGGATTTAACCGGAAAAATGCTTTGCAAAAAGTGGAATGGCCACGATATGCAAGATTGTTTAATAGATGAAAGCGAGTATTTAACTCTCACTCGTGCATACACGCCAGCCGATTTTACTTCTATAATAAGAAATTTTAACGATGGTGAAACGGTATATATTCACGTTGGGCGAGAAAATAAAACTACTCAACAGATAGATAGAATTATTTTAGAATATAAACTTAAAAATTTTGATTCGGTAAAAGATAGCGACGAAGGAATATTTGATTATTTTGGTGTTACTCTTAAAGTAAGCGGATACCAAATTTACAGCACAAATGAAACTTCTAACCTGTTTAGTGATAGCGCAAAATCAAATTTCTTTAAGAGATTGGCTGACGGCGTTATTTACGCGTTTAAAAACGTTGGCTCAACCCTATCGGCATTTTGGCAACTTATAACAGGCAAGTTAAGCATCAACGCTATTGGCGGTCCTGTTACAACTATTACCTTAACTTCACAAATTGTTTCGATGGGCTTTAATTACCTGCTTGAAATAGCCGGCTTTATAGGCGTTTCACTTGCAGTATTTAACCTACTTCCTATCCCTGCACTCGACGGTGCGCGTGCTGTATTCGTTTTAATCGAATGGATACGAAAGAAACCTATTAACCGTGAAATTGAAGGCAGAATACACGCAATCGGTCTTATTCTACTATTTGCTTTCGCTATAGGAATCGACCTTATAAAGTGTATTTAAAGGCTTATTATGAATCATCATTTAATGAACTTAAACCATAGCCCTTTCGAGCTTATAAAAAAGGGGCAAAAAAGAGTTGAAATGCGCCTTTACGACGAAAAGAGAAGGCAAATTAAACAAGGCGATACTATTGAGTTTACAAGCCTTTCTTCTGGCGAAAAACTGCTTGTTAAAGTTTTAGATATAAAGGTGTTTAAAAACTTTGAAGAGCTTTATAAAAACTACGATAAAACCTTGCTTGGCTATTTAAAAGGCGAAAAAGATAGCCCAAGCGATATGCTTGAATACTATTCGCTTGAAAGAATACGAGAAAACGGCGTTTGCGCTATTGAAATTGAACTAATTTAACTAATATAACAAAAAAACACCCTACTAAAGAAAGGAGATGGCGTTATGACAGAACTATTTTGTAAAAACTGTGGAGGAACACTTTTGCCAATGGGCGATGATTTTTGCAGGTGCGAAAACTGTGGCTCTACTTATGCACAAGTTACCGCTAAAAAACAGCAAGAACTACTTAATAGTTTTTTAGATAAACAAAAGCAAGAACAATTAAACTCACTTCGCCGTCATTTATGGCAAGAAGCCACTGCGAAATTTATTGATAGCGATAAAATTGTTTCAATATGCTTAAATATCAAAAATATTTACCCCGAAGATTTTCTTGCTAACTTCTATGAAAAAGCATGTAATAAGCAGGGGCAAGAAGCAATTGATTTTATAGATAGTATAAACGTAAAAGAACATTACGACATAATCGAGCCTATCGTTAATTTTTTAATTAAGTCACTAAAGAGCGAGTATTTGCTTTGCGTTAACAACTTAATTGAAAGGGCGTTTAAGCAAACCGACTTAGAAAAGTTTAACAAATTAACCACCGAATTTGCAAAGCAAGCCGAACTAGTTGAAGATGGCGTATATAATTTAGATATTAAGCGCGACGTTTTTGTTGCATATTCTAGCGCAGATATGCAAAAAGTACAAGAAGTTGTAAGCGCGATAGAAGGCGAAGGCCTAACCTGTTTTGTTGCAATGCGTAACCTACAACACGGCGCAGGCGCGGTAAATAACTATCAACAAGCACTTGAAAAAGCCATAAACAACTGCAAAATCTTTTTATTTATATCATCAAAAAACTCACGCAATTTTAAGTGTGATGCAATCAAGCACGAACTACCATATTTACGTGATAGCGAAATGGAAAAGTTATCGCATAAGTTTATAAACCTTGCTTACGATCAAATAGATTATAAATATAAAAAGCCACGCGTTCAATTAAGGCTAGATGATACCAAAAGCATGGCAGACGTTTTGGTTAACGAGGTTTTTGCAGGGCTTGAATATTGCTATGATATTGAAAGCGTTTGTGCAAGAATAAGCGAGTTGTTGTTTAGCAAAAACTACGCCGTAGAAGATTCAAGCCAAAACGAAAGGCAAATTGATGAAAGCCTAATACAAAAGATAGTAGAAGAAAAAAGCCTTAAATTACAAGAAGAACTTTTAAAAAAGCAAGCAGAGGAAAATAATCTAAAGCAAAAAGAAGAGTTACTAAAAAAGCAAGCTGAAGAAAATATTCGCCAAAAAGAACAAAAGGTACTAAAGGCTTTAAAATTTAAAGCAAACGAAAACGGTTACACCATTATCGGCATAGATGATAATTATATAAACACAAAAGAACTAATAATACCTTCAAACTATAACGATAAACCAATAACTTCGATTGGAGAAAGGGCGTTTAATGGGTGTAATGCGCTAAAAAGCGTAAAAATGCCAAATAGCATAACTTCTATGGGCGATTACGTCTTTTGCGACTGTGGATCACTTACTAAAGTTGAAATATCTGATAATTTAACCTCAATTAGTGAAGGAACGTTTGCGCGCTGTGATTCGTTAGCGATAGTAGAAATTCCAAACAGTGTAACAACAATCGGCAAGTATGCGTTTAGTGGGTGCAGGTTGCTAAAAAGCATTAAAATACCAGATGGTGTTAAAACTATTGACTATTTTGCATTTAATGAATGTGCTGCGCTTGCGTACCTTGAAATGCCCGAAAGTTTAACCTGGATTGGCATTTCTGCCTTTTGTAAATGTAGTTCGCTAACTAGTATAAAAATTCCAAATAGCGTAACCCATATTGGGAAAACCGCGTTTGACGGTTGTTGCTCCCTAACAAGTGTAGAAATCGGTACAAAAATAACTTCTATCGGCGATAATGCGTTTGACTACTGCCCTATTGAAAACGCAATAATTCCTGCAATTGCTTGCGCATACATAAAAAACAATAAGCTTAAAAGCGTTAAAATAACTTCGGGCAATGCAATTGCAAACTCTGCGTTTGCAGGCTGTGAGGCTTTAAATAGCATAGAAATCGGTGCAAGCGTAACGTCGATTGGTGATTATGTCTTTTCGGGTTGCAAGGCACTTGAAAACATAACGGTTGCAGAAAACAGTTTTAGTTACAGCAGTTTAAACGGTAATTTATATAACAAAAACAAAAGCACTTTAATTGAATACGCACCTGCCAAAAAAGCTAATTCTTTTGCTGTTCCAACAGGTGTAATTTCGATTGCAAAACAAGCCTTTTATAATTGCAAATCATTAACTAACGTGGTAATACCAAATAGTGTAACTAAAATTGGCGATTATGCCTTTTTTGGATGCAGTTTACTTACCGAAATAACTATTGGCAGTTCGGTTACCTCGATTGGTAAATATGCTCTTTCCGGTTGTTCTTCACTAACCAGTATAGTGATACCAGAAAGCGTAAATACAATTGATCTTAGAGCTTTTGCTGGATGCTTAGCGCTAACAATTTATTGTAAAGCAAAAAAACAACCACAAGGTTTTGATAAAGAATGGAATTCTTCAAATCGCCCAGTATATTGGTATAGTGAGAAAAAACCATTTTTAGGTATAGGAAAATGTTGGCACTACGAAGTAAACGGCAAGCCAACAAAATGGTAATTAAAATTTAACTAGCCTTTGCTTTTTGCAAGGGCTTTTTAAGTGCTGTGTTTTTAATACAAAGAGATATTTTAACTTGCGCGTGGGTATGATAAGTGAGACCTTTCGACTAACGCTCAAGGTGACATTATGCCGTCATCCTGAGTGAAGCGTTAGCGCAATCGAAGGATCTTGTTCGAGCAAACGCGTTTTATATATCAGCAGAGATGCTTCGACTACGCGTGAGTATGACAAGTGAGACCTTTCGACTGCGCTCAATATGACATTATGCCGTCATCCTGAGTGAAGCGTTAGCGCAATCGAAGGATCTTGTTCGAGCGAACGCGTGTTATATATCAGTAGAGATGCTTCGACTAACGCTCAGCATGACAAAACAAACCTAACAAACAAAAAAGTTGTGATATAAGTTTATTATCACAACTTTTTTATTTTATTCGGTTTTAATTTTACTTATAAACCTAAAGTAAGCCAAAACGCGTTTATATTTAATAATCAACGCCTTTAAACCACCTTCTACAAGTAATTTATATGGTTTGTAAGCAATTTAAAATTGCATTGTTTAAGGCGTTCTTCTCCATATTGTAGGCTTGTTCAATACAATGAAGTATAGTAACGCTTTCGCAACTGCCGTGCGCCTTAACTATATTTTTAGTACAACCAAGCAAAACCGCGCCACCGTAATTATTATAATTCATAAATTCACTAAGATCTTTTACGTCTTTTTGCATAAGAACAGCGGCTTCTTTATTGTTTTTTAATAATTGCATAATAAGTTTAGACATTTCAAGACAAGCGCCTTCGGTAGATTTGCAAAGTACGTTGCCCGAAAATCCGTCGGAAACAACAACGTCATATTTGCCAGATAGCAAATCTCTACTTTCCATATTGCCAACGAAATTTATATTTTTATTTTCACTTAATAGCTTATATGCTTCTTTGCGAAGCTCATCGCCTTTTTCTGCTTCAGTTCCAACGTTTAAAAGAGCAGCCCTTGGATTTTGCACACCATAAGTTTTTTGCATATATAAGCTTGCCATTAAACCAAACTGTGAAAGCATTAAAGCATCACAATTCATATTCGCACCGCTATCACAAATTGCAACTAATTTTCCGTTCATCGTAGGAATAATAGGGCAAAGCGCTGGGCGTTTAATTCCCTTAATTCTACCCAAATTTAAAACTGCGCCTGCAAAAACTGCGCCAGTTGAACCGCTTGAAACTAAACAATTTATCTCTCTACTTTCTTTTAATATTTCAAAAGCCTTATAAAGCGTGCTTTGCTTTTTAGTGCGAATTGCAACGGTGGGAATTTCGTTACAGCTAATAACTTCTTTAGCATCTATAATACTAACTCTTTGTTTATCGTAATTATAAGATATAAGTTGTTGGTTTATAACCTCTTCGTTCCCAACAAAAATAATATGTATATCTTCAATTTTATTTAAAGCCAAAATACCGCCTTCAATATTTACGTTGGGGCTTTTATCTCCACCAACGGTATCAACTAAAATTTTTATCATTTGTTTTTGTCACCTTGTAATTTAATCTTCTATTTTTTTAACGTAACTTCTTCTGCGCTTGTGTTGTACACAATTAAAAGATTTCCATTGATTACGTATATTTGCATTAGTTTCTAAATTTAAGTTTGTTTCGGCGTATTCAATACCACCGTTAGTTAACATATCTACCATTCCATTTATTATAGCAGTAGCAATGGCTTTATTGCGATATTCAGGAACTACGCCTATTAGTGCTAAATCTATAACCTTTGGCTTGTTTATAGCCTTTAAAACCTTAATAATAGCGCTTGGTGATAATCTTCCACCACTTTTTTGTAGCGCCTGTCCTATTGCAGGAAACGCTAAGCCAAATCCCACGATTTTGTCGTTTTTATCTAATATTACGGTAGCATATTTTACGTTTAAAATAAGCTTAAAATTGTTTATTAAATTTTTCTTCATTTTGGGTGTAAAAGGTACGGATTGATATATAGCAACGTAGGTTTCATCTAAAACGTCAAAAAATTCGTTACCCCATTTTTTAACGAATTCTCTTGCGTTTTTAGCAAAGCCTAACCTTAATCCGTATTTTTCCATCATAAGGCTTGAAATACGCTCTAATCTTTCGTCTCTTTTATCTGGTGCAGATAGCTTGTATTCCACCCAGTCAACCTCTTTTTTATACCCTAAATATTCAATTAAATTAGAATAATATTCGTAGTTATATTGCTCTTCAAAGGTTGAAATTTGGTCAAACCCTTCAATAAGTAGCCCTTCTCTATCCAAATCGGAATATCCAAGCGGACCAACTATTTCATTCATTCCCCTTTGTTTTGCCCATTTTTCAATAGCATCAAATAAAGCTTTTGCAACTTCTTTATCATTTATACAATCAAAGCGTGTAAAGCGCACACGCTTTTGATTCCACTTTTCATTAGCAACCCGTTGCAAAATGCCTTGAATACGTCCAACGGTTTTTCCATTTTGCTCGGCCAAATAAAATACCGACTCGGCTTGCTCGGAATAAACCGTGTTTTTCTTAAAAAGAGCAATTTCGTCGCCATAAAGTGGCGGAACAAAATATAGGTTACCCTTATATAGCTTTAAAGGAAATTCAACAAATTCTTTTATATCCCTTTTACTTTTAACTTCTTTTATATTAACCATTCTTTCTTTCTTCCTATTTTTTATCTATGCTTTGCGTGAAAACAAACGCCAACGGTATCCGGCCCACAATGCGCGCCTATCGTAGGATTTACAACCGTTATTATAGTTTTTAAATCTTTGCCGTAACTTTCTTTTAATTTATTTTCAAGCTCAACGGCTAACTCGTAAGCGTCGGCGTGCCCTATTACTACGTAATAATTTTTAATATCATCTTGTAAGTCGCTAACGTATTGCATAACCGCCCTTAACGCACCCCTTCTACCCTTCGCTTTAGATATCGAGTTCATAACACCGTTTGTGTTTATATTTATTATTGGGCGAATACCAAGTATGCCACCCATTACGGCAGATAATCCGCTAACTCTACCGCTACGAGCAAAAAACTTTAAATCATCGGCATAAAAATAAACAGCAAATTTATCAACTTCCTTTTCAGCCCAAGCAAGAATATCTTGCATGCTGTCCCCTCTTTTTGCCATTTTGGCAACTTCAATTGCAATATTATAAGAGCAAATGCTTACCCCCTTAGTATCAACCGTACAAAGCTGCCTTTCGGGATACTTTTGCTTTAGTTCCTTCCAAGCAAGATTCATTGCGTTAAAAGTTCCGCTCATTGCCGAAGAAAAGTGAACGTATAAAATATCCTTTCCTTCTTTTAGCACGGGCTCAAAATGTTCGATATATTTTTGTGGCGAAAGAGCAAAGGTTTTTGGTATTACCCCATTTCTAAGCTCGTTATAGTATGACGCGTAGTCGTATTGTTTAAAATCAACGTAAGGATAAACGTCTTTATCGTTTAAAGAATATGGCATACTAATAAGCTTATAGCCATATTCTTTTGCAATTTCAGGTGTAAAGTCGGTGTCAGTGTCGATAAATAATTGAAACATAAAAATTTTCTCCTTTGTATTTTTTTTAATCTTGTTTAGAATGCTTTTTCCATATTTTTAAGTAAAATCTTATATACATTATAAGCGCAAAAAGTAAGGAAAAAGCACAAAAAAGAATTAGTCCATTAACTATAAACAAATTTAGCTTAGGCAATAATAACAATAATCCCATTACAATGTAAAGAATAACGGTATTTGCTTTTCCGTACCATTTAGCGCTGTTAATTTCGCCAAATTTTTTTATAATAATTAACCCTAAACTTCCCATTGTAACTTCTTTAACGATAAACAAAATAATTAGCGAGCGCATCCATTGATATTTTAACGCAAGGCAAAAAATTACCGCACCTTGTGTAAGTTTATCGGCTATGGGATCAAGAATTTTGCCTAAAGTAGAAACCATATTAAACTTTCGAGCGATAATTCCGTCGACAACATCGGTTAACCCCGAAAGAGCCAATAAACCAACTACAGTATAACTATTCGCGCTAAAATAAGCCAAAACAATAAAGGGTATTAAAACCAACCTAAAAAAACTTAGTAGGTTTGGAATTGTAAAAATTGTACTGTTTTCTTTGTTCGTATCCATAGTAATATTTGTTAAATTTTTTATTAAGTATTTTGTTATGTATACAACTAACCTCAAAATAATTATAAATTTTTATTTATCAATTTTTTATCAACTTTTTTTCAACTTTAGTTGAATTTTATTTTTTTAAATAAAAAAAACGTTATCCAATAGGATAACGCAAGTTTTATATTTTTTGTTTATTTTGGAAGTTTTACCGTAAATTTACAACCTTTTTCTTGCAAATTTTCAACAAAAACTTCGCCGTTATAAATAGTTACGATAGATTTTACAATAGCAAGCCCCAAGCCGTTGCCTGTTTGCTTATGTGATGAATCGGCTTGATAGAATTTATTAAAAATGTTTTGCTTTTGTGATTCTTCAATCCCATTACCTTCATCCGATACCGAAAAACATACCATATCTTCATCCCCAGTTAGTTCCAAGGTTATTTTTCCATTATCGGGGCTAAACTTAATAGCATTTTCTATCAAATTACTCCAAATATGTGAAATAATAACTTCGTTACCAAGATATTTAACCGACTGTAAATGAATATCAAAATCTATATTTTTTGCCAACCATTCGGACTCGGTTGTTAAAACCACCTGCCTGATTTGTTCGTCGATTGAAAATTCTTCTTTTTTACTTTCTATACCTTGATTATCTAATTTCGATAAAAGTAAAATATTTTGAACGAGCTCGCTCATACGGCGAGTATTAAACAATATTTTTTCGGTATACTCCTTTTTTTCTTCTTCGGTTAAATCATCCATTTGTAGCATCATCGTATAGCCTTCAATCGCCGTTAGTGGCGTTTTGAATTCGTGCGAAACGTTTGAAACGAAATCCGATTGTATAACTTCGGTTGAACGAAGTTCTTTTATCATTATATTAAAAGCGTGGTTTATATCTTCAATCTCATCAAAACGGCTTTCTTCTTTAACAGAAGCATTAAAATTACCGTCCGCCACTTCTATCATAGCGTTTCTTATTTTTTTTATGGGGTCTAACGCAAATCGCGAAACGAACCAGGCTATAATAACGCCTATTATTAAGCTTGCAATAAGAACTATTATAAATTCTGGAAGGTCAATGTTTTTAAAAATCCACGACGTTGCTAAATCTTCAAGTAATATTGAACATACTACGGCAATGCAGATAATTATCATAACGAAAATTGTAAAATATCCGCGAAAGCCAACTTTACGCTTTGTTTTCCATTTAGGTAATTTTAACTTTTTCATTTTTTCACTACCTTAAATCCAATACCGCGCATAGTTACTATTTCAAAATCTAAATTATCGCGTAATTTTTCACGAAGTCGGCCTATATGCACGTCAATCGTATGTAAATCACTATCGGTATTGTATCCCCAAATATCATCCATAAGTTGTTGGCGCGTAAAAAGTTTACCGGGTGACGAGAAAAGTTTATATAATAATAAAAATTCCTTTTGCGGTAAAATAACTTGCTCACCGTTAGATATAAGTGAAAAAGTATCAAACTCAAGCGTTGTTCCACCTATAGTTTGCTTCTTTTTATTTACCATTTGCGCACGGCGAAGAAGGGCGTTTATGCGAAGTAGCATTTCGTTTATGTTTATAGGCTTTACCATATAATCATCTGTTCCAGATAAAAAACCAAGTCGCATATCTTCATATTCGCTTTTGGCAGTAATCATTAGTATAGGGGTAGCATCACCGCTGTCTCGTAAAGAGCGAACGAGTTCATACCCGTCCAAAACGGGCATCATTATATCCGAAATAATTAAATCAAAAAATTTTTGCGATAGTATATCAAGCGCTTCTTGTCCGTTCGACACTACCGTTACGTCAAATCCGTTTCGCGTTAAAAAGCGTTGGAACATCAAACGCAATTCGCTATCGTCTTCTGCAATCAATATTTTAAACATTTTATTCCTACAGTTTTACGTGTTAGTTAGTATTATCAAAAATAATATAAGATAAACGTTTATATACAGCTTCTTGTATAATACTCAATCGTACAAATCAAATTTTTATCAAAATCGTTTTGGGGTACAAAACCAAGCTCGCTTGCTATTTTATTTAAACAAAGTGAATATTTTTTATCGTGCCCCTTTCTATCTTCAACAAAATTTATAAGCGATTCAGGTTTATTTAAAAGGCTTAAAACCCTTTTTACAAGTGTTATATTGCTAAGTTCGTAATTAGCGCCAACGTTGTAAATTTCGCCAATTTCGCCCTTTGTAACAATTAAATCAATTGCCCTACAATGCTCGCCAACAAACAACCAATCGCGAACGTTTTCACCATTGCCATAAACGGGTATTTGTTGGTTTTTAACCGCTTTTGTAATAATAGTTGGTAAAAACTTTTCGGTGTGTTGATGAGTTCCAAAATTATTAGTAGAGCGCGATATTGTGGCTTTTAAATTAAAAGTTTTAACGTAAGAAAGCACAAGTAAATCTGCCGCTGCCTTACTTGCCGAATAGGCTGAAGATGGTTTTAAAAGGCTTTCTTCGGTAAATTTTAAATTACTTTCAATAGGTAAATCGCCATAAACTTCATCAGTTGAAACTTGGTGAAAACGCAAATTATATTTAACCGCTAAATCGATAAGCACCGAAACACCTATATAGTTTGTTTGCAAAAACTCGGCGCTACTTTCAATCGCCCGATCAACGTGGCTTTCAGCGGCAAAGTTTATAATAGTTGTTATCTCGTGCTTAGTTATAACGCTTTCTACCTGCTTTTTATCACAAATATCCCCTTTAATAAATATAAAATTTTTATTATCTATTATATTATTAAGGTTAGATAAACTACCTGCATAGGTTAATTTATCATAGCAAACAACTTGCGCGTTTTTATACTTATTTAAAACATATTCGCAAAAATGCGAGCCTATAAAGCCTGCACCGCCGGTTACTAAATATTTCATATTTTACCAACAACAGCCTGCTTTAATATAACCTTGGCTTAAAAGATCTTCAATTGGATCGTTGCTAAAAATCTTATTGCTATCGCTCATATCGTTAATATTTCTACATCCCCAGTTGTGAATCTTTTTATTACTCTTATTTATAACAAAGGCGTAAACGATAGTTTCTGGGCTTTGCTCGTAAGTACCATCGGCATAGTTTATATCATAGTCGGTTTGTACGTTATATATAAATATATTTAAACAAATTGAAGCGCCGTTATCTTCAATAGAATAAGCTTCCATCAAAACACCGCTTGCAAGAAGATTATTGCCTTCAAAAATAGGCGTTACACGGTATAAAACGTGCTTATTGGTGCTTTTTATATAACTAGCAAGTTCTTCTTCGTAAACTTGCATAGCGCCGTTTAATAAGTAAGTACCTGTAATAAGGTTTTGCCTATTTGCGTTTTCGCCTGTTAGTTGGAAGCCTAAAAGGTGACTTCTTTCATAAATAGTATTTCCAGAAACCCATCCAGTTGGAGTTACTGAAGAAATGCTTCCGCGATCTTCTGTTGGCATAAGGTCTTTACCTAAGCAAGCAACGGCAACACCGCATCTACCTAAGCTATCAAGCTCGCTATAATATTCGTAGCTTTCGGTTACGTATTGATTACTATAAAAATATGGCTTATTATCATTCACTATGTAAACTATCGAATCGGTATATTCGGGAATATCGGCAATATTAAAATTACCCGTGGTTAAAGCAGGAATTTCGTATTCTAATATATCTTGATTGTTATCATCCGATGGATTATCTGGTGTAGAAGAATCAACACTTGAATCCGTTGAACTGTTAGTATTTTCTTGTTCTGAGTCTTTAAGAAGTTGAAAATTACATACGTCACAAAGGTTATCGCCGTTATTGTCGTAGTGTAATTCAAAATCATCTTCGGTAGCGCAATTGCAATAATACTCTTTATAATGCCCTTCATCAGTTTGTATCCATTTAAAGGCATGTGAAGCGTGGCTTGAGCACGCCGAAAATATAGTTATATTAGTTAGTATAACAAGGATAATAGCAATTAATTTTTTCATAGTTAACTTCCTTTTTAGTGATAAAAATATGTTTTATGCCCCTATAATTTTGATATAACACAATAAACAAATTAGGCTCTTTTTTATTTGAATAAATTTAAAACAGTTGTTCTATACCCAGTAAAAAATATAAATACCGCAAGAAATTATTCTTACGGTATTACTTTTTAATCATCCTTTTGGCTGTTTCCAATAAAAGTACCGAAAGAAGTTACGTTATGTTTATCCTTTGGTTTACCATACATAGCATTTTCTGGTGACTTTTCACGGCGGTCAAACTTTTTGTTTCCGCCCTTTTCGTACCTTTTAGCACCCTTAAATCCGCCTTTTTTGTTATCGCGATGGTTATCACGACGATCGCCGTGTGGTTTGCGATCTGCAAAAATAGGTCTTTCATCGCGTAATTCGTTTGGAACGATTACAACGTAACGGTTTGGTTCTTTACCTTCTGATTCGGTTTTTACTTCGGTATTATCAACAAGCGCTGTGTGAATTACCCTTCTTTCAAAAGGAATCATAGGTTCTAAATTGATTTTTCTGCCTGTTCTAACAGCCTTTTCAGCTAAGCGGTTAGCAAGTTGAGTTAAAGTTTCTTCGCGCTTTGCTCTGTAATCTTCACAGTCAACAACAAGGCGTTTATAATCTTCACGACCAATGTTTGCAACTGCGCTTGCTAAAGCTTGTAAAGCATCTAAAACTTCGCCTCTGTAACCGATTAGGAAGGACGAGTTTGTTGCCGTTAGATTGATACAAATCTTATCGTCGTCACGAACGATTTCAGTGGTTGCGTGAACGTTAATAAGATCGAATAATCCATCTAAAAATTCAACTGCGCGTTGTGCGTCAGATGGTTTTTTTGTTAGTTTTACCTTTGCTTGAGTGCTCTTTTTAAAAATTAAACCTTTAACAACGGGTTCTTCTAAAACTTCAATAACAACTTCGTTTTCTGTTGCACTAAGTTGCTCTAACCCGCTTTGAACGGCTTCTTCTACCGTTTTGCCATAAACTTCAATGCTTTCCATTATTATATTTCTCCTTAAACGACAAGTGAGCATAGTTTATTGCTACTTATTATTTTTTACTTTTATCGTTTTTGTCTTTTTTATTATTTATTTCTTTGATTCTGCCTGTTCTTCTAAGTTCAAGTTCGTGCGCTTCCTTTTCAGCAATGCGAGCAAACTTTAAATCAACAAGTTTATTGATAATAAAGTTAGCTAATAAACTAAATAGTGAGCTTACAATGATGTAAATTGAGAATGAAGCTGTGTACATAAACGAGAAGAAACCAAACATAATTGGCATCATCCACATCATCATTTTTTGCGATTGAGCAGCAGAACCGTTTTCACCGTCAACCGAGCCTAATTCAGTTTGTGTTTTATTTTGCTTTTGAGCAATAACTTGTGATACAAGCATTACGCCAATTGATAATAAAACTAAAATTAAGTAACCGTTTGGTTGTTCTTTTTCTTCAGTTAAACATCTTGTTAATGCGTTATAATGATCTTCAGTTAAATCGCTTACGCTATTATCAGCGCCAGAACAACTTGCCGAACAAGTTGCAAAACAACCCGAACTCTTTACAATTGCGTATTCTTTAAAGGTTGCTTTTACAGGGTGTTCCCAAGGAAGGTCTTGCGACCAAATGTTTTTAACCCATAAGAATGATAATTCGGTATTTCTAAACACTTCAGCAGCAGCTTGGCTACCCGCGAATTTAATAACGTCGTTTACGTAAAGGTTTGCGTATGCTTCTAAAATAGCATTTCCTAAATACGTTGTAAAGTTTTCTTTAGCTAAACCACCAAATTTATATTCACGGCTAGCTTCATCATACCAAATGTGAGCGTTTGCTACTTCTTCTGGATTGTTAGTTACAAAATATGGGTTTGCAAAAATAGCTTCTGTGCCTTTTGCTATTTCTTCATATATTCTTTTTAAAGCGGTTTGATTTGTTTCATCAAAATCTACCGTTGGTTTTATTTTACTTTGTGTAAAGTCAACGGTTAAACCATAAGCTTTAAATTCGTTAGCGTATGCGTGATCACTATTTAAAAATAGTTCTAAATTTAAATACTTCTTTTGATCGGTTTCATCAAAAATAATTGTTTCAGTATTTGTATTTTGGTTGTAGTTTTCAATAGCTTGTTCGTAAGCCACGCTCATATTACAGAAAACACCGTAGTTTGCGTAGTTAGAATAGGTTGAGAACTGACCGATAACAATTATAAAAATTACAAGGTTTAAAATAGTTGGTAAGCATGCCGAAAATGGGCTGTAACCATTCTTTTTGTATAAATCTTGCATTTTTCTTTGATAAAGGTCTTTATTGTTAGCGTATTGACGTTGTAGCCTTTCAAGTTCTGGGCGCATTTTTTCCATCATAACGCTACTTTTCTTTGTTGATACCCTTGAAATAATATCAAAAGGTAAAGTTATCAACTTTAAAATTAAGGTAAATAGAATAATACCTATACCTATACTGTTACAGCTCTCAATAAGCCACTTTATTATATTACCTATCCAGTCGAGTTTAACGATGTTTTGAACTGGATCAAAAGCGTCAATCGCTACGGCAAGAAAATTAAAAAATTCCATATTCACCCGTTTATTATAACCTTGCCTAAAAAAATAGAACGACAAAGTTTTTTTGTTTTTGTTATGGCGGTAAAATCAACCTTTTTGATTTAAAAACAGTAGATAGTTTTAACTAACATCTTAGTATTTAGCAAATAAATCCCCTAATATAGCCACTTTTTTACACTTGGATCATCTGGCACGGGGTCAAAACCGCCACTGTTTAAGGAATTGCACCTTAAAATTCTAAATAATATTAAAGCAAAGGCCTTAATAAAACCGTATTTTTTTAATGCCTCAATAGCGTAAACGCTACAGGTGGGAGTAAAAATACAGCCACTATTTAAGCCCTTTGACAGGTATTTTTTATAAAGTTTTATTAAAAAAATAAAAAAGCGGTTAATCATTTTAATAAGTTTTCCTTATTTAGCAAAAAGCTAATATCTTTTTCAAAATTATGAAAATCGTATTCCTGTCCGCTTTTGGGTACTATAACGATATAATAATCGCCTAAAGAGTTTAAAAATGGTCTTACGCAAGCGCGAAGCTGGCGTTTAATCCTATTTCTAACAACAGCTTTACCGTTTTTCTTGCTTACGGAATAGCCGACCTTTAGACTTTGGGTTTTAACGTACACCAGAAGTAGACTTCTGGCGTAACATTTTTTCCCCTTTTTGAAAACAAGGTCGAAATCGCTTCTTCTTTTTAACCTGTTATCCAACGTTATTAAGCCGATAATTTATGACGGCCTCTTGCTCTTCTTCTCTTTAGAACGTTTCTACCACTCTTTGTAGCCATTCTCTTTCTGAATCCGTGCACTTTGTTACGTTGTCTTTTCTTTGGTTGGTAAGTTCTTTTCATTATATTAAATCCTCCGTTTGGTTTCTTGGTTTTGGTATTTACCGAACTTTATTTTTTTTAAAGCTTTTTTTTAAAAGCCTTTATATTTTATTTTATTTATTTTATTTTGTCAACTGTTTACAACTTAAAACCCTGCGAATATTAGGGTTAATAGCCATTTTTTGTTGTTTTTAAACGCTTAGCTGTTAATTCTAATAGGTAAAATTAAATACAAACTGTTATCGTCACTGTTAGGACGAATAATACATGGCGAGATAGGCGTGTTTAATGAAACTTTAATAAAGTCATCGTCGATAGCGTGCATAGCGTCGAGCACGTATCTGCTGTTAAACGCAATAACTATATCCTTACCTTCAAGATTGATAACTACGTTTTCGTTTACGTTACCCATTTCACTATTTGCAGTTATGTTAACGTAATTTTCTTTCACGTCTAACTTAACTAAGTTTTTCATAACTCTTGCAACTACAGCTGCGCGTTCGATTGCGTTTTCAAAAACTAATTTATTTGCCTTAAACTCAGTTAAAAACGTTACAGGAATAATTTGTTTATAATCAATATATTCACCCTCTAACAATCTTGCAGTTAAAATAGTATTTTCAACTTCAATCATAAGGTTTCTTTCTTGAATTACAACGGTAACGATTTCATCATCTTTATCAAGCAAACGAACTATTTCGTTTAAAGCGCGTGATGGAACGATTGCTTTAACGCTACCGTAAACTTCTTTTAAAGGCTTTTTACAAACAGCTAAACGGAATCCGTCTAACGCTACGCAAGTTAAGCTATCACCTTCTGCTTCAAGCAAGCAACCCTTCAAAATAGGACGGCTATCATCTTGTAAGCAACAGAAAGCGGTTTTTGCAACCATACTCTTGAAATCTTTTTGCAATATAGTAAAAGAGTTAGCTTTAATTTCCTTTGATATAATAGGGAAATCTTCGGTTGGTAAAGCTTGAATATAACCTTCGCTTGAGCTGTAAGTAATTTTTAATCTACCATCGTCAAGGAAAAGTTCGATATCGTCCTCTTCTTCAAGTTTTTTAATAAAGTCAGCAAAAAGTTTACCCATAACGAGTGTTTCGCCTTCCATAAAAGTGTCAGCCGAAATTGTTTTTTCAATAGATATTTCGTTATCGGTTGCAATTAACGTTAAACTATCGCCCTTGCAAACGAGCTTGATACATTCTAATATGGGATTATGATTTTTCGTACTAACTGCTTTTACAACTTTTAATACTACGTTTGAAAGATCGATTGCTTTTACAACTGTTTTCATGCGTCCTCCGAATGATTAAACAAAATTTATTATTAGTTTTAAGTATCAATAGTAATAGGGGCTGTTGGTTATGTGGAAAAGTTTAAAATTAAGCAATTTGTCTTATTTTTTTAACTTTTTTACTGTTAATAACGGGTGCACTTCTTCTTGATAATCTGTTAATA
>JAFWXT010000070.1 GCA_017522945.1 Clostridia bacterium
ACCTTGATTTTTGGTTTAATAACGCACGTGAACTTTTATTAGAGTGTGGTTTTACCCAAAGATATATTTTAACTGATTCGGGATTTATCGACGTCAAGTTATAAATAAATTTTAATAATATTAAAAAAAGTGTTTATAGCACGTAATCTACTTATGAAAATACCACGTGGCTTTTATATATAAAAAATCGCTAGTAAAATACTAGCGATTTTTAATTTTGCAGCAATATTTTTTAATAAACAATCTCGTTTATCCTATAATATAATTTTCATTTTGTCAACGCATTTTTTCCAATCCGAAATAGACGTATAATCTTTAGGATACTCACCATATCCACAAGCAAGTATATCTCCATCGGTATAGTTATTTTCTTCTATGCTGAACCAACTTCTCACCTTATCAACAAGCCATATTTTGTGATCTTGCCATAGCCAAAAAGTTATTGGCCATAATCTTATTTTAGCATTTACAGCATCGTAAACGTTTTTATCAACCCCTGCTTGACCATGATGAGCCATTTGAACTATATCACTTTTAAGTTTTTCACCATAAGTATTTAACAATCTATTACCACTATTTACGCTAGCATCGTTCAAAAATAAGCAAGTTTGCGTTTTTTTATTTTTTTCACTAACCCTTATTACTAAAGAGTTTGCATTGACTTGTTCATCAGTTTCGTCCCACGTTTGTAAAACGTCAAACAAAACGTTATCAATTTCTAAAATCAAGCCTTTGTTTACCGATTGCTGATTTATCACTTTGCCATTAAGAACGTTATAATAATCTCCACTAAATTCTATATCGTTGACCTTTGCGTAAGTATTAAGAGCATTTTTAAATGACAGAAAATCTTTCAGCGAATAATCGCTTTCCGTTAAAGTACTATTTTCAAAATCAGGAAAATCAAAGTAAAAATTGTTTACTTTATAGTTAGAATATTTATCGTATTCCTTCATCATCATAATAAATTCGCCATAATGGTCGTTATGTCCGTGAGAGAAAAACCAAGCGTCAATTTCAAAATAATCACCTTCTTTTAAGCCTAAAATAGCCCTTATTGCAGATGGCAAATACGCCTTTTCCATATAAGTATTACTACCGCCGTCTATCATAATTATTTTGTTATTTGGCGTTTTTATTAAATATGATTCCATTAAATAACCGCTATGCGGACAAAGTTGATAAATTTCAGTTTTATTTTCCATAACTAATACTCTATCTCTATAATATTTTCTTCTTGCATATCTAAATCAGAAAGATATGGGAATTCCTTTCTATATTCTTCACAATATACCTTTTTGTCCCATAATTTTCCATTAAGTTTAATCGTTTTTTCACTTTCTTGCGTCTTAATGAATATTAAATCAAATTTTTTGCCCAAATATTCAAACCTTGCTGAACAATTCCCAAATTCTTTAGGCAAACAATTTTTAATGGTTAAACCGTCTAACCCATAAGTGATACCAAAAAAGTATGAATATACCGTACGCAAAACGTATGAAACAGTACCGGATAAGAATTGTAATTCAACCCTATGCAAATTGGCGTCACTAGTACTATATGCGTTTGCAATAGCATACGGTGGTGCAAAAGTATTTTCTACTGGCGCATATTTTTGTTCTATCGGCAAAATATATCGAGTAGTTTTATACGCTCTTTCTGCATCACCAGCAACACAACAAGCACGAACCATAAAGCTTTGAGCATGATTATATGGTGTGACAAACGGCATAGTTCCGTTGCCAACCCTACCCGCTTTAGGAATAGCCTTTTTAAAAGCAAGACTATGCGTATTGTAGCCTAGTTTACCAAAACACTTTTCTTCAATATTTCGTAAGACTTCTTTTGTCATACCTTCATCTACAGCACCACAAATTATGCTCCAAACGTTGCTCACCAAATAAAGTCTTTGTTCACCATCGGGGTCATCATTAGAAAACAACCACTTTCCATCGTCATTAAAATATCCGTTAAAATACCCTTCGGAATTATATGCGTGAGTTCTCATTGCTTTTATAAAACGTTCTCTTGCACAAGCGTAAGTATCGATAAGTAAAGTATAACGTTCATCAAGTCTTTTATTTTTTTGCAACCACTTAAATATTTCTACTAAGTTTTTAAGATTCAAAATCATTTGAGCAGTTACAGTAACAGTTTCGCCCCTACCTTCGCTACCAACGTTGTCAAGTATATCCCACCAGTCACCAAACCAGGCTTTACATAATCCGTGTTCGCCAACGTTTTGTGGTCTAATATAGTAATCGACACATTTTACAATATGCTCTAAAACCGTATCTTGCTCGTCAGAATTTAGCCAACAACACTTTTCTTCTACAAAACTTAAATCTCTAGTAAAGGCTAAATATTCATAAAACAATTCAAGAAGAAATGCTCCCCCATCACAAAAATCGCGCATATCGTGTGGCGCTTGCCTAGAAATTGTACTAATTTGTCTTGGAAACCAACCGTCAATACGTTGATGCCTAAATAATTGCAACATCGTTTCTTTCGCCCAATTTGGATCGATTGGATTCATTCCAACAAAGTCTTGGCTAGCATCTCTCGTTCCCCTCATAGATGACGGCCAACCTCTATCAAGCGAACATACCCAATACATTTGCAAAGGCGTAAAATAATTTATAAAATTATCGTACAGTTCATTATTTGTCTTTATTGAACGCTTTGAAAACAAATCGGTGTAAAAAGCCTTTGATTTAGAAAGATATTCATTATATAAATCATTATTAAAGTAATTTTTTTCAAATTCATTTTCTTCTTGGCTATAAACGTTTGAGTCTTGAATAGTAAGCACTTGGGTAAACGTCTTGCTTTCCCCAGCGCTTAATGTGGTTTTATATTTTGCAGCCCAAACTGCTTGTCTTTCCGAATATTTTAAATCAGTAGCACTTCCCATACCGTTTAAAAAGGAAAGATTATCTATAACTGCATTTGGCGCAAAAAAATTACCCGAACCTGTAAATCGACACATATCAAGTTCTATTTCACCATTTTCATCATATTCAAGATTGAACGTAGTAGAACGATATTTACTTTCATCCATAGACGGATCTTTCATTTGCCCACATATAGATAAGCAATCGCCGTTTTTAACAATAGAAGAAGTAAGATACCACTCGGGTAAATCCCACGCAACCATTTGTGGCTTATTTACAAAAGGAAAAACACATGGAACGACCGTAAAATCCATACTCTTATCGCTTTTGTTAAGAATAGTCGTTTTCATAGACACCGTTGCTTTATCGATTGGAACAAATAGTTCTGTTATTATATCAACAGTTTCATATTGCAATTTATAAACGGCCTTTTCAGGTGACCAATTAACAGTACAAATGGGCTTTTTAAGATCATGGCGTAAAACCGGCGTACCAAAATTACTAACGGGAACACCATCGTTTAAGTCTTTGGAACTAATCCAAACTTGCCATTTGCTTTGATTTTCGCCAAGTTCTCTTTTGAAAATAAGAATGCCTGATGGTGGTTGGTATTGCATTTTAACTGGGCCGTTTTGGTCAACGTACAACAAAACTTTTCTGTTTTGATAAACGTAATACCAAGGCGACCTTAGTTCATCCCTATTTGTAATAGTATATCCTGCAGGAACGTCTTTATCAAAATGCCCGTACGTACAATATTGTTGTGTTTCATTATAAATTTTATTAGACATAATTTCTCCTAATCATTCATCAAATAATCCAAACCTTGAAAGAGCGTAACGATTTGCAAAAGCTTCGCTAGAATTACCATTCCAAGTATTTGTAAAGTCAAAAAGGAACGGGCCAACTTCATTGTCCGTATCAAATTCTGCAAAGTGATGAGGACCTAAAAGGTTTCGATTACCCGAATACAATTTAATCGTAAGGGTATTTTCGCCTTTTACAACAAAGTTAGACACGTCTATCGTATCGGTAAAAATAAGCGTATCAACTTTTTTTCCATTTATAGAAATCTCTGCTATATGATATCTTCCGTTAAATTTCAACTTTACGTTATTGCTATTCGTAATAAATTTACGTTGCAACGTAATATTACCAGCAAAAAAAGCAAACCCTTGTTCTACCAAATTTGAAACTGTTTTTGGTGGCTTTCCAACAACAAATTCATCTGCATGAACAATATTTTTACCCATACCTTTTCTAAAAGTATCTGAATACACGCCAAATTTACCACAAAGATACGGTGCAGTAATCATAGTATTATACGTCATACAGTTCCGAAGGCTCTCGGAAACACCTTCCCCGAAAAGAGCAAAATAAACCGATTCATCTTGATAGAAATCATATTCTACAATCATCTCATTTTTGCCTACGACAATTTTATCCGCCACGTTTGCATAACTATAAATTTCGTCAAGTTTAGAAACGCCTTCAAAATCTAATTTTTTACCATTTAAGTAGGCTGTAATTTTATTTACTTCTTCTGCTAAAATTGAAATTTCTTCAACAACTTCTTTCAACGTAAAAGAATATTTAAGATAAACTTTTCCCGAATAACGTTCTTCAAGTAATCTTCTAAAGATGCCAACTACAGGCAAACTACTTTCAAAATTAATTCCATCGTAAGAAAGCTTTGCAAAATCTAATGGTAAATAATTAGCATTAAAATCGATTATAGAATAATCTCCCGTACCAATCTCTATCTTTTCAAAATCTTTTACTTCACTAGATTTGCCGTCATAAACGCAAACGATAACCGATTCCTTTGCAGGCACAATTATATTATTGCCGACGAAAGAAACTTCGTCGTTTATAACGTTGTAAACTGCGTTAAAATTAACGTTATCAAAAACAATCTCAGTACAAACGTCTTCATCACCTATATTTACAGCAAATACGTATTTCTTGCCGTTTACCATACGAAGAGAAGTATGTAAGTTAGTCGATTTATTTGAAACAAAGTATTCGTTATCTTTGCAAATTTCTTCAAAAGTAATATTGCTTTCAAGATAATCAAAATTAGCATATTCCCCGTCAACAAATTGTGGCTTACCATCAAGTAATAAAACCTTACCACCTTGCTTAATATACTCTCTTAATATATCATCGGTAGTCTTGTCTATGACGATACATTTAGGTATAATAAGCGTTTTATAAGCACACGCTCCAAGTTTTATTTTTGCTTCTTCTACACAACCATACTTTGCAAGCAAAGTTTCATCTAGAATATGAAAAGCCACGTGATTATTTGCAAGACGCTCACAACCATCGTCAATATAACTGATATCAAGGTCTTCTAACGAAGTCCAA
Organism: Clostridia bacterium; assembly: GCA_017522945.1. GTDB lineage: Bacteria > Bacillota > Clostridia > Christensenellales > Borkfalkiaceae > HGM11416. The sequence continues at coordinate 5,265 of JAFWXT010000070.1, forward strand.
TTAGATGCATCATACTTTACGTAAGCGCTACGGATAGGAAAAAGCACACCGACGTCAACTTTTTCCGTACTTGAACGAATCCATGCGCCAAGAGCATCAAAATAGGCGTTAAAAGACGCCATTCCTTTATCTATCCAGGCGTTAAATGAAGAAAAATGGGCTGGATAATCGTTTTTTCTATCCCCTCTTTCTGAATATGGTAGAAGATGCTGACACATCATGTTTACACCATAATTATATTGATAATCTGCAATATTTTTAAGTTCTTTAGGCGTAACGTCCCAACCAGTCATCGCAAACATTTCGCTCAAAACAAATTCTTTTTGAAGTTGCGCAGTTACACTTGTAAGTTGGCGTATAGTATTAACACGCAAATATCTTCTACAAAGCCAATCAATTCCAGGCATATGTAAATATTCATAATACGGCATAATGCCTGCATTATTTAACATTTGAGTAAACATAGTACGTTCTTCAACGTAATGCCCGGTTAACTTTAACCCATTTTTATCGTGCCACGTATATAGTTTTTCGGCAAAGTTCTTAAGGAAAAGTTCTTGACAACACTTATAATATCTATAACGAAATTTTTCATAACCTTTTTGTTCAGAAAACAATAATCCCAAATTATCTAACAAGTTTTCACCGTAAAGTTCAAAATAACGGTCTTTCAATTTAGTAGGAAAAGGAAAACCACCTAGTTGGCAATACAAAGGTTCGTCAGTAAAAAATCCTTCTATATTATCAGAAAGGTTTTCAATTTCTCTTTTGTATTTTTCATGAGTTTCGTTTATAAAAGCATCCACGACTTGGTCGTTAAGTATATCCACGAGTGAAACTGATTCTTGGTCAAATACGTTTATAAAGCAACCTTCTTGTGTACATTCTTCACGAACAAGAACGTTTTCTTTTAATAAATAATGATAGGTTGCTTTTTCATCAAAATCGCCAGTAGTGCTGTTCAAAAAATGTAAACGGAATTCTTTTGTTTCAAGAAGTTTCCCCCCAACAAATCCACTAGG
>JAFWXT010000071.1 GCA_017522945.1 Clostridia bacterium
CACCTATCTTTTTACCGCCTTTTTTATTCCAAACTATTTTATAAAAGGCAGTACCCAAGGTCTCACTCCAAAGCGTAGCACGGTTTATAACGTCACTTAACTCTAATCTCGAAAAAGTTGAGTTTAAAAGCGCAGTTGCCATTTTTGCACTTTTCAAGTCGCTTTCTTGCTCACCCGAAGCTCTAACCGACATAATAGGTCTAACCCTTGAAAGCTTAGCAACACGAGTTTCAAATATGGGTGCAATATGGTTATATACGTTTCTACCTTGCCAGTAATAACCGCCCGACTCTTCTTCAATTTCGCCTGTTGGACTAATTTCAGCATATTGATTACCCATTAAAAAATTCATATTTAGTTGCCATTGTTGTTCTAAAGTTCTACGTTCTTCGCGTCGCCTTTCAAAATCTTCGGTAACTTCTTTGGCTAATTCTTCATAAAATTCATTTTTTGATTTTTTGTTTTTTAACGTTTGATGACTCACGTTCATCTTCCTCCCTAATTTTTTTAGATGCTTCTTTATAAAAGCTCTTTAAACAATCTTCACAAATGCGCATATATTCAATCGCGCCAACGTCGAGTACCAGTTTATATTTTGCAAGATTATTACAGCCCTTAATATCGCACACTATTTTTTTATTATCTTTAATTATCTTCAATTTTACTTTTCTCCTTTAAAAGCGCAAGTAATCGTTGTTTTTCGTGCTCTAATTGAGCGTCGCTAAGCTCGTTTAAATTCGTAATCTCATTTTCCGAAAAGTTTTCAAGCAAAACTTTAACTGCCGAAATATCGGGTGGTACGTTTTTAGTAGTTACCTTTTTTTTTACTATCGTCATATCATCACCGTTCATCGCGTATTCTTCAATAGTTTCGCTTGCTTCATAACCGAGCGCGCGTTTCAACAACGCTTTTTGTATTTTTTTGTAAATTTTTTCACGCTCCAAAGCTTATTTATCCCCCTTTATTTTTAAGTCTTCTAATCAATCGTTCCTTATCCTTTTGAATATCGGTCAAGTTCGCTTTAGGCGGAGTTTTATTTGGTCTAGACATTATATAATATCTAAGTTCATCCAGCGCGTGATCGTCCTTTTTGATGGGAATATCCCCCTCGCCCCAACGGTAGGATTTAATCTCTTTAATCAATTTTTCGCAACATGGAAATATAAACAACTTTTTGGTGGCAAAATACTCTTTAACCCTTGATATTCCACTAAATTTATCCTTATTTACGTTAGGATTACATGCAATTCCATGCTCAAAAAATAATTGCGTAACGCTTTTTGAACTGGCAAGAGTCTTTTGATTTGCAGCGCTATCTATAAGTGCGCTAAGCCTACCGTCGGGGCGTGTATGCCAGTTTAACCTGTTTGCAATTTCCTTAATTTTCTTAGCGTGATAATCAACCGTTTTTTCCGCTTCGTAATGCTCTGCAACTACGTAAACGTTTCCGTCGTAATCAACGGCGTAAAAATGACAAGACAAGGGATTATTTAAACCCGGGTCTATCGACAACTCATCCTGCCAATCAAATGGGACTGGAAAGGGTTCTATTACGTGAATATTCTCGTCAAATTCGTTATAAACTGCCCCACTTCCCGCCTTAAATCTGCCGTATCTACGCGAATCAAGTATATCTTTTGACAAACTTTCGGTAAGCTTTTGCACTTCTTTTTGATTAAGATATGGGTTGTCCGCCCATTCCATAAACTCGTACCACACTTCTTTTGAATGATTACAGTTTAAATAAATTTCATCATAAACAAAAGTTAAACCCTTAAGTGGAGTCATTGTACCGAACATAGTTCCACATTTATCAAGCAAGCGCAGTTTACACTCTTCATAAACGTCTTGTGGCGGTTCTTCATCAAACCACACGAAATCAAGCGATGCGCCTTGAAATTTTTCACGCCCTTGATCGCAACTTTTAAAACCTATAGTAGAAACTCCACCAAGCGCGTTTTTAACGATCAGTTGGTCTATTATACCCTTATCCGGGCTATCTTTACGCCCCGAACTCATAATAATATCAACTATATCGCAATCGTTTAAATAGCGCAATATTTTCTTTTGCGCAACGTCGCGTTGAACTTGTTGGGTAAGTGAAACAACCCATCCAAAAACGTTTTTTCTGTTTTCTCGGTATGGATGAATACCCCTTGCAATCCAAACGCTTTCAACAGCGCCACACTCGGTTTTTCCGCTTCTGTTCCCCCCGAATACCCACCTGTTATTTTTCTTACATTTATGAAAAGCAAGTTGCTTTTTATGTACTTTATCCCCCTTGTTATAACTATTAAGGGGTGAGTTTTTTCTTTTAAACTGTTCGCTTTCAATTTGCATAATTTTTTTTACAATTTCATTCATTTGACAAACACTTCTTAAAGCCGACCACTTTCGACCTATTTTCCCCACGATTTTAAGTTATAATTGTTTTACTATGAAAACACTTAAATGCACGATTATTTTCTTATTTATAAATTTTATTCTAATTCAACCATTTTTAGTGGCAGAAAAACCTGCTAAAAAGGTTAATGCTAACGAAACCGTTTGGGCAAGGATTACAAATGATCAAACGGCCTTATATTCGGATATGGCTTGCACTATGATAAAATTTTATATTCCCAAAAGTTATTTCGTTAAAGTTTTGCAAATAGGCGACGATAGCACGCGCGTTATTTATATGGATGACGACTCAACTATCCCCTCCTGTGAAGGTTATTTAAAAACCTGTGATTTGCTACTATATGAAGATAGGGTGTATAATCCATATCCAAATTTTTCAGTTAAAATAATAGCCGATGAAATTTTATTTGCCGATAGTAATAAAAATTACCCAAAAACAGTTCTTTCTTACGGCGACACTGCACTAATTTATGGTATTTTGCAAATACAGAGTGAAAATTTTTGTTACGTTTATTCAAACGGCTACATAGGTTACGTTAGAAGAAGCGCCTTTTCTCCATTTGAAATCCCACTTCACGAAATCCCCCTAATTAAACAAGATTCAAGCGATCAAAGTACAACCAACTCTTCAATTAAAGAGCCCACCCAAAACTCTAATACCTCAATCGATTCAACCATGAAAATCGTTATAATCGTAGCTCTTTCAATTACATGTTTAAGCGTTGTTTACCTACTATTTAAACCCAAAGCGCAAACAAACGTAAAACTTGCTATTTCACAGGACAACGACGATGATTTTTAAAATTTTAAATATTAAGTTTTTAAATATTGAATTTTTTACAAAATTAAATATTTATAATAGTTTTACAGTTTTTTGTCTTTCTTTTCCCCATTTTTTTAATAGTTAAATATTTTGCGTTTAAAAAATATATATCGCTACAATTTTTCTCAAACCAATCTTCATTAACACCCATTTCTTCAAATTTTAAAACAAGCTTTTCAAAAAGATTTTTTTGCTTTCTAAAATAATGTCTTTGACTATATTCATCTTTAATACCATAAGACTTGTTAAAAAATTTTTCTGCAATAAGCTTATATTCATCTTTATTAAAATCGCTTAAAGCATACTCTACAATGCGTTTTATCTTGCTTAAACGCTCTTTTTGAATATTGATTTGTAAAATCTTTTCAACCTGTTCAACAGTTCGATTACTATCACAAAATGATACCATAGCCTTATAATAAGCCAATTTTTCCATTCCGTCTAAAACACTTTGAAAAGATGGATAGCAATATAAAAGTGTATTAACAACGTTCTCCATCGAAACAATCCCCCTTTGTTTTTTTGTGACTTCTCGCCTTGTCATACCCCCATTATATACCGTTTTTTTTAAAATGCAACAACATAGTGACATGATTTTTGAATTTTTTACAAAATTATTTTATTTTCACCCCCTTTTATCTTAAAAGATTGCAAGAACAACAGTACGGTAACAACATTTTTAGAACGTTTGTTCGTATTTATTATAACATACGTTTTCAATTTTTGCAACAACATAGTGACATGATTTTTAGGGTTTTTTAAAAAAATTTTTTGTTTTCAAAATACTATCATTTTTCCTTTAATATACCCTTCCCTACCATAACAAGCTTTTATTTATTTTTTATCGCATAAAAAAACGTCAGGTAAAATGGGTGATCTTCTTAGCGGAGAATTTGAAAAACGCCTTTAAGTGCGAGCATTGCATTTGACTGGTCAACGCATAATGGGCAAAGCTCAAACCCTTATAACGGCAAAAAGAGATAACAAAACGGTTTATAGCCGTAATGTTATCTCTTTTTCTGATGGTTTAATGAAATCGTTGCAAGGCAACGATGAAATCTTCACTTCGTTCAGATGAAATCCAAGGACAAGCCCTTGGATGAAATCAAATCCGTCTAAATACAGCCCTGCGAAGCAGGATTTAATCGCGTACTCGATTTCATCCACCGCAGGTGGATTTCATCCGTCGAAGACGGATTTGACTGCGTGATACTCCGTTAAGAGTATCACGCTAATTCCCGACGTTTTTTTCTATTAAAATTCGTTACATATAATTGTTTGTCAACTATATATAATGTTATATAAATATCACATATAATCAAAGTTAGTAATTAGCTAATCAAAATATTGACTTAATATCTTTTTTATGATATATTTATATTGATAAAATGTTTATTAATAAAGGATAAAGTAATGAAAATAGCACTAATTGCACACGACAAAAAGAAAAATGAAATAATTGAACTTGCTAAAAAGTACAAAGACGTTTTAACAAATCACGACCTTTGTGCAACCGGAACAACAGGCACTTTGATAATGGGCGAAACTGGTTTAAAAATTCAACGTATGAAAAGTGGACCGCTTGGTGGCGATCAACAAATCGGCGCAATGCTTGCGAACGGTGAGCTCGATCTTATTATTTTCTTGCGTGACCCATTAACTGCACAACCACACGAACCCGACGTTTCTGCATTACTTCGTTTATGTGACGTTCAAGCAATTCCACTTGCAACCAATAAGACAAGCGCAGTTATCATGCTTGAAGCATTAAAAAATAAAGCAATTTAATAGTTTTACATAAAAAGAGTTCCTTTTTGATTAAGGAACTCTTTTTTTTGTTTATATGGATTATTTTATTTGAATTATTCCAAAGCCCGAATAAAACTTTTGCCCTTTTAAAAGCGCTTCTTTCAAGGCGCGTTGGAAAGAATTTTTAGGCTCGTAATCGTTTTTATTTTCTTTTACAATTAAAAAAACAAATCTTTCAATAGCATATCTTTCCATTGTTTTATAAATATTAAAACGTGATGCAAAGGCTAAAATATTACTATCGGGCTTTAATAAATTTTTAAGGGTAGGATCTAAAACCCAACTTGTTAAATGCAAATACGCGCCCTTTTTAAAATATTTTTTAGCAAGTTCAAATGAATTATCAATCGCATCCTTTGTAAGTGGCTCGCCAAAAGGTATGTGAATATGATATACCCTTTCGCCCTTTTTTATTATTTTATCGCCAAGCGTTGCATCTTGCTCTAATAAGCCGGGTTGAAATTCTAATCTACCAAGCCTAATAATACCAACGTGTAAATGGTTGCTAATCCAATGCACTTCTTTTAGCCCGCAAATGCCCGTTTCTAACTCACACATTTCATTCCAAATTTTTAAATCGTGAAAGGTGTCGATATACTGCTCAACAGTAAAGC
>JAFWXT010000072.1 GCA_017522945.1 Clostridia bacterium
CAACAACACATAGTTAACATTATTCAATCTCTGCAAGAAGAATATCTTTAACTTTTTCTTCTAACGACTTACCCTCTTCCATTAAATCAAATAATTCTTGAGCAGTTTGCTTAAGTTGAACTTTTAATTCTTCGTCCGACAATTTACCCGATTCGTCTACACCTACGTATCTTCCCGGATTAAGAGAATAATCTTTACCCTTAATCTCTTCAAAAGAAGCCTTTTTACAGAATCCTTTTTTGTCATCATTTTCTGTGTAATCACCTTTATTGTATTTGTGATACGTTTCAGCAATTAATTTGATTTCTTTAGGCTCAAAAACTCTCAACTTTCTAGTTACCATCTTGCCCATATTTGTAGCATTGATAAAAAGAACATCAGTATTTGTTTTTGCCCTATTTAATACCCAACATTGAACACTTATGCCCGTATTAGAGAACATCTTGTCCGGCAAGTCAATAATAGCAGCAACTTTACCCGATTTTATCATTTCTGTTCTAACTTTCTTGTCATCATCAGTATTACTTGTAGTTGCACCGTTTGGCATCAATATTGCAGCTTTTCCCGCAGGTGCAAGTTTAGAATACATTAATTCCAACCAAGCATAGTTAGCATTTTTTCTATCAGGAGAACCAAAAACCCAACGAGGATCGCCTTCAAGCGTTGCTTTCCAATAATCTTTTAAATTGTAGGGTGGGTTCGCTAAAATGAAGTCTGCTCTTAACGATTTATGTAAATCTTCAGTAAATGAATCTCCGTTCTTTTCGCCTAAGTTTCCTTCTAATCCACGAATAGCTAAGTTCATCTTTGCCATTTTCCAAGTGCCGGGATTACTTTCTTGCCCATAAATAGCAATGTCATCTACCCTACCTTGATGTTCTTTTACAAACTTTGAACATTGAACAAACATACCACCCGAACCACAGCAAGGATCAAAAACTCTACCTTTATACGGTTCAAGGATATCAACCATTAGTTCTACTATGCTTTGAGGGGTAAAAAACTCACCGCCTTTTTGCGGAATATACGTAGCAAATGCGCCAATATAATATTCATAAATTTGACCAAAGAAGTCTCCGTCAGCATCTTCCATTTTTAAATGTGTAGTGAAGAAATCTACTAATTCACCTAATGCCGTCTTATCTAAATCACTCTTTGAATAAGTTTTTGGCAAAATACCTTTTAACTGCTCGTTATCTTTTTCCAAAGCAACAAAAGCATTATCTATCTTTTGACCTAAAGATTCATCTTTAGAAAAAGATGCAATATAAGGCCACAATGCTTCCTTTGGGACAATAAACACGTGGTCTTCTATGTAATAATCGGCATCATTTTCTCTACCATCATTGAAAGTTTTTAATTCATTATATTTTGCTAAATATTTATCACTAACGTATTTAAGGAATACTAAACCTAAAACAACGTTTTTATAGTCAGCAGGATCACATTTATCTCTTAATTTTACTGCCGCACCCCATAATACCTTTTCATCAATATTTGCCATTTTTATCTCCTTGTTGCTTCCTAATAGTTTAAACTATAGGAAGTATTTTTCTAAAAAAATTTATTGTATATCTGCACGTATAATATCTTTTGACAAGATTTCACTTATTGTTGCCTTTAATTTACTTCTACTTTTTCTTACCTATTAAATACCCTAAAATTGCAGCACAAACCAAACCCCCACCAATTAAAATGGCTTTTGCTTGATTGTCTTTTTTATCAAGCAGGTCTACTAAAATAGCCATCCTTTTTTCAAAATCTTTCTTCTCTGCAGGGGTATAATTCTCCGACTTAATCATTAAATCCAATGCATCAATCTCAGTTAAACACCCTTTATAAAAAGCCTTTGAACTTTCTTTACACTCTTTTAATCCTTTTTCAACAAGACCTATGGCTTTCTTTATGATTGCCTGCTCTTCCGTTCGTTGATCCAACGGAATAGTATTATTTGGTTTTAAAATAGAATTTTCTTTGCTGACCATCTCTTTACTCATACTTTATCTTCCTTTGTATGTTTTTTAATATACCACATTTAATATGACAACTTACGTCATATTTATAAAAGTTTTTAATTTTCTCTAACGCGCCACAATGCCATCGGGTGTGCAGAGATGCGTTCTACAATTTCTTTATCTTCAAATAAAAGTTCGGGGCGATAATTCTTATTAGCGAACTCTTTAACAAATTCTTTTTCGTTATCGCTAAACACAAGCAATTCTTGCAAGTATTCTTTTATTGATGCAATTATCGTATCTTTTTTGAAACGGTCGTTTTTGTTAAGCATTGGTTTTAATTGCCTATTGATATCTCTATCCGTAACACCGTCTAAAATATCAAGTGAAACGTCGCAAATACTAGCATCTCCACCGATACAGTTATAGAAGATTGTGCACTTTTTAAGCATTTCTTTATCTTCAATAATACCGCTTTCAATCAGACCATAAACGTCGTAAATATCTCTCGGCTTACAACGACCAATTAAAGCAGCAAGTTTACTTCCATACAACTCGCAAGCGCTTAAAACTTTTACGCACGTATCACTTTCGGCAACGGGAGTTTTAATCGGTTTATCGTTTAATGGAAGAACGTGCTTTCTATCAAGATAGTTTATTTCTATTTTGATGTTATCACGATTGCCTGCGTTGTTTATATATTGAAAAACGGCAGAATCTAAAGCAAAATATCTTTTGCTTTGTGGCGAAAGCGAATAATTCTTTTGGAATAACGTCATTTGCAAGAAGTTCCACAATTCTTCTTTATCCTTTTCCATTTCTTCTTTCGTATCGCCAATATAGTCTAGGTCTATGTCAACGGAAAGTCTTGGAAGTTCACGATAAAACAAATTGATAGCC
>JAFWXT010000073.1 GCA_017522945.1 Clostridia bacterium
ATAATATAATTATATAATTATATAAATTGATATAAAGAATTTATTTTATATTAAATTTATTATACACGTGTGAGGTTAAAATGGAAAAAGAAGAAAAGGTAGGAACAGTTTCAGGTCAGTACGGTGAAGGTCAAATTCAAGTACTTGAAGGTTTAGAACACGTTCGTAAAAGACCCGGTATGTATATCGGTACAACCGATTTAAGGGGCTTACACCACCTTATTCAAGAAATAGTTGATAATTCTATCGACGAAGCGCTTGCAGGTCATTGTGACACGATTAACGTTTGCATCAATGCCGACGGATCTTGTTCTGTAACCGATAACGGTCGTGGTATTCCTACCGGTATTCACCACACCGAAGGGGTATCTGCAGTTCAAGTAGTTTTAACAAAGCTTAACGCAGGCGGTAAGTTCGGCGGTGGCGGATATAAAATTTCGGGTGGCTTACACGGTGTAGGCTTATCCGTTGTTAACGCGCTTTCTGAATGGCTTGAAGTTGAAGTTTACCAAAACGGTAATCATTATAAGCAAACATACAACCGTGGCGTTCCACAACGCGAATTAGCGGTTATAGGTAGCGCTGATAAAACGGGTACTATGGTTACCTTTATGCCAGACGTTGAAATTTTTGAAAGCACTATTTTTAATTACGAAACGGTAAAGGTGCGCTTACGTGAGCTTGCTTACTTAAACAAGGGCTTACGTATCACTATTGAAGATAAGCGCGAAGGTCAAACTGCTTTTGAAGAATTTTATTATGAAGGTGGTATTCGTCACTTTGTTGAAGATTTAAATAAAAATAAAGTTGCAATGTTTGAAACGCCATTTTATTTTGAACAATCTTTTGGCGACGTAACTATTGAACTTGCCCTTTCTTATAACGACAGTTTCTCGGAAACTATTTATACCTTTGCAAACAACATAAACACGCAAGAAGGCGGTTCGCATTTGGATGGGTTTAAGTTTGCCCTTACAAAAATAGTAAACGAACGCGGTCGCTCTTTAAACCTTTTAAAAGAAAGCGATTCTTTATCTGGGGAAGACGTGCGTGAGGGTATCGTTGCCGTAATTTCGGTTAAACTTCCCGAACCACAGTTTGAAGGTCAAACCAAAACAAAACTTGGTAATGCCGAAATCCGTCCGCTTGTACAACGCGCAATGAACGAAGTTTTCGGTTCTTTCCTTGAAGAAAATCCAGCTGCCGCTAAAGAAGTTATAATGAAATGTATAACTGCAAAAAGAGCAAGAGAGGCTGCTCGTAAGGCTCGTGAAGCTACTAGAAAAAGCGCGTTTGAAAGTGTTGCGCTTCCAGGTAAACTTGCCGACTGTTCGGAAAAAAACAGCGAACTTTGTGAAATTTTCCTTGTCGAGGGTGACTCGGCAGGCGGTACTGCTAAACAGGGCAGAGATAGAAGATTCCAAGCTATTTTACCACTTCGCGGTAAGATATTAAACGTTGAAAAGGTAAGACCTAACCGCGCGCTTGAAAATGAAGAAATTAAAAGTATGATTACCGCGTTCGGTGGCGGTATGCAAGAAGATTTTGACGTTTCTAAGATTAGATACGATAGAATTATTTGTATGACAGATGCTGACGTTGACGGTAGCCATATTAGAATATTACTATTAACTTTCTTCTTTAGATACATGCGTCCACTTGTTGAACAAGGTCACGTATATATCGCTCAACCCCCACTTTACAAACTAACTAAGGGTAAGGTTGAAAAATATTGCTATTCTGATGAAGAATTAAAGAGTGAATTAGAAGTTATGGGTAAATGCGACATTCAACGTTATAAAGGTCTTGGTGAAATGAACGCAGAACAACTTTGGGAAACTACTATGAACCCTGCAACAAGAACTTTACTTCGCGTTTCTATGGAAGACGCGCAAGAAGCTGAAAACACCTTTAGTTTACTTATGGGCGATCAACCTGAACTTCGCCGTAAGTTTATTGAAGAAAACTCTAAACTCGTTGAAAATCTTGATATTTAAGCTGGGTAGGTGAATTTGTTATGGCAACTAAAAAAGAAATGAATAGCGCATTGACCGAAGAATTTCGTCAAACGCTTGCACAAACGAATATAATCAATATCGAAGTTGATAACGAACTTAAAAAATCATTTATTGCTTACGCTATGGCGGTTAACGTTTCGCGTGCTATTCCCGACGTGCGCGACGGTTTAAAGCCCGTTCACAGAAGAATACTTTACGCTATGAACGAAATGGGCTTAGCTCCTGAAAAGGCGTATAAGAAATGTGCTGCAATCGTTGGTGACGTTCTTGGTAAATATCACCCACACGGCGATAGTTCGGTTTACGATGCGCTCGTAAGACTTGCACAAGATTTCTCAACCAACCTACCACTTGTAGACGGTCACGGTAACTTTGGTTCGGTTGACGGCGATCCACCGGCTGCATACCGTTACACAGAAGCAAGAATGAGTAAGCTTGCAGTTGAACTTTTACGCGATATCGATAAAGAAACTGTTGATTTTTATCCTAACTTTGACGATACGCGCATGCAACCAACCGTTTTACCATCAAAATTCCCTAACCTTTTAGTTAACGGGTCGGACGGTATTGCCGTTGGTATGGCAACGAACATTCCGCCACACAACCTAACCGAAGTTATTAACGGTACTATCGCTTTAATTGAAAATCCTGAAATAACTATCGATGAATTGATGGAATACATTCCCGCACCAGACTATCCAACCGGAGCAATTCAACTTGGTAGAGCGGGTGTTAAGAATGCTTACCGCACCGGTCGTGGTAGTGTTATTTTAAGAAGTAGATGTGAAATTGAAGACTTTAATAACGGAACAAGGCACAGAATAGTTGTAACCGAGCTTCCTTATCAAGTTAACAAAGAAAAGCTTATTAAATACATTGTAGAGCTTGTAAAAGATAAAAAAATCGAAGGCATTGCAGATATTAACGACGAGTCAGACCGTCACGGTATGAGAATTGTTATCGACGTTAAAAAAGATGCAAATCCACAAGTTTTACTAAATATGCTTTATAAGCACACCGAACTTCAAGTTAGTAACGGTATTACCTTACTTGCCTTGCTTGACGGCGAACCAAAAATTCTTAACCTAAAACAAATTCTTGAAGCTTACGTTAAACACCAAATCGACGTTGTTACAAGAAAAACTAAATACGATCTTGCAAAAACTGAAGAACGCGAACATATCGTTAAAGGTTTAGTTATTGCGCTTTCTTCAATCGATGAAGTAATTGCTGTAATCAAACGCTCACGCGATCGTCAAGAAGCACAAGCAAACTTAATTGCTTCATTCGAGCTTTCTGAAAAGCAAGCAAACGCTATTTTAGATATGCGTTTACAACGTTTAACTTCTTTAGAAGTTGAAAAATTACAAGCCGAACTTGCCGCATTAGAAGAATTAATGGCAGACCTTCGCGATATTTTAGCAAAACCTGAAAGAGTTCTTGCTATTATTAGAAACGAACTTATTGAACTTAAAGAAAAATATCCAACCCCAAGAAAAACCGAGCTTTCTTACGACCTTTCTGAAATCGACATTGCCGACCTTGTTAAGAAAGAAGACGTTGTTATTAGCGTTACTCACTTGGGATACATCAAGCGTTTATCACTTGAAGAATACCGCGCTCAAAAGCGTGGCGGTAGGGGTGTAACCGGTCACAAGCCAAAAGAAGAAGACTTTGTTGAAGATATGTTTATCTCTTCAACTCACGACCGCTTGTTGATGTTTACTAACTTCGGTAAGGTTTATAGGCTAATGGGTTACGAAATTCCAGAAGGTCTTAAGGCTGCGCGTGGTAGGGCAATGGTAAATTTATTACCACTTGCCGAAGGCGAGCACGTTTCTGCAATTATTCCGCTTAACGAAACGAATGCAGGCGAAAAAGCAAGTGAAGAATTAGGCGAAGAAGTAGGCGAACAAAACGCAGTAAACGGCGGTGAAAACGCTAACGTAGAAGAAGTATCTGCTGTTGCAAACGAAGAAAATGCGGTGGCGGTTGACGGTAAGAAATACATTGTTTTAGCAACACGTCGCGGTTTAATCAAGAAAACAGCGGTAAGTGAATTTGATAATATTAGAAAGAACGGTAAGATTGCTATTAACCTAAACGAAGGCGACGAACTTATTTCAGTTCAAGTTTCTTCTGGTGATGATGAAATTTTAGCCGCTTCTTACGAAGGTAAGTGTATTAGATTTAGCGAACACGACGTTCGCGCTATGGGCAGAGATACTCAAGGCGTTCGCTGTATGTTAATAAGCGACGATGATATGCTTGTTGATATGACTGTTGTTAAACCAGAATTTGACGTTTTAACTATAAGCGCAAACGGTTTTGGTAAGCGTAGTGATATTGAAGATTATCGTTTACAATCTCGTGGTGGTAAGGGTATTAAAGCGGGCGTATTTAACGATAAAACTGGCAGACTTGTAAGTTTAAAACTCGTTAAAGATGATCAAGATATTATGCTTATTGCCGATAATGGTATAGTTATTAGAACACCTGCGTGCGACGTTTCAAAAATCGGTAGAGATACTAAGGGCGTTAAGGTTATGAAGGTTGATGGTGGCAGAGTGGTTACTGTTGCTGTTGTTCCTCACGCTGAAGAAGAAAAGGAAGATTTAGGCGAAGAAGTTTTAACCGAAAACGGCGAAGTTGTAGCTAATGAAGTTGCAACCGAAGGCGTAGAAAATGATAGCGAAAACACAACCGAAACAAACGGCGAAAACTAAAAAGTGCCCCTATAAGTTGATTAACTAACTAAATAATAAGAAAAAAGCCTATCAAACGATAGGCTTTTTTGATTGATATAAACAAAAACACGAAAAAAAATTATATTAAAAAACGAAAAACCACACTATGGAAAGCGTGGTTTTTTAAATTTATAAAATTACAATAAAATCAATAATGCTATTCCGTAGTAAACGGTTATTGCAATAAAGTCGTTTAAAGTGGTAATAAGTGGTCCGCTTGCAGTTGCAGGGTCTATTTTTAATTTATCTAAAGTGATAGGAATAATACAACCGGTAAGGGTTGAGGTTGTTGAAGATGCTAACATTGCAAGGCCAACAGCGCCACCAACGTTAATAGCGGTTAGAAATGATGGATCGTTTGAAGTAATATAGGCGTAAGCACTAATCGCTATTGCAGATATTATGCCGGTGACTAAACCGATTATAAGACCAATTCTAATTTCGTTTAAAACGTGTTTTACTTTTTCTTTGGTTGTTAAATCGGGATCGTCTAAAAGTTTAACCGTTACCGCTAAAGTTTGAGTGCCGGCGTTACCACTCATACCCGATATAAGTTGTTGGAAGTTAACTAAAATAGGAAGAGCGATAATCGCGCTTTCAAAAAGACCAATATACGCGCCAATAAATAAGCTTAAAAATAACAATATTAAAAGCCAAGGAAGCCTTCTAAAAGCGTTAAGTATAATACCGCGAGTACCTGTTTTTTCAAAAGTTTCTTCGGGAAGAGCAGCAAGTTTTGCGTAGTTTTCGGTTTGTTCTTCTTCAACTGCTTCAACGATATCACTGCTTGTAAGTGCGCCTATAAGCTTGTTATCGGCATCTAATATAGGTAAAATAGCTTCGGCATACTCTTTAACGTCGGCAAGTCGTTCATCAATTTTATCAAAGGCGTAAACGTGTGGGAATGAGCCAATTATAATTTTTTCAAGCGGAGTTTCGCTTCTTGCAATAACAAGGTCGCGAAGATAAAACGCACCTTTATAAACGCCATCGTCATCGGTTACAAAAATAGTAGAAATATTGTTATTTTCGCCCGCATCGTTTACAACTTTTTTCATAGCGTTTTTAACGCTTAAATTTT
Source organism: Clostridia bacterium (assembly GCA_017522945.1). Lineage (GTDB taxonomy): Bacteria > Bacillota > Clostridia > Christensenellales > Borkfalkiaceae > HGM11416. Next base: position 5,847 of record JAFWXT010000073.1, read on the forward strand.
GGTTAACGCAAACGAAGTCGTTAGTCATCAAGCTACCTATTTCTTCATCGCTATAAGCGTTTATAAGTTCAACGTCGTGTGCTACTTCTTCATCTAAAAGTTCGATAAGGTCGCGTTGCTTATCTTCATCAAGTTCTTCTAAAAGGTCAACCGCGTCGTCCGAAGCCATGTTCTCGATAATGTCGGCAACCTTTTCGTTTGAAAGTTCTTCAACAAAAGGCGCGGGATTTTCTAAAAAGGCAAAAATTTCGGATAGGACTTCGTCACTTAGGGTGTTATAAAGTTTTTTACGCTCTTGTGGGGATAAAAGTTCTAACGTTTCGGCAATATCGTTTTCGTGATAGTCGCTAAGGAGTTCGCGCAAATTTTCGCCCGAATTTTCGCGGATTATTTTTAAAATATCCTGGGTAAATTCTTGGGTTAATAGCTCGTTTTCTTTTAAATCTTCCATATTCGTTTACCGTCCCATTTTATTTTGCTTTTTATTTTACGTAAAAGCAATAAAAAAGCGTCCGCAAAAAAGCGAACGCAAAATTATTCATCGGTAAACAATGAAATAAAAGGCGCGCTATTTGCGTAAGTTTAAATTGTAATAAAAATAAGTTTTAAAATTGCCACACAGTTGGGGCTGAGGTACTTGTTCCATAGTTTCCTTTGTACGATATAATTAGCAAAATATAAATACTAAGCGTGAGTTACTGATTTTAATTTGTAAACTATTTTACCAAGAGAGTAAGCAAGCTCGCTTTCCATTTGAACAAGGCGTTTGCCGTGGGTTTTAGCATCCGAACTATAATATAATTTTAAAGGTGAGCCCGAAAAGGTATCAGAGATTGAAATAGTTGCGTTGTAACAAGTAAAGGTTGGGTTAACGGGTTGCCCATCGATAGAGTAACCGTCTTTAAGAGTAATTTCGCTTGTTGGCGCGCTTGAAGATACGGAAAGATTCATAGCGTAAACTCTTTGAGAGAGCGCGTCGATAGTGTTGAAAGAAGATGAAAAACCTGCTAACAAATCGCTTGCGCGTGGAATAAAAATTAAACTTTCGTTATCAAGAAACGCGCTATTTTTAGTAAGTTTGTTATAAGTTCTTTCGCCTTCAGTAACCTTATATGATGCATCTTCGGGGGCTGTTGAAACAACCTTTACAAGCGCACTGTTTTCTTCTTTGTTATACTTGGTGCTAACCTTATATGAAAGAGTAACGAATTCAAAGTTAGAAACTTTAGTTGGCGATAAAGTGTTTACGGATTTTTCGCTATATAGCGGAAAGAATTTTGCCGATATTCCCAAAAAGTAAACGGTTGAAGTAATTGTGTCGTTAAAGTCAACTGATTTATCACCGTAAGTATAAGTTCCGCTTGTTGATAGTGAAGTTGTAAATTTGTAACACTTTTGATTTTCGTAAGTAGTATTTTGAATATTAGTTGTTAAAGTTCCGCTTAAGGTTGACTTTAATTGCGTTTCGCCTTCTTCGGCTTCGGATTCAACGAATGAAATTGTATAAACGCTTGTTTCGTTGATTTCGCCAACGTCGGTTTCGGCATTAGTAAGCCAATATTGTGAAGCAAACATATTAGAAACAATGGGTTCGCTTGTATTACAAGCCGACAAGAATAAAAGCGCAAAACAAATAAAAATCGCGCTAAGTTTTTTTAGTATTTTCATTATTCACCTAATTGCGCATTTAGCGCAACAACATTTTAATATTTACACTGATTATTATATCAATAAATTTAATAAAGTGCAAGTGTTTTTTGTGCAACAAACAAACAACTGTGTGTTGAATTGTGAAAGATAGGCGAAAAGAATGAAAGCAGGCAAAAAAATGCTTAAAATCGCTTGAAATTTTTCTATTAGTAATATATAATAATTGTGCGTTACCGTAACGCACTTAATTAAGTTTAAAAAACATTAATCGCTTAAAAAGTAATAGCAAAATGCTTAATCGTTTTAGGTAAATTGAAATAGATTAAAAAAAGTGGAGCAAAATGGCAAAAGACAAGAAAAACAAACTTAAGCCTGGTGAAAGACGCGGTTGGTTTAAATGCGTTAAGGCAATTTTAAAAATTTTTATAAAAAAACCGCGCTTTGTTTTTCTTGGCGAGGAATTTCAAGATAGATCGCTTGTTCTAAGTAATCACGTAGGGGCAAGCGCGCCTCTTACTTTAGAAATGCACTTTCCAAAACCATTTAGATTTTGGGGCACTTACGAGATGAACTCAAGTTTAAAAGAGGTTTATAAATATCTTTCTGAAGTTTATTTTTGTCAAAAAAAACATTGGAAAAAATTTTGGTCAAAGTTATTTTGCATAATAGCGGCTCCGGTTGCTTGGGCGTTTTATAGGGGATTAACTTTAATTTCAACCTATCGTGATCACCGTTTTAAAAACACCCTTAAAGAAAGTTTAAGAACACTTGAAAATAACGCTTCTTTGGTTATTTTCCCCGAAGATTCTTCAAACGGTTATTTTAACACTCTTACGGGTTTCTTTTCGGGATTTGTAACTCTTGCAAAATATTGCCACAAAAAGGGAATGGATTTACCAATTTATTTAACCTATCTTCGTAAAAAAGAAAAGGTTTACGTTGTTGATAAACCTATTTATTATACCGACCTTGTTGAAAAGGGGCTTGATAAATATCAAATAGCAGAGCTTTTACGCGTACGCTGTAACGAACTTGGCACAATGCAATTACCAGAATAACAAAAGTGGCGCTATAACTTAATAAGCGTCACTTTTTTAATTTTTTTAACCCTATCACGTTTAAAATCCGCTTAAAAAATCAATCTTTGTTTGTGATATCGTTAGCATTTTTTAGTGAGGAAAAGATATGTTAAAATTTATTAAAAAAACACTTGGTTTTATACTAACGGTTGTAATTTTATTTGCCATAATAGTTGCCGTAAGCGGAAAATGTTTTATAAAATTTAAAGGCGCAGATGAATTTTATTCAAGATGGATGGCAGATATTGATGATGAATGCTTATTGCAAGATATCGTAATCCCCGGTAGCCACGATGCAGGCACGAAAGGAATGGTTTGGCTTGGTGAAACTCAATGTTACACCGTTAATGAACAACTTTTATCTGGCGTAAGATATTTTGACTTAAGGGTAAACCAAAAAGACGGTGAGTTGGTTATATTTCACAGTATAATAAACGGAACAGAATTTATACCTATTTTGCAAGATATTTATAACTTTATTATTAAAAACCCAAGCGAAGTTTTATTTTTAGATTTTCAACATTTTAGCGGTGGTAGCCAACATCGTGTTCGCGAGCTAATTGAAGAATTTTTCTTGGATGACAATTTGCTTGTTTTTAACGATACCGATAAAACTGACTTGCAATTTATAAGCGAACTTACCTTAGGTGAGGCACGCGGAAAGTGTATAGTATTTTGGGGCGACAGGTCGGCTGAATTTGGCGAAATAAACTATTTATTTACGCGTAACAACGATAACTGCTCTCACGCGGATATGAGCCTAAATTCTTATTATTTTGAAGAATATCACAAGGGTAGTAGCAAAAATTTGATTTATAACGCATTTCCTACCTACTTCCAAAGAATAGAAGAAAAATTTAGAGACGAAGGGTATAAAGGTATTTTTGTTTTACAAGCACAGCTAACCGATGGCAATCTTATTTTTGGACCTTGGTCACGCGAAAGAGCGCATAATAAAAACGTTAGCGAATATATTGAAAACTTAAAAGAGTTTGAACAAATAAATTATATAAACGTAATAATGCGTGATTTTATTACCACCCAAAAATGCGAACAAATAATAAGCCTTAACGATTTTAAAGGGATAACAATATAATACAAAAACAAAAAAAACTACCGTATAGATGCGTAAACGCATATTAGGAGTGTTATGCAAGAACAAAAACCAAATGCAAAATGCCCATACTGTGGGGCAGAACTTAATATAGGATACGATAAAGGAACTGGGCTTTGTACCGTTTGCAAAAAGCAGTTTGACAACGAAAAAGCCATAAAGCTTTATAATTCGTTATACGAAGAAAAAAAGGAAGAACAAGAAAAAACTACGTTGTCGGGCGAACAATACCTTGAGCTTGACCGTGTTTTAAACCGCGTTGAATTTCATTTGGAAAGAAGAAATTTTAATAGCGCGAAAGAAGAACTTGAAAAAGCGTTAACAATTACCACAAACGATTACAGAATATATTTTGGTTTTGTTCGCGTTGAAACACAAAATTTAACAGATTACAGAAATACTACCCACGAAGAATACCTAAAAAAGGCAATCGACTGTGCGGATAGTGAAGAAAAAAAGATAATACTTCGCCTTTATAAAGATTTTTATAATCTTTCAAAGTTATCGGATGAAGATATTTTACAGTATAAAAAAGAAGAAAACGTTGCAATTAAGCAAAAAATAGAAGAAAAGTTTAAAGATTTAATCCCGGTTTATATGAAAAAGGAACGCAGTCTTAAGCTTAGCCTTATTTTAGGCATCGTTGTTGCCGTGCTTTCATTGGCGGGCTTAATTGTTGGCGCAATATTAAAAAATGAAGTGCTACTCGTTGTCGGCTCGGTATTATTGTTTATAAGCTATTTGCTATTCCGCAATTTTTATCTAACCAAAAAAGCGAACAAATTATTTAATGCGTTGTTAGATTTTTACGACCAATTTGATAATTTTGAGTTTAGTGAAGAGGGTAAGCGCGAAATATTAGATGCAATGAAGCTTTGCAGAAAAGAGTTCGCTAACAATAATAATACTACTGGTTACGAAAATAGTTTGGCAAGTTTAATTCAAATTATTATAGGCGCAAGCGAAAAAGCAAGAAGATATATTTTATCGCACGAAACTTTAAAAGAATTTGTGGATATTTACGAAGATTAAAAAAATAAACTTAATAAAACAATAGACATCCCCGCGTGAAAACTCGGGGATATCTATTATTGTTATGTTGAGTGCCCACGAAAGGTCTAACATTTAACGGCTCCTTCAGGGAGGGAGCTGGCGCGTTAGCGACTGAGGGAGAACGCTATTAAATAACTATTTACCACAGTTACCCTTTTTTTGCATTCTCCTTCCACCACTAAAGTGGTCCCCCTTCCTCCCAGAGGAAGGCATTTTTTATAGCTTACTTTTACTGTTATGCTCACGCGTTAGTTGAAGTATCTTTCTACTGTCATACTGAGCGTTAGTCGAAGTATCTTATTAGATCCTTCGATTACGCTAACGCTTCACTCAGGATGACATTTGTAATACTTTTTTGTGTGGTATTGGCACGTCAACTTGACATACCATTATGTTGAGTGCCTACGAAAGGTCTAGCATTTAGTTCCTTCGGGGAGGGAGCTGGCGCGTTAGCGACTGAGGGAGAATGGTGTTATAAAAAAGCGTTAAACTAATAAAAAAAAGGTTAAATTAAAAAACACTATTGACAAATTACGAAAATATGATATACTATAGTTACCAAAACATTTTTCTTTTCAAAAGAATTGTAAAAAAAATAAAGGAGAACGCAAGTTATGAAAAAAGCAATTAAACGATTACTTTCTTTAGCGCTCATCTTTACATTTTTATTAGCAGGCAGTGGCTGTTACGTAATAAAAAGCCAAAAGATGCGCGATTTAAAGGGTACTTACAAACTTACGCATTACACTTATACCCCATCTTACGAGCGCAAAGAGGGTTACACCCCTAAAACAAGAGACTACGTTAACGGTGAAGAATATTTATATGAAGATTATCTTATAATTACTGGCGAAGGTAGGGGATATTACGTTCACAAACAAGTGGGCGAAGATGCTTACGCTAAAGAAGTTACCTTATCTTACGAATACGATACCGAAAATTCATCATTGGTTTCGTACGTAATATTTAACGATGCAGTAAGCAAAAATCAAACAAGCGGATTTCATAAAATGGGTGTAATGAAAAATACCTTAAATTACACCAAAAACGCCATTGATTATACTGAATGGATAAACGACCGCCCAATGCGTACAGAAGCTCTTTCGGTGCGTTGGCAAAAGGTTGATAAAGCAACCGATTTAAGTTACGCTGAAAAACAACTTGGTACGCTTAAAAAGTATGATTACGCTGGATACGGTGCTCGCGGAATTTATAAATTAAATTCAACTGTAGATACAGAAACGGGCGAATTTTTACAAAGCGATTATAAGTATTTGTATTACGTAGTTGATAGTTCAAATGCGCCAACGGCAACCGTTTATTACGCTTTAAACGAATCACCCGAAACAATGGTTGTTCGCCAAGTATCACTTGCTAAAAATGCTGACGACTGGAGCGTAATTACAATAGACGGCACTACTTGGACGCGCGACGCTATGAGGATAAATTACTATAATAACGAATCAAACGGCGTAACAAGAACAATTTATTTAGCAAGCAACGATATTTCTGAAAGCACAATTTTAAGTTTTATAGAACAAGAAATTTAAAATTTTAACAAAAAAAACAAGGGTATGTAAATTTTTGCATACCCTTTTGCTTTAGTTTTTTTCAATTTTTTTAAGTATCTTTTTTATTTAATTTCTTGAATTCTTTAATTCGTTGTGCTATAATTAAATTAATAATGATAGACTAAACTATCGTTAAGAATTTTAGCCTATAAAAATATTTTGTGGGGATAGTGCAATGAAAAAGAAAATGATTTTAATAACTTTATTTTTGTTTATAGCCGTTGCAATATTCTTACCAATTTTTATCGCAACAAAAAATGCTACTATTAAAGCGGTAACAATTACGCTTTTTGTTACTTTTTATCACTTTGCAATGAGGCTTACCGTTGGTTTTATTGTGAATTTAATTATGAAAAATAAAGCCAATTACAAAAACTTATGGTTTCGCGAAAAAAGCTTTGAAAAAAAGTTATACAAGATACTTTGCGTGCGCAAGTGGAAAAAATATATTCCTACCTATAGCCCAGAAACCTTTGATGCGAGCAAAAGAACTGTTAAAGAAATTATAGGGGCAACCTGCCAAGCCGAAGTTGTTCACGAAGTAATTATGCTATTTAGTTTGTTGCCAATAGTTGCAATTCCATTGTTTGGCAGTGCTTGGGCATTTATTATAACTTCACTTTTGGCTATGCTAATTGATCTTGTGTTTGTAATACTTCAACGCTACAACCGCCCAAAACTTGTAAAGGTGATGGCGCGTTTTGATAAAATAAAGCAATAAATTAACTATATTCGTTGCTTAAAATAACAATAGCCGACAATAAAAATAACAGTAATAAAAACAACAAAAAAATGATAACGAAAATTCTCGTTATCATTTTTATTTTTTAGCTATATAATTTTTTTAAAATAAAATCAACAAAACTTAATTAAAGTAAATACATAATAAAGTTTTTTAATTAGGTTTGAACCCAAGTGCTAACGTCGATTGATTTTGAAACGCCTTTAACGTCGGGATCAAAAAGTTTTGCTTTTCCGACAAAAGCTACGTCGGTTTGCCAATTTCCGTTGTCGTAAACGAGTTTGGTTTTGTAAACTTTTACGTAGTTTCCAATAGTAGTGTTTGAAACTTCATAGGTTGAGAAAGTGTATGCGTCAAAGTGAGTGTCGCTTACGTAAACAACAACGAACATAAGTTTTTCTGCTTCGGTTTGGCTTAAAAGCATATGCTTTAAATTACCGCCTTGAACGGTTTGTTCAGAATAAACCATATCTTTATCGTCAAGTAAAAGATTTTTAATAATAGGCTTTGAAGTTGCGTTTAAGCCGTATGTTACGTGCATAACGATGATGTTTACAAGGTCTAAATGGTTACCCACAAGTTCAACCGAATCGGTGTTGCCCGTTCCACCCGGTAAAACTGATTCAGGTTTATAATAAAACTCTGCTATAGTAGGTGAAAGGGTGGTTTGTTGTTCTTGTATTGGATCTATTGCGTAGTGCCAAGTGGCAAACACCCCGGGAATAAGCGTGATTGCTATTAAACTAAACAATAATATAAATTTAGAAAGGCGCATTACTTTCATAATGCACCTTCTTTTATCGTTTTAACAATTTTGTCTATAAGTTCGCAAGTCCATTTAGCTTGTCTAAATGAAGTTAATTTAACACAAGTTGGGAACTTAGCGTGTTTTTTAATTTGGGTAGCATCAATAATATTATATTTTGTATCGTTTAATTCTTGTGGGTCGATAGCAAGATAGAAATAAACCGATTTACCTTTAATCATAACTTTTGCAATAACTTTGCCGTTTAGTTTATAAGTTCTAAAGGTTTTAGCTTTGCTTTCTTTTATGCCTTCAATAGATAAAAGGTGTTTATAAACTATATCGTATCTTATATACATATCGGCGCGAACGCCATATAAACGGTATTCAAAATCGGTGTTCTTCTTGCTCTTTTTAAAGCGTTTAACGTTAACGAAATTAGTTAAAGGCGAGCCTTCTTCGTTTTGAATATCCTCATTATCTTCTTTATCAAATAATTCATCTTCAAGAACTTCTTTGTTGTTTTCTTCTACGTTAGTTTCAAGCTCTTGTGGCTCGTCAACCACGGTTTGAGTAACAACTATTTCTTCTTGAACGTCATTTACAATAACTTCTTCTACAGGTTTATTTTCGCTAAGTAAAGCTTGTGGTTTTTCTTTTAGTTCTTCTTTTTCGGGCTTAGCGATTATAGGCTGAATTTCTTCAACTATAATTTGTGGCGCAGTTTTGCGCGCTAATAAGCCAATAGTAACGTCTAACTTCGAGCGTAAGCGGTTAAGCACGTCAACCAAGCTTTCTTTTTTAGGCTGTTCTTTGGGCTCGGGAACAAATACTACGCGAACAGGTTCTTCTTGTTTAGAAGGCAATTCAACGCGTTGTTCTTCTTGACTTTTAAGCATCAACATTAAATCAATTCGTGCTTGGCGATGCTTTTCAAGAAGTTTTTCTAAAATAGGTGTAATTATCATTGTGATAATTACTAAAATAATACAAATCCATCCGGCAGGGGATTGCATAAATAAAACGAAGCTTCCAACAAAGTGTATATGCTCGCCACGGTAAATCGCCTTCATTTGCGAGTATTTAACGGGGAAGCGGTCGGATGAATCGTTCGAGTCACCACGTAGTAAGAAATATCTTTCATTGGGGTGTTTTTCGTTAGGTTCTTCAATACCTATGATACGGTGAATAACTAAAACGCCATCGATTTCGTAAACAACTATATCGTAAAGTTTAAGATCTTTTTCATCTGGCAACTTATAGGTTACAATTAAATCCATTGCGTTAAACTGGTCGTTAAGATTGTTTTGTTGCAAATAAGAGTTATTCTCGTTCTTTGTTGCCATCGAGTCGGTTTTAACAACCAAGTATGTGGGAATATTGCTACTGTAATTATCTTGCGTGCAACTCATAAAGGTTGAAAGCACGAAAGCTACAATAAAAAGCAAACCAAAAGTAAGCGTAACGATATAATCGAACGCTTTTGCAAATTTATTAGGTTTTTTACCCTTTTGCTTTTCGTATTCTTCAAAAATTTCCTTGTCGTCTGCGCCTAAGTTAATAAGTTTTGTTCTTTGCTTATAAATTATAGCAATAACTAGCGAGAAAACAAGAACAAGCATTGCAAATACTATAAAGCACAATACAAGAGTGTACTTTTGGTAGCTTGTCATATTTGTTTGCCTTTAGTAGTTAATTTTGTTTTAATATTAGGTAAAGGAATAAAGTAAAGGAATAAAGTTAAAAATCATAAAAATGATGAATTGTCAAACTAAGTGCAACACTTTGAAAGATTTTCATTAAATAAATCTATAGGTTTTTTAAAAAATAATATTTTTTTAGGTCTGGCGTTAATTAACGCCAGATTTTTTTCGAGCGTTTTTGGTGAAACGCGAG
>JAFWXT010000010.1 GCA_017522945.1 Clostridia bacterium
TTCTTACAGGCCCGATAACGCCGTAAGTACCAAGTTTTACTCCGTTTGCAGTATATGTTGCCGAAACAAGTGAACAATCACTTGGAAGTTCGTCGTAGCCTTCGCTACCCACTTTAACGTTGATTTTTATATCGTTTTTACCGTCTTCACTAAGGATATTAACAATTTTATCCTTGCTTGTAACGGCTTTAATAAAGTTTCTAATTTGATGAATATCGGTATATTCTGGATGTTGAAGTATTTTATCTTGCCCTTCAACGATTAAATTTGTTGCATCGTATTCAACGTAATCTTTAAGCGCGTCGATAACCATAGTAAACACTGCGCGATAATTTTCAAACTCTTCAGTTAAAGAAAACTCAGCGTGACAACACTCTTCTAAAGTTTTGCCAACAAAAAGTTTACCAAGCATCACGTTTGCTTACAATAAACTATCATCCTTCATATCGGCAGGAAGCGAAACATACTGATCTTTGAACAATTTATTTTCAGTAACAATTAATACGAGCGCACTTTCGGGCTTATACCTAAACAAACTAATGTTAGTTATTTTATCCTTTAAGTCGTGTGGCGCGATTGCCATTGAAGTATAACTTGTTAGTTCACTTATTATTTTTGCTGTATTTTTTAATACGTATTCAAGATCGTCCGTTTTTTCAAGGAAAATTTTCTTAATGTAATCAAGTTCCTTTGGCGTGGGCTTTTCCTTTACCATAAGCTCACTTACGTATAACTTATAAGCTTCGTTTGAAGGAATTCTGCCTGCTGAAGTATGTGGTTGTTCTAAATAACCAAGTTCTTCAAGCGCGCTCATTTCACTTCTTATCGTTGCAGAGCTTATATTTCCTTCGTATTCTTCGGCAATTAACTTTGAAGAAACCGGAACTGCCGTATCAATATACTTATCAACTGCAATTTTCAGTATTCTTTTTTTTCTTTCGCTTAGTCCCATATTTGGCACACCCCTTATAAGATTGTTAGCACTCATATTGTTTGACTGCTAATATTCTACACCTATTATTATTCTTTGTCAAGGGTTTTATACCAAAAAAAATAAAAAATTATCCGATTTTTAACAAAAATAACTAATAAATAAAAAAAATACTGCTGCGAGCAGTATTTAAAATATATTTTATTAAAAATTACAATTTTAGTTATTAGTTCATAAATTTTAACACTAACAACTAAACAAAAAAGCTTTAGTGCCAACAAGTTATACTATCTATTTCTTTTCTAACCTTTTGACGAGTTGGAGCTTCTGAATATCCAACCGCAACAACAACGTTAGCTAATTCATTTTCTTCAAAATTTAAAAGTGAGGCGATTTTTTTGTTGTTTAACCAGCCCAAAATACAAGTTGAAAGCCCTAAATCTTCTGCAGCGAGCGTTATATACGCGATAAGCTGACCTACGTCATACTTAACAAGGTGATTGTTATCGTATTTTAGTTTTGAACCGACCGCAAGCTTTGCATCAACTTCACTAACTACTATAAATGCTGGAACCTCTTTTGTAAATTGATTCATTCCAAAATCGCGCAAACATGCAGATAAATCTTTAACCATTTCAGGCTCGCAAACAACGTGCATTTTCCAAGGTTGACTATTACAAGCTGAAGGTGCATAGTGTGCAATTTCAACAATTTGTTCAAGTTTTTCTTTTTCAACGGGTTTTTCTAAAAACTTTCTATAAGATTGTCTTTTTAATGCTAAATCTTTAAAACTCATTTTCTTCATTCTCCAATAATAAAATTTCATTTAACTTATCTTTTTTATTAAAAAATACAAGGTATAAAGCGTAGATTATACCCAAAATTGCAATAATTACCGTAAGCACAATGCTTAAAGGCGACCAAATATTTCCGCTTATCATATTATAATCATAAAGCAATCCGCCAAAGTTAAAAATAAAATGTAAGGTAACCGCCGAATAAAAATTACCCGTTTTAATAAAGGCTATACCACAAGTTGCGCCTATTAAAAAGGAATATCCTACTTGCATTAAAACTGCGCTAAAGCTACTACCTGCAAGTAGATTTACAATATGAACCAATCCAAATAGTATGGATTGAACGAATACAGTTAAAAATATAGAATTGTTTTTTGCTTTATAGCGTCTATAAAGAGTTGGAAGAATTAAGCCTCTAAAGGTTAGTTCTTCAATCAATACCCCACCTAAAACCACTAAAATATAACAGACCCATTTAATAAAGTCGTTATTTGGATTAAAGGTTACGCTACCGTCAATAATTCCAACGATAGGAAAATTATTTATAACAACAATAAAAAAAGGTAAAGCGATTAACGATAAACTAAAAAATTTATTTAATGATAAAATTTTTTGATTTTTAATTTCAAAAATAAGCCAAATGGGCAAAATACAGCAAATGATGCGCGATATAAAGATTGATAACATATTAGCAATTTCGCTACCACCAAAAATTTTAGCAATAATTGAAGTTGGAAAGGAAACTGCACCTATCGCATATAAAATCACAACGCAAATGAATTGCCAAGGCGTTTTTGTTGCAAACACGAATAAATTGTCATTTTTAGCAGAATTTTTACTCATAATATGCCCTTAAGTGCGTCAACTACTTTATCATTTAAGCTTTCGTAATCACCGTTATTATCGATTATTTGATAGCTATTTAAATCAATTTTATCGTAATCAACTTGATTATTTATTTTAGCAAGTATTTGTTCTTCGGTAGCACCGTCGCGCTTAATGGCACTTTCGATTCTATCCTTTTTATTGCGACAAACTACTATTATTTTATCAAAAAGCGTTTGATAATTACCCTCAAAAAGCAATGGCACTTCATAAAATACAACGCCACTTTGATTTAAAAAGGCTCTTTCAAAAATTGCGCTATGAGTTATTTTATTAAGCTTTTTTAAAGCATTCTCATCATTAAAAACTATATTAGAAAGAGCTTTTTTATCCAATAAATAGCATTCGTTATCAATAATAGGTTCAATACTAAAAGCATTTGAAATATTAAGCACAAATTCTTTTTCACGCAAAAGTTGAGCATAAATCTCGTCTAAACTAACGGTTTTATACCCTAATTTGCGAATAATATTTAAAACTTGGCTTTTTCCGCTACCTATACCGCCAGTAACGGCAATCTTCAAATTACTCATTAATTATTTAGCCTCGTACCAATTTTTTCCACTTGCAACGTTTACAGTTAACGGAACTGAAAAGTTAACCGCCCCTTGCATTTGTTCTTTTAAAATTTGAATTACTTGTTCTTTGTCATTTTCGTTTGCGTCAACGATCAATTCATCGTGCACTTGCAAAATAAGTTTTGCAGTAGGCACTTTTTTCTTTAATTCACTATGAACGCCAAGCATTGCAATTTTAATAATATCTGCCGCTGTTCCTTGAAGTGGCATATTCATCGCCGCTCTTTCGCCAAAACTTCTAACAACGTAATTGGGTGATTTTATTTCATTTATTACCCTTCTTCTACCAAATCCAGTACAAACGTAACCATTTTCTTTAGCAAATTCTACGTTTGATTTCATATAAGTTGATATTTCAGGATACATTTCAAAATATTTGGCAATATATTCACCCGCTGTTTTCTTTGAAACCTTAATATTTTTTGCCAAACCAAAATCACTTATGCCGTAAATTATACCAAAATTTACAGCCTTTGCACTACGCCTTTGTTCATCAGTTACTTGGTTTAAAGGCACACCAAAAACTTGCGATGCCGTCAATGCATGTATATCTTCACCATTATTAAAAGCATCAATAAGTGGCTTACACCCCGAATAGTGGGCTAAAAGTCTTAGCTCAATTTGCGAATAATCGGCTGTAATTAAAACTCTATCTTCATTTGACGGAATAAAGAATTTTCTTATTTCCTTACTTTCACCGTCGCGAACGGGAATATTTTGCAAGTTGGGTTCTTTAGAAGATAATCTGCCCGTACTCGTTACGGTTTGGTTAAAAACTGTATGAATTAAACCAGAGTTTCTATCAATCAGTGGTTTAAAACCCTCAATATAAGTTGACAAAACCTTTGAAAGTTGGCGATATTTTAATATTAAAGGAATAATGGGATGTGCATCTTCTAAATCTTCTAAAACTTCGGCATCAGTAGAATAACCGTTTTTATTCTTTCGTCCGTGTTTTAAACCAAGCCTTTCAAATAAAACTTCACCCAACTGCTTTGGCGAATTTGGGTTAAAATCAATGCCTGCAAATTCTTTAATTTTTTGTAAAAGTTCTTCTATTCTTTCTTTATAAACACTTGACGCATCATTTAAGGAATTGACGTCAACTTTAAAACCTGTTTGTTCCATATCGAACAAAACGTCGCAAAGTGGCAACTCAATTTCCTTATAAACGTTTAAAGATTGTTGCTCATTAAGCAATTTATTATAATCTTGATATATCAAATACAACGAATAAGCAGGAAGGTCAGTAAAATACCCTGCGCGCTCAATTAGGTCGTTTAAAGGTAATTCCTTCGGGGTATAATCTACAACGTATTTTTGCAAAAGAACGTCATCAACCTTACTTTCAAGCTCTATACCAAAAGAAGCAAGCATTCCCATCAATTTCTTTTTATCATAAACTATAAGTTTTGATTTAAAAGAACTTTCAAATAGTGATTTAATAAATTGTAAAGCATCATCAAATAAAAATCCGGGTGCAAAAAAATTATCTTTAATTTGGATTTTAAATTCTTTTTCACCGTTATAAAAACTAATACTTTCGTCTATTACCAAGGAAACAAATTCGTGATTAAAATAATTTTTGTCACACATAATTTGTTCAATAATCACGCTTTCTACCTTATTTTTTTGCTCTTTTTCAATTTCTACAATAACACTGCCTTCATCGCCTTTTTCAAAAATATCTTTCTTTAAAATTGAAGCAAACTCCAAGTCGATAAATGCTTTTCTAGCTGTTTGTGAAAAAGGAAATTTAAACTGTAAATCATCAATTTTAAGTTCTAAATCAGCATTAATGTCAATAGTGGCAAGCGTTTTACTTAAGAAAGCATCACTCTTACCTAATTCTACTTTTTCTTTTAATTTTCCTTTTAGTTCATCTGTATGTTCATATAAATTTTCTATTGTTTGATAGTCGCAAATTAACGAAAGCGCAGTTTTTTCACCTATACCAGGAATGCCTGGTATATTATCTGATTTATCACCCATACATGCTTTCAAGTCAATAACTTGTAAGGGGTTAATACCCATTTTTTCGTAAAAATTTTCGCTATTATAAATTTCGTATTCACTAATACCACGCTTAGTAAAATAGACGCTTGTAGTGTCATCAACCAACTGAAAACTATCTTTATCGCCAGTTATTATTATAGTATCAATTTTAAAAGTTTTAGCCGCGCTACCGATAATATCGTCCGCTTCAAGCCCTGCTCTTTCAAAAGTTTTAATTCCCAATGCAGATAAAAGCTCTTTAATCAAAGGTAGTTGTGGAACTAAATCTTCGGGCATAGGTTTACGAGTACCCTTATAACCTTCAAATAATTTATGGCGGTAAGTAGGCTCTTTTCTATCAAAAGCAACTAACATGTGGTCTGGCTTAATATCTGTAATTATTTTTAAAAGCATATTAACAAAACCATATACGGCATTAGTTGCCACACCTTTCGACGTTGAAAAATATGGCGTTGCGTAATATGCGCGGTATAATATACTATTTCCATCAATTAAAACTAATTTTTTCATAATATTTTTTACTCTCGGTTTAAAAACCCTTGCAATTAAAATAATTTTGTGGTATTATTATTAAGCGTTTGAATATATATATTATGCCACATTTTTTAAGATATTGCAAACGTTTTTTAAGGTTTTAATAACATTTGCCGCCATGGTGGAACTGGCAGACGCGCGGGACTCAAAATCCCGTGATGGCGACATCGTGTGGGTTCGACCCCCACTGGCGGCACCAAATTGAACATTGTCGAACCCCAATATGTGGTAAGCAATGTTCTTTTTTTATACTATATATTGATTTTGGGGCTTTTTAGCCCTTTTTTATTTATTTTAAACAAGTAGTATTTTACTTAATTTTGCCATTTTTGTAGTAAATTTTGCTTAATTTTCAATAATTTTGTGTGAAAATTTGGTGAAATTTTTTTGCAGTTATTTACCTATTATCAAACTAACAATAGCATTTTAAAATTTTTCTTTCAATATTATATATAACAACAAATATAAAAGCCAAGGCTAAATTGATATGCACCCCAAAAGTTAGACACTTTTGGAGGTGCATGTTTTTATGGGAAAAACAGGAAGATCGAATCGCAGGTACTCGACAGAATTTAAAATGAGTGTTATAATGGATATGCGAGAACACCATTTGGGTTACAGTGAAACAGTACGAAAGTATTGGAAAGACAGTAAAGGAAAGGAAACAAACTACATAAGACAAATTCAGCGGTGGGAACGTATATTCTTAGAAGAAGGAGTCGAAGGTCTAATGAAA
>JAFWXT010000074.1 GCA_017522945.1 Clostridia bacterium
AGAGTTGGTTTCCAAATAGTGGCCAATAAGGTATGCAAGTATAGTTGCTAAACCGATAAATACACCTTGAACTACAACGTTAACACCTAAACCGCCAGCAAAAATACCTTCGTTAGGGTCGCGCGGTTTGCGTTTCATTAAATCGTCTTCAGCATCTTCCATACCTAAAGCAAGAGCAGGGAAGGTGTCTGTAATAAGGTTAATCCATAAAAGGTGCATAGGGCGAAGTAAGGTAAATCCAAGCATAGTTGCAATAAATACCGAAACTACTTCTGAAAGATTGCTTGAAAGTAAGAACTGAATTGCTTTACGGATATTTTCGTAAATTTTTCTGCCTTCTCCAACAGCCGAAACTATTGTTGCAAAGTTATCGTCTTGTAAAACCATATCCGCAGCGCTCTTTGTTACGTCAGTACCAGTTATACCCATACCAACGCCGATATCTGCGCTTTTGATACTTGGAGCATCGTTAACGCCGTCGCCTGTCATTGCCGTAATATAGTTAAGACTCTTGCAAGCTTTAACTATTCTAACCTTGTGTTCAGGTTGAACTCTTGCAAACACCGAAATATTTTTAAGAGCTTCAGTAAAGTCTTCATCTGAAATATTATCAAGTTCATTGCCGGTAATAGCTTGGCTTGCATCGCTGATAATACCTAATTCTTTAGCGATAGCGATAGCAGTGTCTTTATGGTCGCCTGTAATCATTATAGGGCGAATGCCTGCTTCCTTACATTGTTCGATAGCAAGTTTAACTTCAGGTCTTACAGGGTCAATCATACCCGTTAAACCTATAAACACAAGATTGTTTTCTATTTCTTCTGGTGAGTTAAAGGTTGGAACTTCGTGATATTCTTTATATGCTGCAGCTAAAACACGAAGAGCTCTGTCAGCCATATCTTTATTAGCTTGAAGTATTGCGTTTTTAGCATTTTCATCTAACTGCTTAACCGTGCCGTTTGAAAGGTAGTGCGTACATCTATTTAAAATTTCGTCTGGCGCGCCCTTGGTGTATTGAACTAAGCCCTTTTCGGTTTGATGAATGGTACTCATCATCTTTCTCATACTGTCGAAAGGTGCTTCGCTAACACGCGGATTAGTTTTATCAAGTTCGGTTTTGTTAAGACCTATCGAGTATGCGTAGTTTACAAGCGCACATTCAGTAGGTTCACCTTTTGCATTTTTGCTTTCGTCGTCTAAAACCGCATCTGAGCATTGAGCCATGGCTTTTGCAAGCAACTCTTTATTTTCGCAGTATTCTTCAACAACCGTCATTTTATTTTGGGTTAGAGTACCCGTTTTGTCTGAACAAATTATTTGAGTACAACCAAGAGTTTCAACTGCAGTAAGACGTTTTACAATGGCTTTATTTTTTGCCATTTTTGTCATACCGATTGATAAAACTATGGTAACAACGGTTGCAAGCCCTTCAGGTATTGCCGCAACTGCAAGCGAAACGGCTATAATAAAGCTATCGAGTATGGTTTCAAATTCAAGTGGTTTAGTAGTGAGTAGTTTGAAAGCAAAGATAAATACGCTAATTCCAAGAACTAAAAAACTTAAAATTTTAGAAAGTGAGTTGAGCTTCTTTTGAAGTGGTGTAACTTCTTGTTCGGTCTTTGCTAAGGTATCCGCAATTTTACCCATTTCGGTAGCCATACCAGTAGCAACTACAACAGCTTTAGCTCTACCATAAACGGCAGTTGAACCCATATACGCCATATTTGAACGGTCGCCAAGTAAAATATTGTCGCCCGATAAAACTTCGCTTTGTTTATTTACTGGAACACTTTCACCCGTTAATACAGATTCTTCAATCTTAAGCGAGGCACTTTCAATAATACGGCAGTCGGCGGGAATACTATCGCCAGCTTCAATAATAACGATATCGCCAACTACAACTTCGTCGTTTTTAACGGCTAAAAGTTTACCGCTACGCAAAACTTTACAGGTTGAAGAAGTCATTTGTTTTAGGGCTTCGATTGCTTGTTCTGCTTTACCTTCTTGAATTACGCCTAATATTGCGTTTAAAAGAACAACGCCTATAATGATAAAGAATTCTGCAAAAGAAGCATTTTCGCCATTAGCGCGCTCGATTAAAATAGTTGCAAGGTTGATTACCGCTGCAATAAGAAGTACGATAATCATAGGATTTACAAGCTGATTTAAAAAGCGTTTAAAGGTTGATACCTTTTTTTCTTCTATTAACTTGTTGGGTCCGTTTTTTTCAAGTCTTGCGCTTGCTTCTTGCTCTGATAGACCGTTAAGGTCGGTGTTAAAATGCTCTAATACTTCCTTTTCGGAACGTAAATGAAATTTTTCTATGATAAATCACCCCACATATTATATAATAGCATAATTTTAAACTATGTTAAAAGATTTGTCAATCGATAGAAGGGGAACAATTTGTCGAAATTGTTTCTTTGTCGTTTGCGGTTCGTAAAGTGTGAATAATATTAGCAATTATTTCATAATTTATTTTAGGAAAGTTTAATATGCTTTTTTACGATTTACACAGCGATTTGCCAACTTCAAAATTGAGTGACGCGCAAAAACGAGCTATGATAGGAAATAACGAAAAAATAGGTTGTTTAGTTGTAAATGCAATTTATAAAGATACTAACAGTTTTGATAAAACACTAAGGTTAGCAAGTTTTTTGAAGAATTTAAAAGCTAATATTGCTTTTGAAGATTGTTGTTACGAGTCTTACTTTGTTGATGGCGGAAAAATATCCAACGAAAAAATTTGTGATCTTCTAAATATATTATGTTCATTTGAGCCTAAATATATTTCTTTGGGTTGGAATAACGATAACGCCTTTATAGGTGGATGTGCAATGGGGGGAGAACTAACTAACGTGGGTGAATATGCGGTTAGCATTTTAAACGAAAAAAATATTAGTATTGATTGTGCTCATTCAAACAAAAAAAGTTTTTACTGTTTGTTAGAAAGGGCAAAATATTTAATTTGCTCGCATACTGCATTCGAGTGGATATTTCCACACCGAAGAAATATCGATAAAGAACAGGTAAAAGCTATTTTGCAAAAGGGTGGTATTATAGGGCTTGTTGGTGTAGGGCATTTTTTAACGGGTATAAAAGATATTAAAAAAAATTACAAGCAAGCTTTTTACGAGCATTTACAAGGGTATTTGCAAGAGTTTGGAAGCGACGGTCTTTGTATTGCAACCGACTTTTACGGTAGCGACGCTACAGTTTATCCAAACGGTAACTACGAGTTTGTTTATAGTTTAAAAAACGACCTTATTAAAAGTGGTGTAAGCGAAAACGATATTTGTAAAATTTTTTATAAAAACGCCTTTAATTATTTTTATAGGGGTAACAAGGTGTAAATAATGTGAAAAAGTAAGCCTTATTTTGTGAAAAATTATAATAAAAAAACAAATTTTGCAATATTACATTGACAAAAAAGCAATAGCCTTGTATAATAATTTCGTTTAAGTTATAAAAAATAGGTAACGTTGTTAACGCATTTTTGCGTTGCAAGTAAGGAGTTTTATGGATTATAAAATGGCGTATGATAACTGGGTTGCTAATCCTTTATTGTGTGCGGAAGGATTAAACGAATTAAAAAGTGTAGCTAATGATGAAAAACAAATAGAATACCGTTTTGGCGCAGAACTTGCTTTTGGTACTGCGGGAATGCGCGGTATTATCGGCTACGGTACTAATATGATGAATATATATACCGTTCGCAGAGCAACTAAGGGCTTAGCTGATTATATAATAGGTCTTGGTTCAAAAGCTATGTCAAGAGGGGTTGCTATTTCTTACGATACGCGTAAATATTCGCATACCTTTGCTTTGGCGGCAGCCGGTGTTTTAATTGCAAATGATATTAAAGTATATATGTATGCTCAGCCACGCCCAGTTCCTATGCTTAGCTACGCGGTTAGAAAAACTAAAGCGATAGCAGGTATTATGATTACTGCAAGTCACAATCCAAAAGAATATAACGGATATAAGGTTTACGGTGAAGACGGAGCGCAAATGTCGCCCGAAGCTACTGCAGTAGTGGTTGAAAATATTAAAAAAATAACCGATTATTTCTCTGTAAGAACGGTTGACGTTACGAACGCAAGCAGAATGAGTTCGATAGTTTTACTTTCAACAAGGTTTGAACGTAAATACTACAAGGTTGTAAGAAAGTTAGGCCTTTCTAAAAAAGCCGTTAAGGAAAAAGGTAAAGGCTTAAAACTCGTATATACTTCTCTTCACGGAACGGGTTTAATTCCCGTAACAACGGTGCTTAAAAAAATGGGTATTGAAGCTACGGTTGTTGAAGAGCAAAAACAATACGACGGTGAATTTCCTACGGTTGCCGTTCCTAATCCCGAAAACAAGGAAGCGCTTACAATGGCTATTTCGCTTGCAAATAAAATAGGCGCGAACGTAGTTTTTGGTACCGACCCCGATTGCGACAGATTAGGTGTTGCGATACGTGATGATAGCGGTGAGTTTGTAGGTTTAACAGGTAATCAGGTTGGCGCGTTATTATTAGAGTATATTTTAATGCGTTTAGTACAAGACAAAAAATTGCCCGAAAACGCAGTTGCTATTAAAAGTTTTGTTTCAACCAATCTTGCTCAAGCAATTTGTGCAAGTTACGGTGTAGAACTTGTTGAAACGCCAGTAGGCTTTAAATTTATAGGCGAAAAAATTAAAATTTACGAAAAAGATAACTCAAAAACCTTCTTATTTGGGTTTGAAGAGTCTTGTGGATATTTGCGCGGTACTCACGCTCGCGATAAAGACGCTGTTGTTGCAAGTATGTTATTTGCCGAACTTGTTTGTTGGTGTGAATACAAGGGTAAATCAGTTTACTCGATGCTAAATAATATTTATGAAAGATTAGGCTACGTTTACGATAATACTATAAGTATTAGTTATAGTGGTTTACGCGCTATGGATGATATGAACGCTGTAGTTGCAAAAATGCGTGAGCAAAAGCCAACTGCTATCAATAAATATAATATAGTTGCTATTCGTGATTATCTTTCAGGTAAAAGATACGCAGGCGAAAGCGAAACTAAGCTTGAATATAGCGGTATAAACTGCTTGTATTACGAACTTGAAAACGGAAGTTTTGTTTGCTTACGTCCAAGTGGAACAGAGCCTAAACTTAAAATATATTATTCGGTTAGCGCAAAAAATAAAGAAACTTGTTTAAAAAATTATCAAGAACTTCAAGAAAGCTTTGCTAATATGTTAAAATAAGGTTAAGTAAAAAGTGTGGTGTAAAGTTTTTTAAAATTCTTTGGCTACACTTTTGTTTAAAATATACATTATTTTGCTATTTTATAAGGTTTTAAGCTGTTTTTTGCTAAAATGATGCGTAAAAATAGATGGGTAAAAAAAAGTTTTAAAAAAATTAAAAAATACAAAAAAAATGCTTGACTTAAAATCTTTAAAGTGGTATTATAGGTAGGCTGTCACGCGTAAGTGGCAAATAGTAACGGTAAGGTTACTAAATGAAGATTGACAACTGCATAGTAGTTAAATATGAAGAATGTTTAACGAGCACAGCTTCGTTATTTGAAAAGAAATTTGAAAAATAACGAAAGAGTGTAACAATAAAGTACAGAAGGCAAAAAATAAAGATAA
>JAFWXT010000075.1 GCA_017522945.1 Clostridia bacterium
ACGTCCTCCTATGTTCTTGCTTGATGCGGTTGGTAGCCACTTCAAGTTTAGCACATAGGAGTTTTTTTGTATATCATTTTAGGGCTTGAAGCTAAAGCTCTTTTATATCCACCGGCATAGCCGGTGGTTTTGTTATATAAAGCAAAAAAGTGGCGATAACAAAGTTATACCGCCACTTTTTATCCTTTATTAAACTACTTAAAAAAAATATTGAGGTGTTTTTTTGCACCCCAACATTTAATAAATAAACTATTAAACTAAATTTTTAAATCTTTTAATAACACTAAAATTAAATAACGAACTTATCGTTTTTTGCAGGAGCGTTAGCCAATTCTTCTCGTTTTTCTTCGTAGCCCTTTCTACCAAGCAATGCGTAAGTTGCGTTCTTTCCGCCTTCAACGCCAGGTTGATTGTAAGTATCAATGTTAAGCATTTCGCCGATAAAAGCAGTTTTCATTTCAAATAGGAATAGTAACTGACCGATAGTAAAGGCGTTAACTTCAGGAAGATAAATAGTATGATTTAATCTCTTTTTAACGGTTAAAGCGTATTCAGTAGCCTTTCTTTCAGCGGTAATTAGTTCGTTCATTGTGTGACCGCATAAGAAGTTTACGTCTGGGAACTCTTCGCAACCGTTAGAAATCACAACTTCACTTCTGTAATTTTCAACGGCAAGGAAGGTTACAACCTTATCAAAAGGACCTTCGGTATAAAGTTGAACTTGGCTATGTTGGTCGGTTACGCCAAGTGATTTAACAGGGGTTTGACCCGCATAAACAAGCGCGCCGTTTTTATCAACTGCTTTACCTAAGCTTTCGCCCCAAAGTTGACAGTACCAATCGGCAATATATTTTAAACTATCAGCATAAGGCATCATAACCGAAATATTTTTACCGCGGTTAATCGATAAATATTGTAATAATGCGCTCATCATTGCAGGATTTTTCTTATAATCTTTGCGCATACACATTTTATCCATATATTTTGCGCCATCAAGCATTAGTTTAATATCGATACCTAAAACGGCTGCAGGAAGTAAACCTACTGGGCAAAGCTCAGAAAATCTTCCGCCAACTGAATCGGGAATGTAAAAAGTTTTTAAGCCTTCTTGCTTTGTAATCTTAATAAGGTTACCTTTTGCGCTTGAAGTTGTTGCTATCATATGTGATGCGGCCTTGTCGCCTAAACGCTTTTTCAAAATATCCATAATAATTAGATATTGAGTCATCGTTTCGCTTGTTGCGCCACTTTTTGTAATTACGTTAAATATAGTTTTTTCGGGATTGATAACGTCAAGTAAGGCTTCCATTCTTTCAGGGTCAACGTTATCTTCTACGTAAAACTTAGGTGCTTTACGCTTTGATTTTGGTAAATCGTTATGATGTAAATGACAAAGCGCTTGGAATACAGCAATAGGACCTAACGCGCTACCACCTATACCTAAAACTACGAAATTTTCACAGTTTTTGCGAATTTCTTTTGCTGTTTGTAAAATATCTTCAACCACTTCGCCTTGATTATAAGGAAGTTCAGTCCAACCCATCATTCCTTTACCGCGGTTTGCCTTAACCACTTCGTATGCGTGATTGCATAAAGCTTTGCTATTTTCAAAGTCTTTTTCGGTAAAACCCTCATCGCCTACAAAGGTGTCCATCATGTTGTTGTAATCAAGTTTTACGCGCATTTGATCGCGCATCTCGTTATTCCATCTCATTTTTATTTACTCCTTAAAAATTTTTTGCTTTATATTTCTTAAATAGTTTAGCGACTGTTTTAACTCGTCATAACTATTAAAATTTTCTTTATAAACTTCTATTAAACAATTACCTTTAAAGCCGTTTTCGTAAAGCCTTTTAAATAAATCTTCAAAATCAAACAAGCCCTTTTCACTTGGCAAAGCTATTTTACCCATTTCGTTAACGTCACTTAAATGAACGGTGAGTAAATTTTCGCCCATTTCTTCAAGGTAATCTTTATAGTCAAAACCACTTTCACGCGCTTGTTTTATATCCAAACAACAATTAAGATTAGGCGCGTATTTTTTAACTTCTTTAAAAAAACCCGGTTTGTTATAATATGCCCATTCAACGTTTTCAAGGCATACCTTCATATCATATTTTTCTGCTATTTTAGTTAGTTCATCGGTATATAGCCCCACTTCTTGATAATTATCATACACGATACTACGTTTAAAACGTGCTTTTCCGTGTAAGGTATAACAAGATGCGCCTAAGGTTTTACCCGTGTTTAAACAACTTTCAAAAATCTTAACGGCATCTTCTCTTGCCCTGTCACAATTAGAAAAAAGTTGTGGCTCGAAATGAGTGTTTAAGGTATGAATCGAATGAACCTTTAAACTACCCAAATTTTGTTTAAGTAAACTTGCGTAACTTTCAGTATATTCGCTGTAAGTTTCTAAAAACACTTCGCACACGCGCGAATCTAAACTATCTAAAATAGGCAAAGCGTTTTCGTTATACGCCCTACCGAAAAGTGAAGCGGTTGAAATTCCTATTTCCATAATAATTACTTTTACATTAGTTCGCATCGGGCTCTCGCCCGATGCGAATAACAAACTCTATATTAAAATTAGTTGGGTTTTTTACCCTCATAATTTTTATTTAGGCTACGTCACAAACAATAAATCAATGCAACAGAGCCTTTATTTACAAATTTAAAAACGTGTGTATAGGTCGATTAACTCGCCTTTAAAGGCGAATAGGTTATCTTAAATTTCGGGGTCGATTAAACCTAAATCACCGTCATCACGAAGGTAAAGCACTTTAACCTTTCCACTATTTTTATCTAAAAATACGTAGAAAGTATGTCCTAACATTTCAAATTCTTCCATAGCTTCAGCTAAATCCATAGGAAGGAGTTTAAACTTTTTAGTTTTAACAAGTTTAAGTGGACGAAGTTCTTCGGTTGAAAACATTTCTTCTTTAAAAGCATTTTGCTTTAATTGTTTTTCAAGCTTAGAACGGTGCTTATAAATTTGTTTTTCAAGTTTTGGGATAACTAAGTCGATAGCGTCGTAAAAGTTTTCTGCATAGCCTTGTGCGCGTAGCATATTGTTTTTATAGTTAACTTCTACTTCTAATTTACAAGTTCTTGCATTTTCTTTCTTTAAATAAATTCTGCATTTTGAATCTTCTTCAAAATATTTATCTAATTTTGCAACCTTTTTAGCAATAACGCTATCAATTTTTTCGTTAACTTGATAGTTTTTAGCAACTAATTCTATTCTCATAAAAGTCCTCCGAATTAATATATTTTGTCGTAGTAAATTTCGTCGTTTTTACCATACAAACGAACTTTGTTGCCCTTTACGATACGGTTGCCGATAATTTCTTCAGATAAAAGGTCTTCAACTTCGCGTTGAATAACCCTTTTTAACGGTCTTGCCCCGTATTCAGGGTCAAAGCCATGGTTTAAAAGGACTAATTCTGCCGACTCATCAACGGTCAAAGTGATGCCTAAGTTTTCAATTCTTGATTTTAAATCGGTTAGAAGAAGTTTTAAGATTTTTCCGCATTCGTCCTTTGTTAATTTACGGAAAGTGATTATATCGTCTATCCTATTTAAAAATTCGGGCTTGAAATGCTTTTTAAGTGCGTTTAAAGTAATTTCTTCTTGGTCGATAGTTGGTAAAGTAGCACTACCAAAGCCAAGTGACGCACTTTGTTTTGAACATTCACTCGCACCAACGTTAGATGTCATTATAATTATTGTATTTTTAAAATCAACAACTCTACCCTTGTTGTCGGTCAATCTTCCGTCGTCAAGCACTTGAAGTAAAAGATTGAATATATCTGGGTGAGCTTTTTCAATTTCATCAAGCAATATTAGTGAATAAGGATTTTTTCTAACCCTACCAGTAAGTTGCCCTTCTTCATCATAGCCGACTAATCCGGGCGCAGCGCCTATAAGTTTAGCAACGTCGTGCTTTTCCATATATTCGCTCATATCAATTCTAACAATAGCGTTTTCGCTACCGTAAACTGCTTCGGCAAGAGCCTTTGAAAGCTCAGTTTTGCCAACACCTGTAGGCCCAACGAAAATAAACGAGCCGTTTGGTTTTTTACTATCGCTCAAGTTAGCGCGCGTTCTACGAATAGCACGTGAAACGGCGTTTACTGCTTCTTCTTGCCCAATAACTCTTGCGTGCAAATAATCTTCAAGCTTTTCAAGCTTTGCGCGTTCTTCTTCGCCTATTTTTGTTAACGGAATGCCAGTCCATTCGCTAATAATTAAAGCTACGTCATCACCGTTTATAACAAGGCGGTTATAGGCACGCTCGTCATAACGTCTATTTTCGATAACTTGCATTTGAGCGCGTAATCTACTAATTTTATTTTCAATTATTCCTTGTTTTAAATAATCGCCTTTATCTTTAACGTATTGATATTCGCTCTTAAGTGCGCGTATTTCTTCATCTAAACTTCTAAGCTCGCTACTGTATTCCATAGAAGAAATCTTTGCGCGAGCGGCCGCTTCGTCGATTAAATCGATTGCTTTATCTGGTAAATTTCTATCGGTTATATATCTATCCGAAAGCTCAACCGCGCTATTTATCGCATCGTCGGTAATTTGAACTTTATGGTGTGCTTCATATTTATCGCGCAATCCAAAAAGTATTGCCTTTGCTTGTGTTTTTGTGGGTGGGTTTACGGTTATGGGTTGAAATCTTCTTTCAAGTGCTGGGTCGTTTTCAATATACTTGCGATACTCATCAACGGTAGTTGCACCTATAACCTGAAGCTCGCCACGAGCGAGTTCTGGTTTAATCATTTCTGCTGCATCCATTCCGTCGTTAGTAGCGCCAGCACCCACTAAATTGTGTATTTCATCAATAAAAAGTATAGTTTTGCTATCGCTTTTTAAAAAGTCGATTGCTTTTTTAAATCTTTCTTCAAATTCCCCACGGTATTTTGCGCCCGCTATTAACCCTGAAAGATTTAACGAAAATATTCTTTTACCTATTAAATTTTCAGGCACTTCGCCCGAAACAATTGCTTGTGCCAAGCCTTCAACTACAGCGCTTTTACCTACACCGGGTTCACCCACTAAAACTGGGCTATTCTTCGTTCTTCTCGATAGAGTTCTAACAACCCTTTCAATCTCTTCAGTTCTACCGATAACAGGGTCGAGTTTGTTTTCAACTGCTTTTTGCGTAAGGTCGATACCAAATCCTTCAAGCGGTGTTTTTTCCAAAGAATAATCAGTTATATACTCGTTTTGAGTATTTTTCTTTTCAACTTCATTATCACAAGTAATAACGTTAGTTAACTTTCTTTGCTCGCGATTAGCAAAAACTACTGAATAAACCCTTTGTTTTAAGTTTTCAATTAAAACGCCGTACTTTCTAAGTATAGCGCAAGCCCTATTATCAACGCTTTGAATTAGCGAATACAATACGTGCTCTGTACTAACGTAATTTACAAACGCTTGTTGCGACACCTTTATTGCGCCCATTAAAACACTTTTACTATTTGGGGTAAATTCAGGCTTGCCCGTAAAAGTTCCTACTTGCGTTGTTCTTTTAAGCTCGTCGGTTATGGTGTTAAAATCAAAACCAAACTCTCTTAAAATAGTTGACGCAGCGCCCTCAGTACAAGAAACAAGGCCGTATAATATATGCTCAGTACCCACGTAAGAAAGTTTATAACGCTTAGCTATCTTACCCGAGTTACCTATAGCAATTTTTAAATTGTTAGTGTAATTGTTTTCATTCATTTTATCAATCTATATAATGATATATTTTATAACTTAAGTAATAATTTTTTTAAGACAATTTCTTACGTATTCAGCCCTAAACCAGTCAATAGCTTCATTAACGGCTCTTTCATCGCCCAAATCGTTAAGGTTTATCATACTATTTTTTAAAAGAGCAGGGCGCGCTGTTACAAGTAAATCGTCAAGTGCTAAAATCTCTTTAACAGGAATAATTTTAAGCATTGCGCCCATTTTAAGGTTTGCTATTAAGGTTGAAAATTCATTATAGGAAAGTAAGCGCGCGCTTGTTAAAATTCCGTATGCACGGTAAACTTCATCTTGTACCTTAGCTCTATTTTCGTTATAATAAGTAAATAAGTTAATATCTTCAATATCTGCTACTTCTTGAGTATATTTTTGAACTTCGTTTACAAGATAAAGGTCTTGACGATTAAGAGTTACTTCATTGCTTACCTGATATAAATAACTTTGACCGCTACTTCCTTCACCAAATACTCCACGAATGGTTAAACCGCGTTCCTTTGCCTTTAAATAAAGCGTTTCAATCATATTTTTTTTGCAAAGAGCAGGCAAAAACATCATTGCCGAAGCGCGTAAACCACTACCTAAATTCGTAGGACAAGCGGTGATATACCCAAGTTTTTCGCTTTTACAAAATCTTAAATTATTGTTAAGCCATCTATCAAGAGGGACAAGCTTTTTATATGCAGTTAATAGGTCGTATTCCCCTTTAACGATACATTGCTCGCGAATATGATCTTCTTCGTTTATCATTACCGATAAACTTTCTTGTTTATCAACTGCTACCGCGCCAGAAAAGGTGTTTTTTCTAAGTGCTTCGCTAATTACGTATTTTTCTTTTAACTGTTCAGCTGTAAGAGATGACACCTTGTCCATTTCGTACAAATCGAAAACGCCAAATTTGCTTATAGCCGAATAACATCTGTTTATAATTTCTTTTGCCTTTTGCTTATCGTTTAATGTTGAGGCAAAATTATATCCGCTCAAATTTCTTGCAAGCCTTACTCTGTAAGTTACAACAGTACCACGATTTATATTATTCACAACTGTTGAACCTGCCTTATAATAGGATTGAGTTCAGCGCTAAAAACTTCGTAGCACCTTGCACAACCAACGATTAAGCTACCGTTGATTTGTTTTAAAGTTCTACCGCAGTAAGGGCATTTTCTTTCAGGAACGACCAAGGCTTCTCCGCCACGATTAAAACATTGCCTGCATACGTTAAGTGTTTTAACGCTTCCGTTAACTACTTTATTAAGTTGTCTTTCCGCAGGATTAGTTTTGCAAACGTCGCAAAGCATACGAAATTCTTCCTTTCTATAATATATAATATACTAAAAAACGCTATTTGTAAATAGGTTTTTTAAAATTTCTTTACTAAATCTTCAAGATATTTTTTCATCTTATCTTTTAGCTCGTCGTCTTTTAAAGAAAATTCAACGTTGGCTTGTAAAAATCCAAACACGTCGCCCATATCGTAACGCTCACCTTCAAAAGCGTAAGCGAGTAATCCGTCCTTTTTGATTTCAAGACCTAAAGCATCAGTTAATTGATATTCACCGTTATAACCTGGTTTAATATTTTTAATATTTTCAAAAAAGTTTGCTCGCAAAACATATCTTCCAAGTGGTGCTAAATCACTTTTAGCGCTACCGGGCGCGGGCTTTTCGATTATCGAAGTTAGGTTATAAATACCTTTATCTTCACTATTATATTCACAAGAAGCGTATTTACTAACGTTTTCATACCCAACGTGCTTTACCCCTATAACCGTTTTTTGATTTTTCTCATAAACCGAAATCAACTGTTTTAAAACGGGAGTATCTGCGCACATTAAATCATCGCCAAACAAAACTGCAAAAGGCTCGTTTTTTATATACTTTTCGGCAAGCATAACTGCGTGCCCAGTTCCCTTTTGTTCTTCTTGAACTATATATGTAATTTTTGCAAGATTTTGCGGTTTTTGAACAATCTCTAAACTTTTTAGATTACCTCGAGCTTTAAGAACGCCTTCAAGCTCGTTTGCAGGCGAAAAGTGCTCGCTTATGATATTTGCGTGCTTGCCTACGATTAAATATATTTCTTCTATTCCGCTATCTACCGCTTCTTGAATCACGTGCTGAATTGCAGGCACGTTTATCACAGGAAGCATAGTTTTTGGTAAAGCTTTTGTAAAAGGCAAAAATCTCGTTCCGTAACCGGCTACGGGAATTATGGCTTTTTTAACTTTTTGCATCTTTTCTCCTAAAAACTATCTAAAAAAATTGATTAAAATTAAACTGTAAAGCTTTTTGAGTAAAAGCTTTAAAAGTAAATGATTAAACCTATAACGTTATTTAAACAACTGTGATTATTTTGTACCAAATAATCTGTCGCCCGCATCGCCAAGACCTGGAACGATATATGCGTGATCGTTAAGTTTTTCGTCAAGTGAAGCAACGTAAATTTCAACGTCGGGATGAGCTTCTTGAACTACTTTTACACCTTCTGGCGCTGCAATTAAGTTCATAAGCTTAATATCTTTACAACCCCTATCTTTAATAAATTGAATTGCAGCAACTGCGCTACCACCGGTTGCAAGCATAGGGTCAACTACTATAATAGTTCTTTCTTGTGCATCAACGGGAAGTTTGCAATAGTATTCAACAGGCATATGAGTTTCTGGATCGCGATATAAACCGATATGACCAACCTTCGCGTTTGGAATTAAACGAACGATGCCGTCAACCATACCAAGTCCTGCACGTAAAATAGGAACTACGCCAACACTTCTACCCGCAACAACTTTACTTGTAGTTTTACAAATAGGCGTTTCAATTTCAACTTCGCGAAGTGGAAGATTTCTTGTAACTTCGTAAGCCATAAGCATAGTTACTTCTTCAGCAAGTTCACGAAAATCTTTTGTGGTAGTGTTTTTATCACGCATCATAGTGATTTTGTGGCAGATAAGTGGGTGATTAAAAATGTGTAATGAACTCATATTTTTTCTCCTGTTTAATAATTTAATACTTTATTGTTTTAAGGCTTGATTTATGCATTAAAGCGCTTATATAAAGGCTTTTTGCTATTCTTCAAGTTTTTTAATTCTTCTTAAACGGCGTTCATCGTTTGAAAATGGGGTTGAAAAATAAACCTTTGCAATATCAAACATTAACTCTTTTGATATTACTCTCGCACCCATACATAAAACGTTAGAATCGTTATGCTCTCTAGTTAATTGTGCGCTAAAAACATTATCGCAAAGCGACGCGCGTATACCCTTTTGCTTGTTAGCAAATATGCTCATACCTATACCCGTTCCGCAAATCAAAACGCCCATATCGGCTCGCTTACTTTGAATAGCTTCGGTAACCTTTCTTGCATAATCGGGATAATCGCAAGAAGTGGTTTGGTCGCAACCAAAATTTATAACGGTATGCCCCATTTTTTGTAAAAATTCGCAAAGTTCGGTTTTATACTCAACTCCGGCGTGGTCGTTAGCAATAGCAATTATCATAAATTACTCCTTAGTTAATAATTCAAATATTTTTTCACAAGCAAACTTTAATTGCTTAGCGCACTCATCGTACACGGTTTGATCACCACCGTAAGGGTCGGTAATCTCGTGAGCGCCCGTAAGTTCGTCAATGGTATAAACGTTATTAAAACCAACAAAATATTTCTTTTGGTTTTGCGTCATACAAATAATGGCGTTTTGTTTTGAGCATAGGTCGGCAGTAGTGCGTTTAGGTTTAAATCTGCGCACCGTTATACCGTACTTTTTTAAAGCAGTGGTAGCATTTTTACTTATAACGCTATTTTCTTCTGCCTTAAGCCCTGCCGAAGTGACCTTAATATCAGTGATATCGGCTTTTTTGATTAAATCTTTTAGCAAATACTCCGCCATAGGACTGCGACAAGTATTCCCCGTGCATACGAACATTACTTTTTTCATTTGTTCTCGTCCTTAAAAAACGCTTTAGAAAATCTATTATTTACCGAAAGCATAAGCTCGCTATCAACAAGCAACTTAAAGGTTATAATCACTTCATACTTTTCGCCTTGATGTAACAAGTCGTACAAATTTGATGCCATTTCAATATCTGTTGAACCCAACGCTAAAAATTTGCGTTTGCCTATTTTCTTCGACATTTCATCATCGCACAAAAATATAACCCTTTTACCTTCAGCCTTTAATTGGTCGTATAATCTTATTGCTTCTTCACTTTCATTTCTTTCAAAAATGGCAGTTTCGCAATTCGGTGAATAATGTTTGTATTTCATCCCCGGTGACTTTAAAGAAGTTTGAGCGTTTTCGCCTGCGTAAACGCAAGCACCAACTACTTCACGTATCATTTCGGCAGTTATTAAACCTTTTCTTAAAATAACGGGAATATCGCCCGTAACGTCTAAAACGGTACTTTCAATTCCCCCATCGCACTTTCCACCATCTAAAATAAGCGGAATTTTACCATTAAAATCTTGATAAACGTGCTCGGCAGTAACAGGGCTTATGTGCTTAGAAATATTAGCAGAAGGTGCGGCTATAGGTTGATTAACAAACTTTAAAAACTTTTGTGCGCCCTCACTTTTCGGTATTCTTATAGCCAGTGTATCAAGCCCACACGAAAGCGACGGAGCTACAACGCCTTTACTTTTATAAACCATAGTTAAAGGACCTGGTAAAAACGCATTTGCTATTTTTTGAGAATAATCGTTTTCGCTAATATAAACCAAAGTAGATATGTCGTAATCTTTATGTACGTGAACTATAAGCGGATTATCCGATGGTCTGCCCTTAACTTCATAAACGCTTTTTATGGCTCTTTCACTTGTAGCTAAAGCACCAAGCCCGTAAACCGTTTCGGTAGGAAAGGCAACCAACTGTTCACTTTCTATTAAATTTTTTGCTTCTTGCAAGGATTGCAAATCAATCTTGCTAACTTTAGTTATCATATTTATCAATTAGTCGAATGCTTCGTCTCCCGTAGTTTCAGGTGGAATATCATCATCAGAATAGCTTGAAGCATCGTCATATTCTTCGTAAGCAGGCTGTAAATTTGATGGTTCTGGTTCATGTGGTTTGTATTCACCGGGCGCTTCCATTTGATAGTTAGAAATATTAACAAACTTTGAAAATTCGCCCTTAAATAATAGTTTAGCCGAACCGCGTTCGCCACTTCTGTTCTTTTCAATAATAATTTCAGTAACGTCTTTTTCAACAGCGCCCGATGCAATTTCTTGAGCGGTAGCAGTTTTATCTGGACGGTAAATAAACATTACAACGTCAGCATCTTGTTCGATTGAGCCCGATTCACGAAGGTCGGAGAGCATTGGTCTGCCCTTGCGCTGAGTTACCCCACGAGATAACTGTGAAAGAGCAAGAACTGGAACTCCAAGTTCTTTAGCCATAACCTTTAAGCCCCTTGAAATTTCGGTAACTTCTTGTTGACGGTTTTCACTCGTTCTAATGTCTGGATAAATCAATTGCAAGTGATCGACTACAACCAAGTCAAGCCCCTTTGTAGCCTTTAATCTTCTACACTTAGAAAGCATAGCAGGAACGGTATTTGAAGGAGAATCGTCAACGTAAATTTGAGCCTTAGAAAGTTGTTTTTTAGCCGCCCACATTCTTTGCCAACCTTGTTCGTCGTCTTCAGAAAGCTTACCTTTTTGCAAACTATCCATTCTAACCTTACCAATAGAACAAAGTAGCTTTTGAGCAAGTTCTTCACGAGTCATTTCAAGCGCGAACATAGCGCACACTTTATTTTCGCGAAGGGCGATGTTTTCAACCATATTTAAAGCGAGTGTAGTTTTACCGTCTGATGGACGAGCCGCAAGAATAATTAGATTACCCTTTTTAAAGCCGTTTGTAAGATCGTCAATTCGTGTAAAGCCGGTTTTTAAACCGCGCTTAAAGTTCTTGTCGCGCTCAAGGAGTTCTAAATCGGCAAGTAGCGGATCGTAATAATCGGCAAGAGAAAGCAAACTTGAAGTTTCATTTTCTTCTGAAATACGGAAGATTTCACTTTCTGCAAACTCTAAAGTCTTTTTACTGTCGGTACTTTTTCTTGCTTCTCCCGCAATTTTTTCACTACTGCGAATAAGTCTTCTTAAAGTGCTATCGCGCTTAACTATGTTAAGATATTGGCGGTAGTTTGCGCTTGAAGGCATACTTTGAACTATGGTTGTAATATAATCCATACCACCCGCTTTTTCCAAGGTAGCACTTTTTTCCATAGCATCTGAAAGAGTAACTATATCGATAGGCTTATTTTGTCTTACGATATCCTTCATAGCCCCTAAAATTAGTTTATGCGAATCGGTGTAAAAATCTTCTTCACTAAGCAAAGAAATAGTTTCAAGTTGAATTTCTTGGTCAACTAATAAACACCCCAAAATTGACTGTTCCGCTTCAAGATTATACGGTAACGCACTAAATTTTTCTGCCATAATGCCCTCAGTTGTGCATAATCCGCCCGATAAAATCAAGCGGAATCACAAAATTATAATTTTTCTTCGCGCCCCAATTTAATTTGGGGCGCATTGTACGTTTTATTATTTAATATCGCTTAAAGCAACGAATTGATTTAAAGCGTCTTCAAAAGAATTCATTGCAGCGTCGAAAGCGTCTTTCTTTGTTAAATCAACGCCTGCAAGTTTTAAAAGTTCAACAGGGCTATCGCTACCACCTGAAGATAAGAACTTAAAGTAATCTTTAACGGCAGGTTCGCCTTCCTTATAAATTCTTTCGGCAATAGAAATCGCGCTAGTTATACCGGTTGCGTATTTATAAACGTAGAATGATCTATAGAAGTGTGGAATTCTTGCCCATTCGTAAGCGATTTCTGGATCAGAATACATACTTCTACCAAAATATTTTCTGTTTAAACCAATATACGTTTCGTTTAATGAATCCTTAGTTAAAGGTTGACCGTTTTCAGCTTGGCTGTGAGCAAGAGCTTCAAATTCTGCAAACATAGTTTGACGGAATAAAGTGCCTTTAATCATATCCATATAGTAGTTGAGTAAGTATTTTTTAAGTTTAACGTCGTTAGTTGTAGCAAGTAAGTGCTTAAGAAGTAATACTTCGTTAACCGTACTTGCAACTTCAGCAACAAAAATTCTATAACTTGCCTTTGATTGTGGTTGAGCCTTAATTGAATGATATGAGTGCATTGCGTGACCAAGTTCGTGAGCAAGTGTGAAAATATCGCCAGTTGTTTGTTGATAGTTTAATAAAACGTATGGGTGAGGAGCTTTGTAAACGCTTATTGAATAAGCACCGCTTCTCTTACCTTCGGTTTCTTCAACGTCAATCCAACCTTCGTCATGCGCGCGTTGTAAAAGTTTTCCATATTCTTCGCCAAGTGGTGCTAAACCTTCTTTAACAAGAGCAAAAGCATCTTCATAATCAAGTTTCATTTCGGCATCGTCAACTAACGGAGCATAAACGTCGTACATATGAAGTTTGCTTACGCCTAAAACTTTTTTACGAACCGAAACGTATTTATGCATTGTTTTTAGTCCGCGATGAACGCTCTTAATTAGGTTGTCGTAAACCTTTGGAGAAACGTCTTCGCCTTCAAGAGCTTTAGCTAAACAGCTTTCGTATTTTCTAACTCTTGCAAAATAAACGTCTTTGTTTACGTTTGATATGTAAGTTTGGCTAATAGTGTTGATAAGACCGATAAACGCGTTATAGAAAGCCTTAAATGTTTTCTTTCTAACGTTTCTATCAGGATCTTGCATCAATACGCCGTACATACCGTGTGAAACCTTTACCTTTTGACCGCGAACGGTAATTTCAGGATATGGTAAATCGGCATTATTGATCATACCGAATATGTTAGAGAATGCACCGAATACTTGACCGCCCATTGCTAAAACAGCTTCGGCTTCTTTACCTAAAACGTGTGGTTTTTCTTGAATAATGCCCTTTAACTCGTAATCGTAATCGGCAAGTGAAGGATTTGAAGCAAATTCTTTTAAAAGTTTTTCGTCAAGCGAAGTTAATTCGGGTGTCATAAACGCGATGCCCGAAGAAAAACGAACGTATAACGCTTGAACTCTTGCTTGTAAAGCGTTATTTTCAGATTTTCTTGTATCTTCATCGTGAAGCATATGCGCGTAAACTGAAAGCTTTTCAAGGTCGCCTATCACGTTATATAAAGCGTCAAAACAAGCTTTAACGTTTTCAGCCGTGTTTAACTTTCCTTCAAAAGAAGAAAAATCCATTCTTGTTTGAACGTCAGCGTATAAAGCTTCCCAATCTGCTTGAGTTGCAAATATATCTTGAGTGCGCCATTTGCGATTTTCTGGTACTTCGTGTCTTGGTTTCATATCTATCTCCTTAACCTTTAATATTTTTTTAGTATTTGAAATAAGTTTTGCACCCGAATTGTTTATAGTTCAAAAAGGTCGGGAGCACATAACTCGTAAGAAATTAGCACGTTTCCGTGAGTTTTATGATTAATTACATCACCCTTTTTAAGTTCGGGAATAGGTTTTTCAACGTCAAGTAAAATATGGCGTTCAAAAAACTCGTTTTTCTTTTCGTTCCAATCAAGAACTACTAAACTTATAAAGTCAACCCCGTCTTTAGTTTTAATCGAACTATCAATTCTATTAACGGTATTAACGCCTTCTTCTTTTATGCCAGTAAAAACGTTTCTAAGTAACTTTAAATAATCGGCAATTCTTTTGTACTTGATTGCAAAAAGAATATAAAAAATTATTGCGTAAATCACGTCGGTAATTACGTTAAAAGCAATCATAGGAGTTCTATACGGCGTAGCGTATTCTTGTTGAGTATAAATCACGAACACCGTTATATTGATTGCTAACAGAACTGCAAGAGTTGAGAAAAATATTATTAAAAATTTATCACGCAACTTTTTTGCTAAATAGTAATCCTGTTCTGAGTAAATTTCTATCATTATTTATCCTCGTTTATGGCTATTTTTAGCTAAAATTATTCAGCAATAAATAACACGCCAATAGTATTTTTTCCGCAATGGCTTGATATGGTTGCCCCCGCGGTAGTTTCAATAACTTCTTCAAAGTCAAATAATTCTTTAGTCATAGCTATAACGTCTTCAACTACCTTCGCATCGTCACATAAACTATGAGTTACGAACACACGCTTTTTGTCGTAAGATTTATATTCAGTAGCCAAATCATGAACGTATTGACTTAAAGATCTTGCTAAAGTGCCCATATATTTTTTCTTTACTTGTAAAGCACCGTCGTTTTCATAAATATATGGGTGAATTTTTAATATTTTTGATGCTATTAAAGCAACAGATGAACATCTTCCACCCTTTGCAAGATAGTCAAGGGTATCAACCACGAAAGATGTTTGAACCTTTGAAGTGAGTTCAACGGCTTTGTTATACACTTCTTCTGCCGATATACCTTCGTTTAACATATCGCTAGCCTTAAGCATTAGTAACGCTTGTCCAGTTGATAAAGCCTTTGTATCAACAACGAAAACACCATTACATTCTTTTGATGCATTGTATGCGTTATTGTATGAAGACGAAGCGTTCGAAGAAAGCGAAAAGTGAATTACGTTATCGTATTCTTTTAAAAGTTCGTTAAAAAATTCTTTATATTCTTCAATCGAAACGGCAGCAGTTTTAGGTAGTTCGCCCGTTTGCTTAACGTAATCGAATAATTCTTCAACTTTAATTTCAGTACCGTCTTTTCTTTGAGTTGTGCCTGTAATAACGGTAATAGGTATCGTTCTAATGTTTCTTTGGTTTAAAATTTCTTGTGGTAAATCGCAAGTTGTTTCTGCTGTAATAATACACTTTGACATAATAGTCCTTTCATCTCCTACTTTTTTAAAATTCAGCATACTTTAAAAGTTTTAGTAAAGCAACGCCATTATTATAAATATTTGTAAAATTTTCCTAACGGCTCGTCTTTGTTATCTATTATAAACTGATGAACTACACCGTTCACCAAATCTAATTGAATTTGCCCAAACGCACGGCTATCCGTACTGTTTTCGCGGTTATCACCTAAAACGTAAACGCAGTTTTCCCGAACTTCCCACTCGTATAGAAAAGTTTTATCGTTACCGTAATTAGTTTTACCAATTACACCGTCGTAAGTAACTAATTCAAAAACTTCGCTTCCCGCCTTTTTAACGTATAGATTTTCGCCCCAAATACCAACAGTATCACCTTCAAGCGCAACTACGCGTTTAATATACAACTTTTCGTAAAGCGTAAAAACTATTACGTCACCGCGCTTAGGCTTTGACAATCTATCAACTAAAAGCAAATCGCCACTAGTTAAAGTATTATTCATCGAATCTCCATCAACTTCCACGGGATAAAGCCAAATGAATTTAGTGAAAACCAAAAAAACGCACAAAATTAACAATAATACGGTTATAACGTCGCCAATAATCTTTTTAGCGCGTCGTTTAATATTTTTTTGTTCAATTATTTCTTCTTCGTTTGAAGCAAAAAAAGCGTTCATATTTTAACCCTTAAATAGTCGTTGTAGGTCTTTCGTAATTATATGAGCAATAAATTGTTAATTGCAAAACGGCTTTCGGCTTCAATTTTAACAGCAACTATTTTTTCATAGTTTTTAATGCTCATTCTTTGGTCGTTTTTAAATGAAGCAAAATCAATTTGTATCTTTTGCCAAACTTTGCTACCCTTTAATTCAATTTTTGAAGAATATGGAACTAAAACGCCCCCTTCGTCAATCATAACGCTAAAATTAAGCGCGGTGTAATCTTCACAATAAACGTCGCATTTAATTATAGAACGTAAATTAGGTGTAAATCTATTTTCAGAAATGCGATAATTTAGTAATCCGTATCTTGAAGTTGCACCAGTTATAGAGTTTGCACACTCGGCAAGTTCAACGCCACCGTTTTCTCCAAATAAAATTTTACCTATTGAAGTGCTCTTTTCATCGTAAACGGTAAAGCAATCCACACCGTTTCTTGAAGAATATAGCATATTGGCAACGGTTATAGGCGAAGGTTTTTCAAGTTTTTTATAAACAATTCTTGAACTTACTGAAACACCGTTTTTATAATCGGCTACAGCAAAAACGTGAACGAACGGAACGCCACCGCCAAGTTGTTGTTTAAAATACTTTTTATCAACCGCGCTTTTATTTTTAACGGGTTGCATAACCGACCAGTTTCGCCAACTTGGATTTGCAATACCTTCGCTTAGATAAAGAGTTAGTGACTTTAATTTATCGGTTTCATCAGTAGAAACTTCGGCAAAAACGCTTCTAAAATCTTCGCTAAAAGCCAAAGTAACGGTTGGGGATTCTGGAAAATATAATCTATCGGAAGCAGCACCGGCCTTAGTTAAATATTTTTTCAAAAACAAAGCCATGTCGTCTGCGCTCTTTTTATTTATCGCATCACGGAAACGAGGAGTATAGTTAAAAGAACATTTGATTTCTTTACTCACTCTGGCTAAAGTATCAACACCCCTTTCACAGTCGAAATCGCTATTATTAGTGCCTGCTAAATAAAGCACTGGGCATTGGCAATATTGCGCGTAAACGTGTGCGTCAACACCACCAAGCCAACGATAACGCTCGTCATCCATAGTTATATCGCCACTTTCGCACTTAAACAAATTTTTGTAAGCTTGCCATCCCATACCGAAAAGAGGAACAAAACAACTTACCCTGGTTTCGTTATAAAGAAGTTGCCAAGCAACGTTTGCACCCTGTTTTATGCCAACCACACCTATTTTATCAACTTCAGGACGGCTTTTTAGGTATGATAAAGCATACTTACCTACAGCAACCCACTCGTACCAACAAGTTTCTTTCGCTGTGCGTTCAACCCTAAACATATCTTCTTTGCCATAATTTGCATAATCAATTTCGGTTGGATAATTAGTGTGATTAGTGCTTTCGCCCACGTCACCCCTATAATCTACCATTAAAACGGCATAGCCCATTTTCGCAAAATGGTTTACAAGTTCCAAATTAACCGTTTCGTTATAATCAGGCAATAGTAAAACTGCGCCTAATTTTCTGTTCATAGGTAACGGTTGAGGTCTTGCGTATAAACCGTAAATACGCACTCTACCCGATTCCGTTTCCCTTCCTGAAAAATAGACTTCGGCGTAGCTAATGCCGTCGTACGTCATTTCATTAACTCTGCTCTCTTTCAAGGGAAGGTCGTTGTTAAAGTCTTTCCAAACTGCAGAGGGCGTAAGTATTTTTCTAACGTTTTCCATAAATCTTCCTTCTTTTTAACCACTACCAAAAATTGCAAGATTTTTTATTTTTGCGCAATTTTAATTAGCAGTTATCTTTAATCAAAGTTCCGTGTAAGGCGGTCGCACCCGTTACTTCAATGCGAGATTGAATGCGATTTTTTAGTTCGACAACGTGGGTAATTAGCCCTACCGTGAGATTTGCTTTTTGTAATTTTTCCAAGCTATCGGTTACTGCGTCAATTAAATCATCGTCAAGCGTGCCAAACCCTTCGTCCAAAAAGAAAAAGTCTAAAGGTCGAAGTGCCTTTGCACTAATTTGAGATGATAAGGCGAGCGCAAGCGATAAAGAAACCAAGAAAGTTTCACCACCCGAAAGCCCGATTGCAGGTCGAAGCTTACCGCCACTTAAATTATCGGATACGTAAAACGCTCCGTTTTTATATTCCAACCCATATCTTCCCGAAGTAAGCGTAAGCACCCTATTTTCGGCAATTGAAGCAATATCTTTCAAATATTCTTCGGCAATAAATTCCATAAAGCGGTTTTCTTTAACGAGCTCAATCATCTTGCCAACACTCTTTCTTTGGGTGGAAATTTCCTTTAAGTTATTATTTATTATACACCATCTTTGATTATTTTTCAAACTATTTTGATAGTCATTATTAATTTCGCCACGTTTTTCGGCAAGTTTTTGACAATTTTTTTGCATTTCGCCAAGTTTTTGGTTTTCGATTTCAATCTGCTGTAACGAAAATACATTGTCTTTTAATTGCTCATTCAACTCACCAATACGCTTTTCGATTAGCAATATTGAAGTTTCGTGATCTTTAACTATTTGCCTTTGCCGTTCAATTTCGTTTGCTTTACTTAAAATTACTTTACATTCGTTTTCGCTAACTTTTGCATTTTCTAAAGCTAAATCAAACGCAGTTTTATTTTGCTCGTAAATGCTTTGTAATTGCAATAAATTCGCTTCACAAGTGGCTTTTCTAATCAAATTTTCGCTTATAAGTTGGGCTATAGCGTCGTTATCAAGGGTTATAGCCTTTATTTCATTAGTTAAATTTTCAATGCTTTTTTTAATCTCAAGTTTTGCAACCTCAACGCTTTTACCATTTAAAACGCCGTTTATTTCATCAAGTAATTTATCATAATTTTGGCGTTCTTTTTCGCCTTGCTCTTTAACTTCTAAAAGTTGAGTTTGTGCCAACTGGTTTTGAGCAGTTAAGGTTTTTACGTTTGTAAGCGCTTTTTGCTCTTGTTCTGAATAATTAGCGGTTTGCTCGATTAGGTTAAGAGTTGAACTAAGTAAATCGCGCAACTCAACTTCCTGCGATTTATTTACTAAACTCAACATATTTTGAGTTTCATTTTTAATTAAAATATTAATTTCAAGGTTATCGTAGTTGTTTTTTGAAAGCAATTCACCCAAATCTTTTAAAAATTGCAAACGCTCTTTTGCGTAGGTCGATAATAAATTGCCCGAAATACTATTTGCAAGCTCAAACAAACATTTTTCAATATTGCACTCTTTTGCAAGTGCCGAATTTTTATCGGCTTCTTTTTTGTAAACATCAATTTTTATGGTGTTTTCTTTTATGCTATTAGTTAAAACTTTGTGTTTTTCACGAAGAGTGGTTAAATATTTTTGGCTTTCGGCTAACTTATCACATTTTTCTTGAATAGCTAAAATATTTTGAAACTTAATGTTTTCACTTAACAACTGCTCCTGTTTTAAAGGTAAAAGTTCTTTACTCTTTAAAAGCTCTTCGCGTCTTTTAAGCAAAGAATCTTCTTCAATCTTTAGTTTCTTTAAAAGTTCGCTATCCTTGCTTATTTTTAAATTTATTTCTTCAAGAGTATTTAATTCTTTTTCAATCGTTTTTACCTTATCAAAACGCTCGATATTTTTAACAAACTCGTCGATATTCGACTTATAGCGCAACTTTTCGCGCTTTTCTTCACTTTTTTCGTTGCGTTCTTCAATAAGCTTTTTAGTATAATTTAAGGCGTTACATTTTTGCGTTTGAGCCTTAACTTCGGCAGAAATTTTTTCATATTCTTCGGCTACTGTTTTTAACTCTTCTTTTAAATTTTCAACCACTTCACTTGAAAATGCCGAAAGCGCGGTTTGCTCGCCAAGAAGTTTATTTTCCAAAACACTATACTCGTCGTCTTGCCTTTTAAAGTTGCGATAAAGTTTTGCGCCATACTTTTCCAAATCAAAAAGTTTACCGATAATTAGTAATCTTTCATTTCTAGTCATTTTGATAAACGAAGAAAACTCCCCCTGAGGAAGGGCGATACACTTTAAAAATTCACTTTTTGAAAGACCTACTATTCTTTCTTTTATACACTCGGTTACGCCTTTACTACCTTCGGCAATAGCAAATTGCCCAGCCTCAGTTATTTCCCAAAGCTTAGCGTTTGAAGTTAGCGTGCGATTTTTACCCACAAATTTATATTCCCTTTCAACCAAGTATTTTTTACTTTCTCCGTCAACTAAAATACTAAAAGTAAGTTCAACTCTACCTTTGTTTTTTGAGTTGTTGATAAAATCACTGTTATCGACGTTAGAAATTATTTCACCGTATAAAGCTAAAACTATGCTATCAAGTATAGTGCTTTTTCCGCTACCCGTTTTGCCAAAAATTCCAAATATACCGTTTTTTGCAACCTTTTCAAAATCAATGGTTTGCTCTTCGGCAACACTTTTTATCCCTTCAATTTTTAAATATAGCGGTCTCATACTTCTTCACCCAACATCGCCTTTAAATATAACTCCATAATCTCTTTAGGAGTTTCTTCACCGTATTTTGCAAAATAATAACTTTGAAAAAGCTCTTTATCGTTAAGTTCTTTTCGCGACGGTAAATTTGCATCATTATTTTTCGCAAAGCTTTCAAGTTTGTAATCAACGAGCTGTGGATAATTACCTAAAAGCTCTTTACTTTCAATTTCGCTAAGCGGTCTATCCATTTTTAAGGTTAAATAAACTAAACTTCCAGCATAACTTTCAAGTAACTCTTTTGCTTGTTCAACACCTAAAGCTACCAACTTTACTAACTCTTTTGAACAGTTCAATTCACAAATTTTTAAATTACTAACACCGCCCTTTCCAAAATCAAACACCGTTACCGATTTTTTCAACCCAACTTCATCAAAAGCATATTGCATAATACTACCGCTATACAAAATATTTCGAGAATTTGATATAGCTTGCCTTTTATGAATATGCCCAAGCGAGGTATATAAACAGCCTTCAGGAATAACTGAAAGCGGTAAAATGCGAGCACCGCCAAGTTCGATTTCTCTTTCACTTTCGCCCCTTTCACCGCCTAATAAAAATAGGTGTGAACAAAGAATGCTTGGCAAATTCTCAACGTTTGAGCAAAAGCAGTTATCAACCCATTCCTTAACCGTTTGGGTGTAATCCAAATCTCCCTTTTTTTCACCCAAACGTTGCTCACTTGGATAAGGAAGTACGCCTATATACGCTTTATCGGCATCTTTTTCAATTTGAATAAAGTTTTTGCCGGTGCGCGTGGCTTTAACTTTTTCGCCACCTAAAGGTGGTGTATTCTCGCCACCAAAAATATAAACGTTATGATTCGATGCAATAAAATGTGAAGCGCTTAATCTAACCGAATCATCGTGATTACCACTTATAACTACAACCGCACGCGAAGGACTTGCTATATTTTTTAAACACTCGAAAAATAATTGTTCAGCTTCGGCAGAGGGAGTATAAGTATCAAAAATATCCCCT
This sequence comes from Clostridia bacterium, assembly GCA_017522945.1. Taxonomy (GTDB): domain Bacteria; phylum Bacillota; class Clostridia; order Christensenellales; family Borkfalkiaceae; genus HGM11416. The sequence continues at coordinate 21,730 of JAFWXT010000075.1, forward strand.
GCAACCAAAACCAAATCAACACTTTCTTGCTCGGCAATCGAGCAAATTTGCATAAGCGTTTGCTTTTGCTCATCAAGTCGCAATCTGCCGTTAAGTTTTTTCCCGATATGCCAATCGGACGTGTGTAAAACCTTCATAATTCACCAAAAAAATAAGCTAAATAAACAAGCCTAATCTAACAAAATAATTTTATTCACAAAAATTTGCTAAATTAACTTGATTTTTTAGCAATAATAATTTATTATATATATTATATATCATATTTAAAATTAAATCAAGCGTTTGCTTATTTTTGGTTTATACAGCTAAAAATTTTTCGCTAAAGAAGGTAATTTATGGCTTTTTGCGCATTTTCAAAAGAATATAATAAAGACGCGGTAATTTCAGTTGACTCTGCATTTATTGCCGATTATTTACCCGAAGCATCGGGTGATGCAGTTCGCGTTTATCTTTTCGGGCTTTGGCTTTGCTCTACCGAAAGCGAAATTTCACTTGAAAAGGTTGCTGAAAGTTTAAAACTTTCTTGCGAAGAAGTAATTGATAATTTTAAATTTTGGGAAGAATACGACCTTGTTTCTATAATCTCGCAAGAGCCTTTTACCGTTCGATATTTACCCATTTCAAAAACAAGCAAGCCAAGAAAGTTTAAACCCGAAAAATATACTGATTTTACAAACGCTATTCAAGCACTACTACCCGAACGTATGATAAGCACAGCCGAATATTCAGCTTATTTTTCGGTTATGGAAGATTTTTCTATAAAACCCGAAGCAATGCTTATGATTTGTAAATATTGCGTCGATTTAAAAGGCAACTCAATCGGTTATAAATATATCATCACCGTTGCAAGAGATTTTGCTTACCGCGGAATTATCACCACCGAGCTTATCGAGCGCGAACTTTCTGATTATATGGTTAGAAGTGACGATATTTCGGCTATTTTAACCGCCCTTAATTTAAAGCGCAAGCCAGAGATTGAGGATTTACAACTATTCAACAAGTGGCGCAATGAACTTGATTTTGAACAAAAAGTGCTTCTATATATCGCTAAAAAGTGCAAAAAGAAAAACGTTAAGGCACTTGACGAGTTCATTCACGAGCTTTACGCCAACAAATTGTTTACCGAAAAGGAAATTGAAAATTATTTAAAACGCCGTGAAGAATACCGCGACCTTGCAATTAAGGTATGCCGTGCGTTATCGGTTTACGTTGAAGTTATCGAGCCCGTTGTTGAAAGTTATATTTTACCTTGGACGGCGAAGGGATACGACGCCGATACTTTAGAATTTTTAGCAAACTGGTGCTTTAAAAAGAATAAGCGCACTTTAAATGCATTAAACGACCAAATTGAAATTTTATACGACAAAGGGCTAATCACCTTAGTAAGCATAGCCGAATACGTTAAAGGTATGGCTAAAAACGATGAGTTTATTAAACAAATTCTTGACATTTGCGCCCTTGACCGTCGCCCTAACGACAGTGATCGTGCGCTACTTTCAACTTGGTTTAGTTGGGGTTTTTCAACTGAAATGATTACACAGGCTTGCACTTTAAGCGCAAGTAAAATTCGCCCGCTTGTTTATGCAAACGCAACACTTTCAAACTGGAAAAGCCAAAATATTTTCACTAAAGAAGCTATTCCCGAAAAAGTTAGCGTTCAACCAAACCAAAATAAAACTCAACATTTTGAAAGTGAAAGAAGTTACACCAAGGAGGAACTCGACGCTCTAATCGATAGCGTTGACGATATTAAGTTTTAATTATGATAAACAACGACCGAATTTTAAACGCCGTGTTCGCTCTTTATGAAAAACGCAAAAACGATAGCGAAAATAAGGCGTACGAAATAAATAATTTTTTAAATACCGATAAGAATTGGGAGCAAAACCGCTATCAAATAAAAGATATTTCAATGCAAATTGCAAAGGCGGAATATTTTGGCGAAAGCATAAATATTGAAGCCTTAAAAGAAAAACGCGAATTTTTAAAACAAGAACGCGCAAAACTATTAAAATCAAAAAATCTTAGCGAAAGCGACCTTGCGCCAAACTATCATTGTAAAAAATGTAATGATAGCGGATATTTTGAAAACGGTAAACTTTGCGAATGCTTTTTTGATACACTTTCAACCGTTTGCGAAGGTTTTCTTAACATTTCAACGCCAGTACTACCAAGTTTTGAGAAATACATTTCTTGTAACCCAACTCAAGAAAAATTAAAACAAAAATTTATCGAATATACGAATGCTTTTCCGCCAAAAAATATTAAAAACCTTATTTTTACGGGAGCACCCGGTACGGGAAAAAGTTTTTCGGCAGGCTGTATTGCAAGTGAATTAAAGGCAAAAAAACATTCAGTTATTTATCTTACGGCAGTTAAACTTGGCGATATCTTTTTAACTTATCACACAGCAAGCGTAAGCGATAAACAAGCGATTTTTTCATTACTTACGTCAAGTGATTTATTAGTTATCGACGATTTAGGAACAGAACCGCTACTTAAAAACGTTACCGTTGAATATTTAACCGCCGTTATTTCGGAAAGATTAAACCTTTCAAAACCATTTATAATCACAACAAACCTTTCGATGGACGAAATTAAAAACCGTTATACCGAAAGATTTTTAAGCAGAATTTCATCGAGTGAAAGCGCAAGAATATCTTTTAGCGGATGCGATTTACGCCAAAAGAAGAACTAAAAAAATTTTAATACTTAAAAGGGGAAAATATGTCGCCATACCTAATAGCTACCTTAATTTTATGTGTAATAGCAAGCACGGTTTTTACTATTTTTTCGTTTAAGAAAAACCTTGCTAACCTATTTTTAAAAACTCTTTCGAGTATGCTTTTCACTATACTCGGGCTATTTTCTTTATATTATTTTATTAAATACGGTGGATTTAAAACTGGGTATAATCGCGTTATAGGCGCATTTTTAACGTTTGCAGGGCTTCTTGTTTGCCTAATAGGCGATATGATTTTAGGCATGCCAAGGATAAGCGAATTAAAGCGCGATAGATTACCTATTATTGTAGGTGGAGCTACTTGGTTTGCTTTAGGTCATATATTATATTGCACGGCTCTAATTATGGTTTTCGGTATGCAAACTTGGATTCTTGCAATCGTTCTTCCACTATCTATTTTTTACACCTTTGGCAATATGCTATTTGGTAAACTTGATTATTCAAAACTTACAATTGGCGTACTTTTATATTCACTACTTGAAAGTTTATCCTACGCGCTTTGCATAATGGCTCTTGTTCAAACAAAGTCACTTGCATCCATACTTTTAACAATAGGCTTTACCTTCTTCTTCTTTTCAGATATGGTACTTATGCACAACTATTTTGGAAAGCCAAAACGCGTTATTAGTATTTTATGTCACTCAGCATACTACCCCGCGCAAATTCTAATAGCGCTTTCAATATGTTATCTTGCATTTGTTTAAAAATTGAATTTTTTTATAAAAGCCTAAGCTATTTTTGTTGTTTTAAGTTCGATAAAAAATTTAAAAAATTGCATAAAAAACGACCTTACGTTTAACTACGCAAGGTCGTTATTTTTTGTTTATTTGTTTTTTATTATTTTTTTATTAAGTACGCCTATAACAACGTGAATAAGCATTTCAACAAAACCAAATAAGGCAATATTTAAAAACGGCATAATAAATGGCGCAATATTTTCTGGGAACATATAAAAAGGATCGCGAACTACGAAAAACCAGTTAAAAAAATGCGAATAGTTTTGTGAAGTTCCGTTATATATATAATTTCCAATAATAGCCCAAACCGTCATTATACAAATAACTGTTAAGTCTTTATACCAAGTTTTAAAAGTAATATTCTCTCTTTCGTAAAACAAACTTAAAAAACCATAAACAGTCATTATACTATGAAAAATTAGCGTTTGTATTACCCTATAACTAAGCGGAGAAACTGCGTGCCACATTACGCCTGCAGGATAAATTAAATAAACTAAATTTGAAACAAATGCAAGTAGTACTATAGAACTGCGATATTTTTTAAATAGCGGAATTTGGTAACTTAAAAAACAGGCAACGCAGGTAGCGGTACAAGCGTGAAATGGCAATTTTTCAATATCAATTTCGTTATAAGCAAGTGGCATTAGAAAAAAATCAACAATATAAAGCCCAAAAGCAACACCTATAAGCGTTTTTGTTATCAAACTTTTTTGTTCTTTAGTTTTATTCTTAAAGGCAAGTAAAATAATAACTATCCCTATTACGCTAAGGGCAATATATAAAAAGTGCCAACCGCTAAACAAAGTAAATATTTTCCCACCCTTTTTGTCCGAAAGTAATTCGTGTAGAAAATTATACATTAGCCTTACCCCTTGTGATTTTTGGTTTAATTTTAACACAAGGTATAAAATTAGTCAATGGTTTGATTAAAATTATTATCTTTATCCATCAAAACAAATTGCTTTACGTTTGGGTGAAAACACATAAACATCATAACTGGAAAAGCTAACGCGCTACCGATAGCAAAAGGAATATGTAAAGCAATAAATTCCCCTAAAAAGCCGTAAACTAAGGTAGAAATTGCAGTTCCGCCAACCGACGCGGAATTTAAAAACCCTAAAATCGCGCTTCTATTTTCTTCAGGCAAAGCCAAAGTCATCGAAGCGTTAAAAATGCTATTTCCAACACAGTTTAAAAAAGACGCGCCAAAAACAAAAATACACGCAAACAATACGCTTTCAGAAAAATAAGCTAAAATAAAACAAGGTATCGAAAGTGTAAAGCCTAAACTCATAGCCCAAAACTGCGCGCGTGGTTTTAATTTTATTGTGCCAAGTATCAACACCGCTATAAGCGAAGCGATAGAATAAACTGCAACTATATAACCGTAAGCCTCAACCGAAAAACCCTTTTGCATACAAAATGGCAAAACTAATGACAACGGTCCTGCAGCAAGTAAATTTAAAATCAAAGCGCAAGGAACGAATATTTTTAAACACTTATCGGTAAAAATTGTTTTAGCAGCATCAAGCAAATCCCTTAAAACGCTTTTTACGGTAACCGCATTTTCCTGTTGCGCCGTTTTTGGAACAGATACGAATAGTTCGGTAAAAGCTGAATATAGATTGCTTATACCGTTAATTATTACTATTAACGGAACTCCTAAAAACACAACCATTACACCACTAAACGCGCTTCCCATTAAACTAATGAGCGAGCTTACCCCCGAAGTAATGGATTGTCCGCGCACCATATCGTCACGCGGAATAATGTCAAGCATAATCGTGCTAATTGCGGGCGAATAAAAAACGCTACCAAACGCCGCTAAAAATGCCGATATTAAAACAATAGGCACGGATAATGCGTTCATATAAGCAAGTATTCCCACTGCAAGCATAATAAGCCCTTGTATAGTGTCGATAGCAACGATTAGCCCTTTTCTATTGCACTTGTCAACGATGCTACCACAAAATGGCGATAAAAACATTGTTACAAACATTGAAATCGACGACATAATTCCCATAAGCGCGCTCGACCCCGTCGTTTGATACACCCAGTAGCCGATAGCAACGCTATACATTACGTCGCCTATAGTACTTACCGCATTGCCTTGCAAAAGCAGAACAAAATCTTTATTCAACAGTCTTTTTTTCATAAGTTTCGTTCCTTAATTCTTTTATATCATTATATAAAAAACACATATAAATTGCAATCAAAATAATTAAGTGGTTAAATTTATGAATTATCAGGTATAAATACGTCATCAAGAAGTAGTAAAAATACGCGCTGAAATGTGATGATATACAAAGCCTGTGACTTGGATAAAAAAAACGACAAGTAGTTTCTTGTCGTTTTTTTTGCATAAGAGCAGTAAAAAGGTGTGTGATTTTGTTCTATTAACTACTCGACCTATTGAAATTTGTCAATATCGATTACCATACAAAACTTTCGCTTTTTCGGTATATTTCTTTACAAACTCGGTCTTTGCGTTTGTATAAGCATCCCTGTTATGTTCATACTTTTTCCATAAATTTAATTTCAAATCTTCGTATTCCTTGGCTACATCCGAAT
>JAFWXT010000076.1 GCA_017522945.1 Clostridia bacterium
GAAATGGATTCACTATAGTCAAGTATTTACCCACTTTAGGGTAGTAGTTCAGGATACTGAATTAGTAGCGTATAAGGAATATTTTTCTTATTTCGATATGTTAGGTAACTCGTTATGGATACTTGTTGTGCACGTGTTCGTAAACGTTGCTTCAAGCGCGATGCTTGCTTATGCACTTGCAAGGTTTAACTTCCCTGGAAAGAACTTCTTGTATGGCGTTGTTATTTTCGCAAATACTATTCCTATTATCAGTTCTGGCCCTGCACAATACAAATTAGCAGTTGCTTTAAACCTTGTTAACAATCCATATTTAATATGGTTACAATGGGCATCGGGTTTTGACTTTGCGTTTATAGTATTTTACGGTTACTTTAAAGGGATAAGTGCATCTTACTCAGAATCTGCAAAAATAGAAGGCGCAAACAACTTAGTAATACTTTTAAAAATTATACTTCCACAAATTATACCTTGTTTAGTAGCGATTGCTATTACTCAAGCGATAGGTATTTGGAATAACTACTCAATTTCAATGATTTATATGAGAAACTATCCAAACCTTGCATACGGTATGTATTTATTTAGAGACGCAAATAATTGGGTGGCAGACTCAACACCAATTTACTTTGCTGCTGCAACTATTTCATCTGTTCCTATTATTGTATTATACGCGAGCGCGCAAAACCTAATTTTAACCAATATGACAACAGGTGGCTTAAAAGGTTAACGTTATGGCGGTATATAAAAAATATTTTAGCGAAAATAGGGATAAAAAATTCCCTATTTACGCTTACTCGCCACCACCACAAGGCTATTATTGGATAGACGACGTTATTTATCCAACAGATGACTTTAGAACGGTGGAAAGGTATAAAGAGTATAAAGAATGTGGTTTTAACCTATTGTTTATGCAAAGAACTGCTGCGTACAACGGCGAAGAGTGGGAAACTTCAGAAACAAAGCGCGCTATGCAAAACGCCGTTGAAGCAGGGATTGAAAAAATTATTATTGTTGATGAAAGAATTTTTGCCCTTTCGATGGAAAAAAATGGGCTAATTGGTGAAAACAAAAAGTTTGCAACTGAAAGCGAACTTGATGAGTTTTTAAAAGATTGCATAAAAGATTATAAAAATGAAAAGGGGTTTTACGGCGTTCAACTTATGGATGAGCCCTTTCACCCACTTTTAGAAGCAATTGGCGAAATTTTTAAGGCCTTTAAAAGAATTGATGAAAAAATATTCGTACATTGTAATTTAAATCCTTTAATTTTGCCAACCTTAGCGTTTAGGATTTGCCCAAAAGGCAAAAACCTTCACGATGCATACGAAAAGTATTTAAATATGTTTATTAACAAAACGGGCGCGGATTATATAATGGTAGACTGCTATCCTTATTATAAATCACCCGATAAGTCAAATATTGGCAAATATTATTTTGCGTGTTTAGAAATAATAGCAAAAGTATGTAAAGAGCGCAAGGTTGAAATGCATATGGTAATGCAAAGTTTTGCAATGAATATTGGCAAAAAACCTTATCATATGATGCCGAATAAAAGGGTGTTTGAATTTCAAAAGAACGTTTTATTAGGCTTTGGGGTAAAAGAGTTTTCATACTTTACTTATTGGACAAAGCAAGCCAATAAAAAAAGCGGCGAAATGTTTATCGATGGTAAAGCAATGATGACTCGCCACGGCGAAAAAACAAAAGGGTATTACAACGTTCAAAAATTAAATGCCGAAATTACGAAACTTGCTCCGCTACTATGCGATTTTGAATATCAAGCAAACGCATTTTTTTCAACACCACCATTATTTACAAAACCAACTTTTTTAGACCTTGTAAAAGGTGGCGAACTTTCGCAAGTTGAAGATGTTGAGGTTGATAAGGAAACCCTGCTTATAAGCGAGTTATTCGATAAAAAGCGCGGGCAATATATGTACTATGCAACCAACGTTGCCGATCCAAAACATTACTGTAAAAAGTATAAAACTGAAAAGCAATTTACGCAAGTAACGTTTAATGAAAAATACACGGTTGCCGACTTGTATTTTAAGGGTAAATGGCAAACTATCAAACTTGAAAAGGGCAAATTAAAAATTGAATTACATTCCGGCGACGGAATAATTATATTACCTTATAAGGAGGACTAATTGATGAGAAAAGTTTTACTTATTCTTCTAACTTGTATCGCAACGAGTTGTTTGTGCCTTTCAGCGTGTTTTGCACCAGTTCAAGGCGGAACGCCCGGAGAAGAACAAGGGTTGATTTTTAATGAAGGATATCTTGACGTTATAGAACTTGGTGAATCGATTATGGCAGACGAATATATCGATCCAAATTACTCTAACGATTATACCTTAGTTTTAACGAGTAAAGAAACCGGCGATGAAATAGACTTGAAGTCTAGATTCCAATGGACACCCGGTTATCCTGGTACTTTCACGTTAACTTATACAGTAAACGACGGTGAATTTGCAGGTACTACTATTCAGACTGATATTAAAGTAGTTGTTCCTGAAATTTCTTGGTCTTACACTCGCGGAACTCATATTTACCGTGCTGGAACAAGTATTCAATTTGCAGAACTTGAAGATTCTTTAAATATTGCAGTTAAATCATATTATCCTTACGTTTTCTCTATGGATAGCGTTGAATATGAAGGTGGAAAGGTTGAATTTGATGCTAACCAACTTTCTTATGAATTCCCAGAAGCAGGTACTTATACTTTCAACTTCTCAGTAACTACAGAAGATGGTCAATCACGCTCAGGTAGCCAAAAGGTTACAGTTCGTCCACTACAAGTTATGACTGAAGAAGGCGCTGAATGGCTTGAAGCAAATAATATGACCGTTCACGATTATACGGAAGTAAAGGGTGATGGTAGCGTTATTCTTGACTCTGGTTATTACACTAACTCACTTAACGACGGTAACGTTCCATATCTTGCATTCAACGGCAATTTTGGTGAAGATACTTACGTAATGTTTGACTTTACAGGAAGCAACTTACCACAACTTGCATTCTTCTGTGACGAAGTTACAAACAACCTTATGGATAATAAAAAAGGTATTTATATTCATAACGGTTTAACTTACAACGATGGTAGCACTTTCTCGGCAACAGATTCAAGCCGTATTACGGTTTTCGGGCCTAATAAACTTAGCGCTATTGCTTCAAGCAATAACAGACCTGATAATTATGGTAGATTTAACAACGCTAACTCTGGTTCTATTACCGATCCATGTCCTGCAAGTTACGTAGCGTTAGATGATGATTATCAATATCGTTATATCGTTGGTTTTAGTAATTCAACTTCAACTTCACTAACTATAAAAATTATTCTTGTTAACCTAACTACTTGTGAACGCGAATTCGACTGGTCGAAGGAGTTAACCACTATTTCAGGTGCTTCTATTGATTGGGCTAACTACTCTTTAACCGGTAGCATCGTTGCTTACGGTAGATTTGGTGTAGAAACTAAGTGGGATAAAGTTTACGCACCTAGAACTGACGTTACTGATATTCACGAACTTGACGTTTCTGCTACTTTTAAAACAGGCATTAGAACAACTTATCCATTATATACAACTGTAAACGTAAGCGATTATATTGATGATAAAGATGGCGTTTACGAATTTAAAGTAACCGATCCAGACGGCGAAGCAGTAACTGTTGCAGAAAACGGTTCTTTCGCTTATAACAAGAGTGGTACTTACCGTTTATATTACGATTCAAAAGAAGAAGGAATACGTGCAACTTCTACAACTGTTGACGTAGCTTTCGATCCTAACGTTGATATGGGCGACGACTATTTTGAAAACTACGGTGCAATCGTAGCAGGTCAATTTGGAACAGGTATTGCTATACAAACTAACTCGGCTTATATTAACGAAGGTGAACAAAGTTTAAGATATTACTTAAACGGTGCAAATACCGATATAGTAGTTGGTATGTCGGCTAAGTTCTTAGACTTTATGTTCTTAGCAAGAACTCTTGATTCTATTACGTTTGACGTTTACGCTGAACGCGATATGAACTTTAAACTTCAAGCAGTAGCTAGCGGAAAATCTATTTTAAAACAATACGAAGGCTCAGTTCCTGCTGAAACTTGGACTACTATTACCGTTACGCGTGAATTATATAACGTTAACTGGGAAGCATATTTTAACCAAACTTGGAGACTTGCTATTAACTTCTATGCTGCTAATGAAATGGCAGATAAAGATGCAATATATATTGACAACATCAAGTTGCACGCTGCTAATTATGCTGAAACAATTTCAGCTAACGCTCAATCATTCTTAGATGATAACGGCATTACCGCTTACGCATACGACAGTATTAATGATGACCTTCAAGTTAAGTTACAACCAGGTTGGTATCAAGGAAATCACTATACTGTAAAGAATGACGACGTTCCATATATTTCATACAACGGTTCTTATGGCGCGAAATCATACGTCGTTATGGACTTTACAGGTAAAAACGTTCCATGGCTTGGCTTCTTTATGAAGAAAACAACCGGATCGCTTACTGATAGAGTTCCCGGCGTGTTAGTAGGTACTGGTCATACTAAATTAGATGGTACTGCACTTAGTGCTACGGATAATAACCGTGTAACTTTCTACGGACCTAACAAAGTTGTTAGTGTTAATAACGGGGGTATGAGATTTGACGATGCTAGTAGATATAGCGGACAATGGGGTAGCGCGGCAACGGCATCACCAATGTCTATGAACGGCTTAGTTGAAGGAGTTCATTATAGATGGATAATCGGTATTAAGAGCGCAGTAGAAGGCAAAGTAGTGTTAGAAGCTTTACTACTCAACTTAGATACTAACACAAAAGTTGATTATCAAACCAAGGAACTTACCGATACAGCGTTTACATCTGAATATTTAAGTGGTAATATCGTAATTTACGGTAGATATATGAAAGCAATCACTTTAGATAGAATTTACCCAGCATACACTAACGTATCTGACATTTACGCTATTGATAAAGTAGCTGAAATTCTTGGTTAATAAGGAGAATTAAGATGAAAAAGAAAATTTTATCAATATTATTAGCAGGTATATCTGCTTTATCGGTTATGGGTTGTTCGAGCTCATATACTCCAACCGCACCCGAGAATAAAGATTATGAAGATTCAACCAAGCAATTTGAATTTTACGGATATTCTGCCGCATCAAACGGCGAATGGTTTATCGACGGTATTAAATATAGCGCAGGCGAGGACTTTAGAACTCTTGAAAGAATGCAAGAATATAAAGACTGCGGTATGAGTATTTATTTCCCACAACACCAAGCAATGTATAGAGGTGAAGATTGGGAAACAAGCGAAACTAAAAGAACTTTAGATATGTGCGTTGAAGTTGGTTTAAAATGTATTATTAACGACGGCCGTATCCAACCACTTTCAAAAAGAACGGGTAGCGTTATCGGTGAAGGTTCTGATCAATTCGCATCAGTAGAAGAACTTGATAAAGAAATTGCAAGCTATATGAGACCATATAAAGATCACCCAGCCTTTTACGGTTTAATGCTTGGTGACGAACCATTCTATAACATGGCAACGGCTTATGGCGAAATATACAAAGCAATCGAACGTGTTGATCCTGACTGTTTTATTCAATACAACCTTAACCCAATAACTGCAGGTCAAGACCCAACAAAGATTGATCAACGTTTTCCAAAACTTACAAGTGAAGAAGCTGCCGGCAAAACTACTGATCAAAAGTTGCAACTTCGTTATGAAAAGTATTTAGAGTTATTCTTAGATTCAACTGGTGCGCCTTACATTCAATACGACCAATATCCTTTAAGGAATGCTACAGGTGTTGACAGATATTATATTATAGGTTTACAAACAGCTGCTAAAATAGCTAAAGAACGCGGTCTTGATTTTTACTTCGTTTCACAAACCTATGGTCAAACCGAGGTTTCAGACCCAAGAATGCTAAAAGAAGCTGATTTGCGCTGGATTAACAATATGTTAGTTGGTTTTGGTGTTAAACAAATTTCATACTTCACTTACTGGACTAAGTCTGATAACAACACCGAACACTTTATCGATGGTAACTCATTCATCACTTGGTACGGTGAAAAAACTAACATTTACTACTGGATGCAACAAATTATGGCAGAAGAGCAACAACTTGCTCCTACTATTTTAAACTTCGATTACGTTACAAGCAAGGTTTATCGTCAACTTCCTACTCAGTTCAATTCTTCACACATAACCAACACCCTTGAAACAGATGACTTTACTGTTCTTAAAGATTTTGTTATCAACAAAGAAATTGCTTTAGTTACTGAACTTTACGATGAGGAAAAGGGCAACTATATGTATATGGTTCAAAATATTATCGACCCATATAACAAGGGTAGTAAAGTTTTCCAAACTGCTCAACTTACTTTCGGCGATGAATATAAATACGCTGAAGTTTGGACTAAGGGCGTAAGAGAATTTGTTGTTTTAGGCGAAGGCGGTACGCTTATCGTTAAAAATAAACCAGGCGACGCTGTTTACGTAAGACCATACAACGCTTAATTTTAATTATAGCTCGCTTAGGCTATTAAGATGCTTTGACCTTGCTCAGCATGACAGGATTATGTCATTCTGAGTGAAGCGAATGCGTAATCGAAGAATCTAGTTTATTCGATAGTTTAAGTGAGATGTTTCGACAAGCTCAACATGACAGGATTATGTCATTCTGAGTGAAGCGAATGCGTAATCGAAGAATCTAGTTAATTCGATAGTTTAAGTGAGATATTTCGACAAGCTCAACATGACAGGATTGAGATGCTTCGACCTTGCTCAGCATGACAGGATTGAGATGCTTCGACCCTGCTCAGCATGACAGGATTGAGATGCTTCGACCTTGCTCAACATGACAGGATTGAGATGCTTCGACCTTGCTCAGCATGACAGTTGTTGCTCAGCATGACAGGATTGAGATGCTTCGACCTTGCTCAACATGACAGGATTGAGATGCTTCGACCTTGCTCAGCATGACAGTTATTACTCAGCATAACAGTTATTACTCAGCATGACAGTTATTGCTCAGAATGACATAATAGTTGCTTAGAATGACAAAAATAACTGTTTAGAATTACAGTTGTTGTCACCTTGAGCGATATAACTGTCACCTTGAGCGATAGTCGAAAGGTCTTATCACTGTCATGCCCACGCGATAGTCAAACCGTTTCGTTAGTTAAAAGTTCTTTTGTGTTTACACAATAGCGTACTTAAGGCTAACAAAATAAAAATTTTTGGTTGAAAGCGCCTTTTAACTTTAAAAATTAAAAGGCGCGTAAACAAATAAATAAATAAATTGTTCTAAAAATTTAGGAGGAAAAAAATGAAGAACAAATTTAAATTATTAGTAACACTCTTAACTGTGTTGTTTGTATCAAGTGCGTTCATTGCTTGTACGCCACTTAGTCAAATACCAGTTCCAGATGAAGACAAAATCAGTGTTCAATTCGTAGATCACGACGGAACGGTTATTAGTTCTGAGCTTTATATCGAAGAAACTGAAATTGTTGTTCCTGCTAACCCAACAAGAGCGGATAGCGACGGTTACGCTTATACGTTTGCAGGATGGGATAAAGAAGTTTGTCCTATTGCAAACGAAAACGTAGTTTATACTGCAACTTATACTGCAACTCCTATTGTTTATACTTTAACTTTCTTTGCAGACGGTAACCAAGTTGGCGATGCTATTAGTTACACAGTTGAAGATACAGAACTTAATTTTCCAGAAGTTCCTGCAAAAGCGCATTACGAAGGTTCTTGGGAAGAATTCAGTTTATCAACCGGTAACGTACAAGTTAACGCAGTTTACGTTCCTGTTACTTACACTATCAGCTTTATGGACGGTAGCGATTTAGTTGAAGCCGTTGCTTACAACGTTGAAAATGCTAACGAAAAAACAGCTCCTGCTCTTCCTACAAAGAACGGATATACTGCTTCTTGGGGCGCATACGACTTTAGTTTACTTTCTAACCAAACAGTTCAAGTTTCTTACGAAGTTATCAACTACACAGTTAAATTCTTAGCTGATGGCAACCAAGTTGGCGAACTACTTTCTTACAACGTTGAAAACACTTCTGTTGTAGCACCTGCAGTTCCTGATAAAGCTCATTACACAGGTGCTTGGGAAGCTTACGAGCTTACTTACGGAAACGTGGAAGTTGAAGCTGTTTACACTCCAGTTAACTACACTATTAGCTTTATGAACGGTGAAAATTTAGTTGAAGCTGTTTCTTTCAATATCGAAGATAACGAAAAAACAGCTCCTACTGCTCCACAAAGAACAGGTTATACAGGTTCTTGGGGCGCATACAGCTTTGATACTTTAGAAGATCAAACTGTTCAAGTTGAATTTACACCTAATGTTTACGTTATTACTTATAATGCAAACGGCGGTACTGTTGCATCTGCTACTCAAGAAGTTACTTACGCAACCGATTACACTTTAGCTAACCCAACTCCTGCTAAAATGTATCACGAATTCTTAGGTTGGTTTGATGCAAACGGCGAACAAGTTACCGATGGCGTTTGGGAACTTGATGGTAACTTAGCTTTAACTGCTAAATACTCTGATGGTTTATCTTTTGAAGGTACTGCAGGCATTCCTGCATACATTACTGCTGGTAATGGTAGTATTGCTCTTGCTGAAGTTAGTACAACTGATGGTAATAAAGCATTAGCGCTTACTGCAAGCAATGCTGCTCCTGCTTTATACGTAACAGTTGAATTTTTAGCAGATTTCTTTGCTGATTCTTCAGTTGACTATATTGCATTTGATGCAATGGCTACAAAATATTCAAGCAACTTCCGTCGTATGACAGAAAAGAGTGGTGCTTTAGGCGATATTACTTATGAAATTGATAAACCTGCTTATTTAAGTGGTGTTAATACTACTTGGAAGACATTCTACTTCTCAAGAGCAGACTATAACGCATGGGTAAAATATGGCGCTACAAACAACAAAATTATTCATACTGGTGGTTTTGCTTCTGGCGACATTATTTACATTGATAATATTCGTCCTGCTACTAATAACAACCTTTATGGTTTTGAAGGTGGCGCTTTAAGAGATGCTGGTAGTGCGGTTATTTATTACTATACACCTGATTACGCATCTAACTGGTCAGTCGCTATTACTGGTAATACTCTTACTGCTGCTGAAATGACTTATACAAACGTTTCACAAGGTTTTAGAGCGCTTCAAATTACTAAGAACGCCGGCGATGCTAAAATTTATATTCCAAAAGCTCGTAAAATGCTTGAAGAAATTATTGCAACCGACTATATGGCAATCGACGTTTACGTTCCAGTTGGCTCAGATGCAACTTATTATACTGCTCATTTAAGAACTTATGTAAACGATAATGCTACTGCTGTAGCTAAGCCAATTCCATTAAAAGCAGGCGAATGGAACACTGTTTATATTTACTCACCATTATCTGGTTTATATGAAACACCTCTTGCGATCCAAGATACAACCGGTGGTACTTACGTAATCGATAACATTCGTAGCGTTACTAAAGCTGAATACGATGCTGCACTTTTAGGTTTTGAAAGGGCAGATGGTCGTATAAACAGAGATGGTCAAGATTCATTTGACTACTATGCTGGTCCTGACCAAAAGTCTAACAGAAGAACAATCCGCGCAAAAGCGGGTTCTGGTACGATTTCGGAGGCTTGGTTTGATAGTTCTATTACCCATAGTGGTAATTATTCATTAGCGTTTACAAAAACTGATAAGGCTTATTTACAACTTTATATAAGATCAGATTCTGCATATTCGTCTTATTTGAGAACTAACGGCTTTACATTCTGGATTTACTCAACAGTGTCAATTAATGGTAGTAGCGCCGTTCAAAATATTAAGACAGGAAATAATGGTGCATTACACAAAGGCGAGGGTCTTATTCTTACAAAGAATACGTGGACTCAAATAACTATTTATCCAGAAGATTTAACTAGTGACGGAAGATTCTTTATTATAAATGGTAGTGCATCCACCGATGGTACTTTCTATATAGATGATTTCCAACCATTACCAGCTGAATAATAGTTTAGGCAATAATAAACTGCTTATAAAAATAGCAAAAAATTAACATTTTAAGACAGCCGCCGCTTTACCGCGGCGGCTGTAATCTTAAATTGTGATATGGGGGCACTCAGCTGTTATGCCCACGCGGTAGATAGCTGTCACCTTGAGCGTTAGTCGAAAGGTCTCATTAGATTCTTCGATTTCGCTAACGCTACACTCAGAATGACACAATAAAAAAAGGTATTGCAATCGACTGTCACCTTGAGCGTTAGTCGAAAGGTCTCGCTGGTGAAACAATAGATTCTTCGACAAGCTCAGAATGACATAATAAAAAAGGACATTGCAATAAAAAGAATAAAAAGGGGGAACGCTTATGTGGATAACAACAAATAAGCAATTTAGCACTTCGCGTTTACCTGTCTTTTATAAAACTTTTAAAATTGAAAAAAATTTAGTTAAGTGCGAACTTAATATTTCGGCACTTGGCATTTTTAATATAAAAATTAACGGGCAAGAAATACTCGATTATTTTATGCCCGGTTGGACTAATTATAATAAATACGTACATATTTGTAACTATAATATAACTTCTTATTTAAAACAAAACAATTTAATTGAAATCACTCTTGCCGACGGATGGTATTCAGGTAAACTTGGCTATACTAGGAAAAGCAAGGTTTACGGCGAGCAAAACGCAATTTTTGCAAACCTTAATATATCATTTAGCGATGGCTCAACTAAAACCATTCAAACGGATAATAGTTGGCGCGTTGGCTTATCGCAAATTGTAAATTCTTCATTTTTCGATGGCGAAAGGGTAGATTTTAACCCTATTATAAACGATTATAATAGCCTACCTTTTGCTATTGAACTTAAAAAGAAAGTTGAGTTTAAGCCCTATTCTTACGAACCTATAAAAGAAATAAGCGAAATTATTCCACAAATTATTTATAGTGATAACAGCCTTATTCGCCTTGATTTTAAGCAAAACTTTGCAGGTTTTATAACCTTAAAGGCGCAAGGGCAAAGGAATAGCGAAATAAGCATAAAACATGCCGAAATGCTTGATGAAAATGGTAATTTATATTACGATAACTTACGCCAAGTAAAGGCAAATGATACCTTAATACTTTCGGGCGAAGTAAACGACTTTAAGCCTAAATTTACCTTTCACGGGTTTAGATACGCCGAAATTAGTTTGCCAAAGGGCGCTAAAGTGTGGGATATTAAAGGCGTGGTTTTGTCGCAAAATATTAACTATCAGGGCAAGTTTGAATGCTCAAACCCCATAATAAACAAAATATATCAAAACGTTTTATGGGGGCAAAAAAGTAACTTTATAAGTATTCCAACCGATTGCCCACAACGTGACGAGCGTTTGGGGTGGACTGGCGATGCCCAAGTTTTTTGTAACTCGGCTATGTTTAACGCCGATTGCAATAACTTTTTTGCTAATTATTTACAACTTATTCGTGAAGATATGCTTGAAAACGGCAAAACAACTTCATTCGTGCCTTTCTTTGTTGAACCTTCGGTTTCAACGGCTGGTGTGCCCGGTTGGGCAGATGCTATTTGCGTTATTCCTTATAACCACTATCTTCACTATAAAGATACAAGCATAATCGAGCAAAATTTGCCTTATGCAATAAAGCATTTAAACTATTATTTATCAAAATGCACTAATTATTTAATAGATATCGAAAACCCATTTGGTGATTGGCTTTCGGTAAAAAAAGCAGATGACGTTTTAGTTATAAATCAATGCTTTTTTGCGCTTTCAGCCCTATTGGTTTCTAAAATGCACTTAATTTTAGGCGATTTAAAGGGTGAAAAAGAATATTTTGGCATTTACCAAATGGCAAAAAACGCTTTTAGGGCTAATTATTTAAAAAATGGCAAAATTAACGGTGATTCGCAAACGGCTTACGCGCTTTCACTTTATGCGGGGCTAGTTAGCTCAACTGAAATTGCTACGGCGTTTATAAATAGCGTTAAGCGTGAAGGAGATAAGCTTACAACAGGCTTTATTGGTGTTAAACATCTTCTTCCTGCGCTTTGCGAGGTAGGGGCAACCGACCTTGCTTATAAAATCATTAAACAAACCGAGTATCCTTCGTGGGGGTACACTATCGAGCAAGGGGCTACCACAATTTGGGAGCGTTGGAATGGTTATACTAAAGAAAATGGGTTTGAAACCCCTTCGATGAATTCTTTTAATCATTATAGCTTAGGCTCGTGCGCGGAGTGGCTTTATTCTTACGTTTTAGGTATTAAGCTTAAAGAAAATGAAGTTTTAACAATTTCGCCTGCATTTAGCAAGCAAATCGACTGGGCAAGGGGCGAATATCAAACGATAAACGGCAAAATTGCAGTTGAGTGGCAGGTGCAAAATGGTAACTATTTAGTTACAATAAACGCAGATGAAAATGTTAAATTTTTATATAATTTTAATAAACAAATAATTAAACTTAAACAGCAAAACAACAGTTTAACTGCCGTTTTAAAAGGAGAATAGAAATAGGATGGGAAATAAGGTTTTTACGGTGTCAATTTTAGGTTGTGGTTCACGCGGACACTATGCATACGGAAGATGTATGAAGGAACATTTTAGCGACAAGTTTAAAATTGTTACCGTTTGTGATATCGACCCCAAAAAAATTCAACTTGCAAAAGAAGACTGGGGTATAACCGATGAAAACTGTTTCATTTCAAGTGAAGAATTCTTTAAAGAAAAACGCTCGGATGCGTTGGTTATCGCTACTCAAGACCAAGACCACGTGCCTATGTGTATTAAGGCGTTAGAGCTTGGCTACGACGTTTTACTTGAAAAACCAATAACTTCTAATGAAGATGAACTTTACGCGTTATTAGATGCTTATAATAAATATAATCGCAAGGTTATTGTTTGTCACGTTTTGCGTTATGCGCCTGCATACTTAAAAATGAAAAGTTTAATCGATGAAGGGCAAATTGGTAAACTTATTTGTATTGATTGGATTGAACAAGTTACTTATTGGCATCAATCACATAGTTTTGTGCGCGGCAACTGGCGTAGAAGTGAAGATACTTCGCCTATGATTTTGGCTAAGTGCTGTCACGATTTAGACCTGTTACAATACTATGCCGATTCTAAGTGTGATAGCGTTTATTCTGTTGGCGATTTATCTTTCTTTAACAAGGCTAACCAACCAGAAGGCGCGGCTGATAGATGCGCAGATTGTAAGTACGTAAACGATTGTGTTTACAGCGCCGAAAGATTATACGTTGAAAAAAGAAGAAAAGATTTCGACTGGATTCGCGAAAAACCTGAAGTTAACGAAGAACACCGCAGACAAGGTTGGCCTTTTAACGTTGTTGATTTAACAAGACCTATTACGGACGAATCTATTAGAAAAGCATACCAAAACTCTGATTACGGCAGATGCGTTTTTGCTTGCGATAATAACGTTGTTGATAATCAAATGGTTTCAATGCAATTTAAAAACGGCGTTCGCGCTAACTTAACTATGACTGCGTTTACTTCACACCCAGGTAGAAAGGTTACCTTCCACGGCACTTACGGCGAAATCGAAATGGATGAAGAAAACGATTATATCCGTTTATCTCGCTATGGTAGGGGCACTCAATTCTTTAGCATAAAACAACTTAATCGCGAAATCGTTGACGATACCTTTGGTCACGGTGGTGGCGACGTTATGTTGGTTCGCGATTTATATAATGCTCTTGCAGGCGTTGGAAGTATGGGTACTAGCCTTGATAAGTCGATTGAAAGTCACTTGATGGGTATTGCCGCTGAAAAATCAAGAAAAACTGGCAAGGTATACAAGATTCACGATTAATAACTACTATATTTTAGGAGAAAAAAATATGGGCATAGTGTTTGATAATAAAAGTAAAACCTTTTATTTAAACACACAAAATTCGTCATACGTTTTTTGCGTATCTGATTTTAATACTTTAGAACATTTATATTACGGCAAAAGAATACCAAGTGATGATATTAGGTATATTAGCAATCGCCAAATATATTCTTTTCAATCGCACGAAAGCAGGGATAGCCGTGCTTTTTCAACTGCTACGGTGGGACTTGAAATTGCTACTTTTAACAGCGGTGATTTTCGCACTCCTTCTGTTATTTACGATTATGAAAGCAACTTAAACGCAAATCGCCTTCGCTATGTGTCGCATGAAATTTATAAGGGTAGAAAGGCTGTTTTGGGTATGCCTTGCTCGCGCGAAAATGCTGAGTGTGAAAGCTTGGGAATTTTGCTTTGTGACGACCAAAATCAACTTGAAGTGCGTTTGTTTTACGTGGTTTATTATAGTGAAAACGTTATTGCTCGTCATCAAACTATTAAAAATTTGGGCGATAAAAATTTAAAAATATCTAAGTTTGCAAGTATGAACTTGGATTTTTATGGCTCGGATTATCACGTTGTTACCTTAGAGGGTATGTATTTAAGCGAAAGGTCAAACGTTGTTCGCACACCTATTAGAAAGGGCGTTTTTAAAAATAATAGTTTGGTTGGTACTACTTCTCATCATAAAAATCCATTTATGGTTTTGTGTGATTCATGCGCCGATGAACACTCGGGCAACGCCTACGGTTTTAACTTGATTTATAGCGGTAATTTTAGTGAAGAAATTGAAGTTGATAGGCTTGGGGATACTCGAATTATAGCGGGAATTGACGATACTGCTTTTTGTTGGAATTTGGTGTCGGGGCAAACTTTTAGCTCGCCCGAAGCCATAATTACCTATTCAGACGAAGGTTTGGGTGGTGTATCAAGAAATTTTCATAACCATATTAGAAATAATATTATTGAAAGCGATTTTGCTTACGCTAAACGCCCCATAGTTATAAATACTTGGGAGCCTTTTTTCTTCGATTTAAGCGAAGATAAAATTTTACATTTAGCAAAAGAAAGCAAAAAGTGTGGTATCGACACTATTGTAGTTGACGACGGTTGGTTTAGAAATAGTATAAAAGAAAATCTTGGCGATTTTAAAGTGGATAAAAATAAATTTCCGCTTGGTCTTAAATCGCTTGCTGATAAAATTCACGCGCAAGGGCTTAATTTTGGCATTTGGATTGAGCCCGAAATGGTTTCACCTAATAGCGATTATTATCGTGAAAATGCAAACACTTGCGCGCTTTCTAATGCAAACGAGCCTTTAATTTCAAGAAATCAATACGTACTCGATTTAACAAACGATGAAAACATCGATTATATAGTTAATCGCTTAAAACAAGAGTTTGATGGGGTTGAACTTGATTATTTAAAGTGGGATTATAACCGTTATATTACCGAAGCAAGTGGTTTAAACTGCTCGGCTGGTGAAGTTTATCATCGCCAAGTTTTGGGCTCGTATAAGTTGTTTTTTGCTCTAAAAGATTTATTTAAGGGCGCGCTTTTTGAAAATTGTGCTGGTGGTGGGGGCAGATTTGATTTAGGTATGCTATATTTTTCTCCACAAGTGTGGGCGAGTGATAATACCGACCCTTACGAAAGATTATATATTCAATACGGCACAAGTTATGCTTATCCACCTTCTGCGATAAGTTGTCATTTTACTGAAGGAAAATGCACTAGTGGCAGACCTTCGAGTTTTGAATTTAGATATAACGTTGCGTCTTTTGGTGCTTACGGCTACGAACTTAACGTTTGCGAACTTAGTGATAATGAAAAAGCTATATTAAGTGAGTATTCAAGTAAATATCGTGAAGATGAACAACTTGTTTTAAGTGGTGACTTATATCGTTTAATTTCACCTGAAAGCAATACTTTTTGCGCGTATATGATGGTTTCAAAGGATAAAAATAGGGCAAAGTTTAATTTCTTTAGCATTAACGCTAGGGGGCTAACTGAAACGTTTACTTTAAAGCTTATGGGTTTAGACCCTAAAAAATTATACAAAAATCAAAATACCGGTTTGATTTTAAGTGGCGAAACACTTATGAACGTTGGTATACGACTTAACGATTTGTTTGGTAAAAAACGCTCGGATGGTTATACCGTTAATTTTGTTGCGCTTGACTAGGATAACATATAAAGGATTTTAATTTTATGAATTTACATAATATTTATAGTTACGGACAACTATTTTGTTTTAGTGGGCTCGACGGAAAAACTTCAAGAGCTAACGATTTTGTTGGTATGTTTTTAAACGACCCTATTACTATTCGCTTTCATTTTGAAAACGCGGTTACATTAAAGCTTCCGCTTGAAAATGCTAAATTTGATGCCGTTACGGGCGATTTGCTGGTCGGTAATAATTTTTTATTAGCTTTTGTAAGCGCCAACGTTATTATGGGAAAAAGCCCGGTTGAGCCTATCGTTTTAAGCGAGTTTGATGGTGAAATTACAACTTGTGGCAATATTAAAAAATTAGTTAATTCTTCGGGCGAGTTTTATTTAACTACCGAAAAGCGCGCGGATGGGATTTATTTTGCTTTTTCATTTGGCGAAAAGGTTGAAGATATTTTATCTTATAGTGAGTTGCTTGAAATAAAAAAGCAAAGATACGCTTATTTTGAAGCTATGCCAAAATGCCCAGATGTAAAGTACGAAAAATTATATTATAAATGTTTATCAATAAATAAAGAAAACGTTTACTATCCCGAAGGTAAAATCCCTTACCGTTGGACTACACCCGATCGCGTACCACATCGTTTTATGTGGCTTTGGGATTCTGTTTTTCACGCTTTTGCGTTTGCAGAGTATAACGTTCAAATGGCTAAGGAAAGCATTCTTTCGGTGCTTTGTATGCAAGATGAAAGCGGTTTTATAGCGCATATGTATGACCCTAACGGTGCGTTATCGGTTATAACCCAACCACAAGTTTTGGCTTGGGGTGTGTGGACAGTTTATCAAAGGGATAAAGATAAAGAATTTTTAAAACAATGCGCGCCTGCTCTTAAAAAGTTTTTGGTTTGGACGGCTGAAAATCGCGATAATAATAAAAACGGTTTACTTGAATGGTTTACCGAGCCCGATTATACCGAATGTAAGTGTGGGGAATCGGGGCTTGATAATTCTCCTCGCTTTGACTTTGACGTTGAGTTAGATGCCATTGATTTTTCAACCTATCTATGCAATGACGCCAAGTATCTTTCAATGATTTATAACGAACTTGGCGACAACGAAAACGCTGATTATTTTAATAAGCTTCACCAAAACGTAAAAAATAAAATAAATTCGCTTTTATGGTGTGAAGAAGACGGTTTGTATTACGATAGACTATTTAGCGGTGAATTAACTCGCGTTGCTACTCCTTCTTCATTCCTTCCTATGTTTGCGGGAATTTGTTCTCAAGAACAAGCGGATAAAATGGTTAAAGTTTTACTTGATGAAAATAGATTTTGGACTAAACTTCCTATTCCTTCTATGCCTAAGGATAGTGAGTTTTACGATATTGATATGTGGCGCGGTTGCTCGTGGCTTAATATCAACTATTTCGTGATGCTTGGGCTTAAAAAATACGGCTACGATAGCATCGCAAACGAACTTAAACAAAAAACTTTAAACGCTATTTTAAAATGGTATAACCAAACGGGTAATATTTTTGAGTTTTACGATGCGGATAATCAAATTTGTCCATTTAACTTAAAGCGTAAGGGCGAACAACCTGAAACCCCTGATTACAGAGTACACGTTCATTCAATTAGCGATTATAACTGGTCGGCGTGCTTTACTATTTTATATATTTTAGGCGTTGAAAACTAATTTGTAGTGATTATTGCAACGTATTTTATGTTTAATAGTTGACATTTAAAGGTAAAAATTATATGATTTATAAAGTAGAACAATTTGGTGCAGTAGCTGATGGGGTAACATTATGTACTAGCGCCGTTCAAAAGGGCATTGATTTTTGTAGCAAAAATGGTGGCGGAACTTTACTGTTTAGTAGTGGTAACTACGTTTTAGGCTCGCTATTTTTGAAAAGCAACGTTCATATTCAAATCGATAAGGGCGTTAAACTTTTAGGTGCGCCAAGTTATTACGATTTCGCCCAAGAAGAAAAAGTTGATTATCCCATTTATCAAGATTCTTCACACACTTATTTTCATCCGTCAATGTTTGTTGGTCTTGATTGTGAGAATATTTCAATCGTTGGCGATGGCGAAATTGATATGCGCTCCGTTTGGGATGAGGATGGCGTACGTGGCGAGGCAATTAAGCATCGTGGCGCAAAGTGTATTGCTCTTAAAAATTGCAAAAACGTTAAAATTGCTAATCTTACAATAAATAACGTTACCGACCTTGCCGTTTATTTTGCAGGCTGTGAAAATGTTGACATTTACGGCTTAAAACTTCGCGTTTATATCGACGGTATTTCACCCGATAACTCTAAAAACGTTCGCATTCATGATTGCGAGGTTGAAGCAGGTGACGATGCGATTGTGTTTAAATCTTCTTATACTTTAAATAGACTGGGCATTTGCAAAGATATTAAAGTGTGGAACTGCCGTTTGAAAAGCCGCTGTACTGCTATTAAATTTGGTACGGAAACTAACGGTGGTTTTGAAAATATTGATATTCAAAATGTTGAAATTTTTGATACACGAATTACCGGTATCGCCATTGAAAGTGTTGATGGCGCAGTTATAGATGGGGTTTTTATTAAAAACGTTAAAATGAAAAACGTTAATGCTCCGCTTTTTATTCATGTTGGTAAACGTATGAGAGGACCTGCCGGCAGAGATATAGGCGAGATTAAAAACGTTGTTATCGAAAACGTGATAGCAGAAGGTCCTTATGAGCCTTATGAAATTATAGCTTGGAACTACTTTAGTTATAAAGATAACGATACTTATCAATATCCTTGGATTTTTGGTAAGGCTGAAAGTTTTGATGACACTAACGAGGGCAATACTGCAGAAAGCGATTGGCAGATGACCTCGAATATGTGTGGGTTAAAAGGGCATACTTTAAAAAATATTACTTTAAGAAATATTAGTTTACAATTGGATGGTGGGGTTAAAAACTTTAAGCGTGAAGTTCCTGAAGATGCACAAGATTACCCAGAAGTTTACGTTTATGGTAGAATATTGCCTGCAAAAGGTATTTATTTTAGACATATCGAGGGGCTAACCCTGCAAAACGTTGTAGTAAAAACATATCGTGATGATAAGCGCGAAGATTTTATTTTTGACAGCGTAACAAATTTATTAGTAAAATAGCATTAAATGGTGGTGAATAAAATGATTAAAATTTTACAGTATGGTGAAGGTAACTTTTTAAGAACTTTCGTTGATTTATATTTCGATACTTTAAATAAAGAAGGATTAGGTGAATACTCGGTTAATATCGTTAAACCTATTACTTTCGGCTCGTTAGAACGCTTTGAAAAGCAAAATAATAAGTATCATATCGTTCTTCGGGGCATGGAAAAGGGCGCGGAGGTTGAAAACGTTTATAAGGTTGATTGCTTAGAAAAGGTTATAGACCCATTTGTGAATTATTCTGCATATACTGCTCTTGCAACCGACCCTGAACTTAAAATTATCGTTTCAAATACTACTGAAGCAGGTATTTGCTTTAACGAAAATGATAAAATGGATGCTTTTGATGGTATTACTTATCCTGCAAAGCTTACAAAATTCTTATTTGAACGTTTTAGCGCAGGTTTAGACGGTTTATATTTATTACCTGTTGAACTTATCGATAATAATGCAGATGAACTTAAAAAATGCGTTGATAAATATATTGCGCTTTGGAATTTAAGCGATGACTTTAAAAACTGGAATGATACTAAAAACTTTTATTGTAGTACGTTGGTTGATCGTATCGTTTCGGGTTACCCACGTGATGAACAAACTAAAGCGCGTTTGGAAAATTTAATAGGCGAAAAGGATGAACTTGTTTCAATCGGTGAGCCTTTCGGTTTATGGGCTGTTGAAGACAAGGGTAATATTCGTGATTATATTAAAGAAGGCGTTCATAATATTGAAGTTGTTTTAACTAAGAATATCGGTTATTATAAAAAGAGAAAGGTTCGCGTTTTAAACGGAAGCCACACCAACTTAGTTCCTGCAGGTTTAATTTTAGGCGCAGTTACCGTTTACGATTGTATGGTAGATGAAAAGCTTTCTGCTTTTGTAGAAAATACTTTAGCAAGCGAAATTATTCCTTTCGTTTCAAGCGACGCTAAGGCGACTACCGCTTTTGCAAGTAGCGTTAAGGATAGATTTATGAACCCATTCCTTAATCACCAATTAGTTAGTATTTCTCTTAATTCTATTTCTAAATGGCGTGCGCGCGTTCTTCCTTCATTTAAAGACTATTATGCTGAAAACGGTGCTATAGCCCCACTTTTAACAGTTGGTTTTTCATATTTAATGGCTCTTTATTCAAGTATTTATGAAGTTGAAGGTAAGTATTTTGCAAAGGTAGCAAGTGGCGAAATTGAAATTAAAGATGATTTACCATACTTACAATATTTTGCTAATAATGGCGACGTTGTTAGCTTTATGGCAGATGAAAAGGTTTGGGGCGAAGATTTAACAAAGTATAATTTATTTGCTAAAACCGTTCAAGAAAACGTTGAAAAAATCAAAAAGGGAATTTGCCTTATATGAAAAGCATTATAATAAACCAAAAAGATAACGTAGGCGTATGCTTGCAGGCTACCGATAACGTACCTGCAGGGCATAAGTTTGCTTTATGTGATATCAATAAAGGTGACTACGTTATTAAATACGGCGAAATTATCGGTAGGGCAACCGCCGATATAAAAAAAGGCGAATGGGTGCATACACACAACGTAAAGTCGCATCTTGACGAAAGCGTTGAATATACTTACGATTTTAGCGCGCATATTCCCGAAAAAAGCAAGGCTACTTTTATGGGATACAAGCGTGAAAAAGGCAGAGCTGGTATAAGAAACGAAATTTATATTATTCCTACCGTTGGTTGCGTAAATAACGTTTGTTTACGCCTTGCTAATGAAGCTAAAAAACTTATTAGTGGTACTATTGACGGGGTTTATGCGTTAACCCATCAATTTGGTTGCTCACAACTTGGTGAAGATAATCAAAACATTAAAAAGTTGCTTTGCGCGGTTGCGCTAAACCCTAATGCAAGTTTTGTTTTGTTTGTTGGGTTAGGTTGTGAAAATAACGGCATGAAGGGTATTAAGGAATATCTTGCGCCCTTTGGTAGAACGAATATTGAATATTTTAACTGCCAAGAAGTTGAAAACGAACACGAATATGGCATGGGCGTTTTAAAGGGCTTTATTGAAAAGGCAAAGAATTTAAAGCGTGAAGAAGTTGATTTTTCAGAGATTTGTATCGGGCTTAAATGCGGTGGTAGCGATGGCTACTCGGGGTTAACTGCAAACCCATTGGTTGGTAAAATTAGTGATAGAGTAGTTGGTTTAAACGGTAGTGCTATTTTAACCGAAGTTCCCGAAATGTTTGGGGCAGAGCAGTTACTTATGAATAAGTGTAAAAATCAAGAAGTTTTTGAAAGATATAAAAAGATGATTGAAAACTTTAAAGATTATTATATTAAACAAGGTTTTCCGGTTTACGAAAATCCAAGCCCGGGAAACAAAGAAGGCGGTATTACCACTTTAGAAGAAAAATCTCTTGGCTGTATCGAAAAGGCTGGTAGTACACAAATCGTTGACGTTTTAGATTACGGTGAACTTGTAAAAGAGAGCGGTGTTTCGGCGTTAAATGCGCCTGGTAACGACCTTATTGCAGCAACTGCGCTTGCGGCAAGCGGATGTCAAATAGTTTTATTTACAACTGGCAGGGGTACGCCTTTTAGCACCTTTGTTCCAACGATGAAGATAGGAACGAATAACAATATTTCAGCATTTAAAAGCGGTTGGATTGACTTTAACGCTTATTCTATGGATGAACAAGGCTTTTTTGACTTAATAGTTAAAACGGTTAACGGCGAATATAAGTGTAAGAGTGAAGATATACGAGAAATAGCATTTTATAAAACGGGGGTAACCTTATGAATTATATAAAAGACAACTTTTTACTTGGCACAAAAACTGCAGAGCGTTTATACGAAAAGCATGCAAAAAATATGCCAATATTCGACTATCACTGCCACCTACCTGAAAAACAAATATTAGAAAATAAGCCTTTTAACGATATTTTTGAAGTTTGGCTTGCTGGCGATCACTATAAGTGGCGTTTAATGCGTAATTACGGTATAAATGAAGAATTTATTACAGGCAATAAAAGTAATAAAGAAAAATTTCTTACCTACTGTCGTGTTTTAGGAACTGCTTTTGGTAATCCTTTATACCATTGGTCACAAGTTGAACTTAAAGAATTTTTTAACTGCGAAATTGAAATAAACGAAGAAAACGCAGAAACTATTTGGGATTGGTGCAACGAATACATTCGTATAAACAACCTCACTCCACAAAAATTAATCGAAGGCTCAAACGTAAGCCACCTTTTCACAACTAACGAAATTTTCGACGATTTAACAACTTTTACAGAAATTGCTAAAAAGGATTACAAGTTTAAAGTTATTCCTGCTTTCCGCGCAGATAAAATAATGAACGTTGAAGCCGAAAAGTATAATGAATTTATTGAAAAACTTGGTGAAGTTAACAATATTAGCGATTTAGAAAGTAAGATAGAAGAACGTTTACAAGAATTTATTAAAGTAGGTACTACCGCAGCCGATATCGCGCTTGAAAGCGTTTATCCTATTAGCGCAAGAGAAGATGCGGAAAAGGTTTTTGTAAAGCGTAGAAAGGGTGAAGCGGTTAGCGACGAAGAAAGTAAAATATTTAAGGGCTACTTAACCTATTTCTTATTTAAACTATACGCAAAATACGATATTGCAACCGAGCTCCATTTGGGCGCAATGAGAAACAATAACTCAAAAATGCTTGCTAAACTTGGTTTAGATACTGGTTTTGATAGTATTTCTGAAGAAAATAGTATAAGATATACTTCACGTTTATTCGACCGCTTAAATAGCGAAAATAGCCTACCAAAAACGATTGTGTTCAACTTAAACCAAAAAATGAACACCGAAATTATGACTTTAATCGGTTGTTTCCAAAGCGACGAAGCAAGGGGCAAAATTCAATACGGCCCAGCTTGGTGGTTTTTAGATAATAAGGTGGGTATGGAAAAACACCTTGAAGACCTTACTGCAACCGGCCATATAGCAGTTTTTGTTGGTATGCTTACCGATAGTAGATCGCTTTTATCTTATCCACGCCACCACTATTTTAGAAGAATTTTATGTAACTATTTAGGCGGTATGATGGAAAGAGGCGAAATGACTTCAAACGAAGAATTAGTTGGTAAAGTTGTTGAAGATATTTGCTATAACAACTCGATTGCTTATTTTAAGATGAAATAAGATTAATATTAGAGGATATAAAATAAAACCTTTTGCTTAAAACATTAGCAGAAGGTTTTTTAAATAAAATTTAGTAATATTAGGTAAGGAATAGGCTTTTTAAAAGCCTTTACTTAGCAAATAGTTGACTTTTTTTGTTGTTTGATTTAAAATTTACTATAGGTTTTACCTTAATTTTACTTTTGTATGGTAAAATAGGTGTATAAAAATAGTAGGTGGAATATGTATAATCTTTTAGTTGTAGAAGATGAAGTTAATATTTTAAAGCTTATGACGATAAGGTTAACAAAATCGGGCTTTAACGTTTTTGGCGCACAAAACGGTAGCGAAGCGCTTTCGGTTGTAAAAAAAGAAACTATCGATTTAATAGTTGCAGATATTATGATGCCCGAAATGGATGGGTTTGAAATGATTGAAAGCATTAGAGCCGAAGGTTATACTATGCCTGTAATTATCGTTACCGCAAAGGAAAGCTTAGATGATAAAAAGCGTGGGTTTAATCTTGGTGCAGACGATTATATGGTAAAGCCTATCGACCACGAAGAATTGATTTTAAGGGTAAACGCTCTTTTAAAGCGTGCAGATATACGCAAAGAAAAGAAAATTGTGGTTGGCGGTTGTACGCTTGATTACGAAAGTTTGTCGGTGTTTAACGATAAAGGTTATAACGCTCAGCTTTCAAAAAAGGAGTTTTTAGTTTTGTTTAAACTTCTTTCATATCCCGAAAGAATTTTTACTAAAAATCAACTTATGGATGAGTTTTGGGGTTACGAAAGCGATAGCTATTCGGATACTGTAAAAGTACATATCAACAGAATAAGAAATAAAATTGCGCCTATTAGCGAAATAGACGTTATTACCGTTCGTGGGCTTGGTTATAGGGGAGTAAAAAATGTTTAAAGATAGAAAGCTCTCTTACGCGTTAAGAATGACTCTTATAATATTTAGTTGTTTGGTTGCATCAACACTGTTCTTCCTTTTAACAACTACTATTATAAGAATGTTCGGTATTAAAATATTTTCGGTAAACTCAACTATTTATTTGCTAATTTCATTAGGAATTTCCTTCTTGATTGCTTATATTATAGCGATTGTAGTTTCCAAAAAAACTGGTAAAGATTACGAGTCATTAAAAAAGGCTTTAAACGAAGTTGCTAACGGTAATTTTGACGTTGTTATTCCCGAAATTAAAAGCAGGCGTTATCTAAGCCCAATTATCAAGGATTTCAACGCTACGGTTAAACAACTTAAGGGGCTTGAAATTATGCGTAGCGAGTTTATAACTAACTTTTCGCACGAACTTAAAACACCTATTACTTCAATTAACGGCTTTGCCGAACTTCTTTTAACCGACGAGCTTGCTGCCGAAGAAAGAAAGGAATACGCGCAAATTATTTATAATGAAAGTAAAAGACTTTTAAAACTTGCTAAAAATACCCTATTACTATCAAAGCTTGAAGGTCAAACGTTAGTCAGCGAAAAAAGCATATTTTCTTTTGATGATATGGTAACTAACGCCCTTCTTCTTATTGAAAAAGACCTTTCAGAAAAAGAGTTAGAGCTTGTTGCTAATATTGATAAGGTTAGTTATTACTGGGATTCAACGTTGCTTGCTCAAGTTGTTATCAACCTGCTTTCAAATGCTGTTAAGTATAGCAAAAAAGGAGGAGTAATTCAAGTTGAACTTCACGAAAAGGACGGG
The DNA here is from genome assembly GCA_017522945.1 of Clostridia bacterium. GTDB lineage: Bacteria > Bacillota > Clostridia > Christensenellales > Borkfalkiaceae > HGM11416. The sequence continues at coordinate 25,125 of JAFWXT010000076.1, forward strand.
TACGTTTTCTTTTCGGTAAAGGATAACGGAATTGGTATGGATGAGAAAACTAAAAACAAAATTTTTGATAGGTATTATCAAGGCGATAGCTCGCGCAAAACCGATGGTAACGGTTTAGGTCTTGCTATCGTGCAAAAAATAGTAGATTTGTGCGGTGGAAAGATTGACGTAGGTAGCGAGAAGGATAAAGGCTCTTTCTTTTTGGTAACTTTACCCGAAAGAAAACCGCAATAGTTAAAAAATATAAATAAACTGCCTTAAAGGTGAAAGATAAATCCTTTAAGGTATTTTTTTATTTTTTTAACAAAAATTTTAAATATATACCATAAAGGGTTTGTAAAAGGTTAAGTTATGTGGTATCATATTATATAATACCCAAAAACTGATTAAATTTTAGGTTGTAATTTCAGGTTATGAAAAAAGAAGATTTTAGGGAGCTTGCAAAGCGTTTAGGGCTTAAAACAGGCGCCGAACTTGAAAAAATAATCGAGCTTGAAAACGAGCGCGAAGAAAAAGAAGAAAGGGATGCAATTTTACGCATACCTTCGCCTTCGCACGCTCAAAACGACCAAGATTTTACGCTTAGCGAAAATTATTATAATAAATATAATTTAACGCGCGGGGATTTTCCACCGTTTGAACTCGATGACGCTTTGTCGGCTTGCATTGACAAGTTTGCTCGGGTTGATATTGAATATATAGCATCACTTTGTTTGCTTTCTTTAAAAGACGTTATACTTGGGCTTAGCAGTAAAATTTTTAAAGACCCATCTATAAATACCAAGTATTTTTACGAGGGATATTTAACTGCCGACGAGTATTTATCGGGTAATTTAATGAAAAAGTATAGCGATATTCTTGCGCTTGATAAAAGCGCGCAAAGGGCGTATGAATCAAACGTTAAAGCACTAAAAAGCGTAATGCCACCAAAGCCAAAATTTGAAGAACTTTTTATTCCGCTTGGCGCGCCGTGGATACCTGCAAGCTATATTGCCGATTTTATTCAACATTTATATCGCGTTTCGCTGGTTAGAAATAAGCGAATTTGTGAAGTTGCTTATCAACCTATAGTAAACGAGTGGACTATAATTTTAAACGTTGACGTTCGCGCTACCGTTTTAGCAAGTAAAACTTACGGCACAGAGCGTATGGATATGTTTAAAATTCTTGAAAAAACGCTTAATCACGAGCAAATCCGTATAACTGACGTGGAAGAAGAAAACGGTAAAAAAAGCAGAAAGTTAAACCGCGAACAAACTATGCTTGCCGAAGAAAAACGCAGTCGTTTAAAAGAAAGCTTTACCCGTTATTTAAACGATTTGCCAGCCGAAAATATGCAAGAATTAATAGATATCTATTACGCTAAATACGGGGCTTATAGGGCAAGAGTTTTTAAAGGAGAGGATTACTCTTTTAAACAAAAAATTAACAACGTAGAACTATACGATTATCAAAAAAACGCGGTTGTTAGAATTATGCAGTCGCCTTCTACCTTGCTCGCTCACGACGTTGGCGCGGGTAAAACTTACGCTATGATTGTAAGCGCGCACGAAATGTTTTTAAAGCGCGATAGCTTTAAAAGTATGATAGTAGTACCAAACTCAATTTTAGCGCAATGGGCTGAAGATTATCGCATACTTTATCCGAATGCGCAAATTTTGGTTGTTACGCCACAGGATTTTGCGCCGAGTTCGCGCGAAATAACCTTGCAAAAAATGAAAAATGAGCAGGTTGAAGCTATTTTAATTTCGTATTCTACTTTTGAAATGATTGAGTGTGGATATAAAACTCAGTTGGAAATTAGTGAAAAACAATTGTTGGCGGTTAATCGCGCGCTCGATGAAAATATGCGTAAAAAGATTAAAATTCGCAATAAACTCAACACGCTTTTACAAAAGCGACGCGATAATCTTATAAACACCGTTTACCAGCTTAAACAAAAACTTGAAAGCGAGCAAAAACAAATAACCTTTGAAGATATGAATATTACGGCTCTTTATATCGACGAGGCACATAACTATAAAAATTTACCGCTTGATAGTTCGCTTGGAAATATTAAGGGTATTAACGTTGAAGGCTCGAATAAATGCGCCGACGTTTATAATAAAACTCGCGTTATAAAAGAAAAAAGTGACGGACGCTTGATTTTTGCAACGGGTACGCCTATAACAAACTCTGTTGCCGACGTTTTCGTTATGCAAAAGTATTTAGCCTTAAGCGAACTTGAATATTGTGACGTAGATAGTTTTGACAACTGGGCGGGCACTTTTGGCGAAATTACAAGGGCTTACGAAATTGACGTTGATACCGACAATTATCGCCTTACAACCCGATTTAATAAGTTTAATAATCTTGTTCAGCTTTCATCAATGCTTAACTTATTTACCGATTTTCACGTGGTAGGGCAAGACGGACTTCCTGAAGTTGATAGAATCGAAACGGTAAAAGTTAAAAAAACGGATATTCAAATTCAGCTTCTTAGCGAAATTTCTTCAAGGGTTGACGCCATTAGAGCGGGGCTTGTTAGCCGTAAGGAAGATAATCTATTAAAGGTAACTACCGATGGTAGAAAACTTGCGCTCGATGCAAGGCTTGTTGATAACGACGCCCACGAAAATACGGGAAATAAAATAAATGAATGTGCAAAAAACGTGGCTAATATTTATTACGCACACCCTGGAAAAACACAACTTGTCTTTTGCGATATAGGTACGCCCAAACAAGGCTATAACGTTTACGACCATTTAAAAGAACTTTTAGTGGACTATGGAATTGATGAAAATCAAGTGGGATTCGTTCACGACGCCACAAGTGATTTAAAGCGTTTTAAAATGTTTGAAAGCGTTAATAACGGTGATATACGCGTACTTATTGGTTCAACGTTCAAGCTTGGAACGGGCGTTAACGTTCAAGAAAAGCTTATAGCAATTCATCATCTCGACGTACCTTGGCGTCCTTCGGATATGGTTCAACGCGAAGGACGTTTGGTAAGAAAGGGTAACTTAAACGATAAGGTTTATATTTATAGATATATTACCGAAGGTAGTTTCGATGCCTACTCGTGGCAACTTCTTGAAAACAAGCAACGCTTTATAACCGAACTGCTTACAGGTACAGCTAAGGATGCTGATGAAAGAAAACTTGACGACGCAGTATTAAGTTATGCCGAAGTTAAAGCGCTTGCAATAGGTAATCCGCTTGTAAAAACAAGGGTAGAAACGGTTAATGAGCTTTCAAGGCTTAAAGCGTTACTTGGCGATGAACAAAAACGAGTAAATGAAGTTGAACGCTTAAAGCAAACCTTACCGCTTTCGATTAACGAATTAAAACAACGATTGCGAGATATTCGTGCCGACCATTTAGCGCATATTTCAAACCCCGAAATAGCCGATAAAAGCGTTATAGCCGAACTTATTTCAAGAAATATTGCGCACAACGCTATGAGTAGTAACGAAATTTTTATTTGCTCGGTAAATTCGTTTAATATCTATTTACCTTCTAACTTTAATAGAATTCGCCCCTATTTAGTAATTCAGGGCAAGGGTAGATATACCGTTGACCTTGTAACTTTTGGTATGGGTGCGGTTATTAAAATTGAAAACTTTTTAAATTCGCTTGATAGTAAAGGTAAAGAAGTATATCAAAATTTAACTTCGCTTGAAATGCAGTTAAAACAAGCAAACGACAGTGCAAATATGTTATTAGAGTTTGAAAGTAAAATTGAGGCGGTTAAACAAAAATTAGCCGAAATTGATAAAGAATTAGGTTTATAAAACTAATTATAAAAAGCAAAAAAAGTGACGATTAAAAAATCGTCACTTTTTGTATACAAAAAAATAAACAGCTATTGTTAATTAATAAAATTCTTTAACTGTAGTTTGTTAGGTGTTTATATTTTTTAAAATTATTGATAATCGCGTTATACGACTACTTAATAGTCGGTTAACCCCAATAAATAATCGGCAGAAATATCGAAGAATTTGCACAGTGAATAAAGAGTTTCTATTGATGGAACGCTTTTCCCGTTTTATAATCATTAACACATTGTTTGGTTACGTTTATTGATTTTGCTATTTCTACTTGTGTTTTTCCACATTGTTTTAATAACTTGTTAAATCTTTCTGTAAATTTCATAGTTAAATTATACTAAATAAAGTCAGTTTTTACTTGACAGTCAGTTAAAAACTGACTATAATATATAATATTGTTTAAAAAAATTAAATCATGTGTTTTACACTATTATCTTATTTGTAAATGCCATCTTCTTATTTATAAACAATTTGTTAAAAGTTGGCAAAAGGAGAAAGTATGAAAAAGCTAAATAAACTTGCCTCGATTTTTACATTATTAATCGTATTATTAACGGCTTTATTCTTTATGGTTTCTTGTTCTTCAGAAAATGGTAAATATAAGTTTACCTTGCTTGAAAATGGAACTTACAGTATTAAGGCAAAAGATATGAATAATATGCCAAGTAAACTTGTTATACCGAGTACATATAAGGATAAAATCGTTAGCGAGATTGAGTACGAAGCCTTTTATGGTTGTAATTCAATAACTTCAATTGAAATCCCTAGTAGTATAACTTCAATTGGTGATCATGCATTTGCTATGTGTGATTCATTAACTTCGATTTTAGTAAATGAGGAAAATAAAAATTATACTTCCTTAAATGGCGATTTATATGATAAAGAAAAAACAACGTTAATTCAATATGCAATCGGCAAGCAAAATTCTTCTTTCTCAGTACCTAACGGTGTAATAGAGATCGGCGCTCACGCTTTTAGAGATTGTAATTCGTTAACTTCAATAGTAATACCTGAAGGCGTAACTACAATTGGAAATTGGGCGTTTAGTGATTGTAGTGCGCTAACTTCAATAGTAATTCCAAATAGCGTAACTTCTATTGGTAATTTTGCATTTGCAGGTTGTAAATCTTTATCAAACGTGGAAATTGGTGGTAACGTAACAACGATTGGAGATTCTGCCTTTGCATGGTGCGAATCATTAACTTCACTAACAATCCCTGCGAATGTAATCACAATTGGTGATGATGCATTTGCGCATAATAATAAATTACGATCGATTCAAATGGGTAATGGAGTAACTTCGATTGGTTGTTGGGCGTTTAACGACTGTAGTTCGTTAACGAGCGTTAATTATTTAGGAACAATAGATAATTGGGCTGAAATAACTTTTGAAAATTATAATTCAAACCCTATTTATTATACAAAACAATTAAAAATAAATGGTGAAGCAGTAACTAAAGTAAGTTTAACAACTGCAACAAAAATATCAAATTATGCTTTTTATAATTGTAGCTTATTCACAAGCGTAGAAGTAGGAGAAAGCGTAAAGTTAATTGGTGATTCTTCATTTGGTGGTTGCAATTCGTTAGAAGAAATAACGATACCATTTGTTGGGGCAAGCAAAGATATAGAAGAAACTAATACTAAATTTAGTTATATATTTGGTTCGTTACCTAACTCGCTAAAAAAGGTAACGGTAACGGGTGGTAAAATTGATAATAATGCGTTTAGCGGTTGCGCAGGTTTAAGTTCGATAGAAATA
>JAFWXT010000077.1 GCA_017522945.1 Clostridia bacterium
ATGGAACTGCAATGCAACCATTTTACACGTTTCGCCCTATCGTAGTTTCCCAAGTGGAGTTTCTGCAAGTGCTTCTAAAAAGCACGAATACTTATCTTGGGCTAATGATAAAGGCAAATATATTATTGAAGATGATTTTGAATCAGAGTTTTCTATCTCTAAAAAACCCGAAGAAACGCTATTTGCCACCACAAAGCAAAATAACGTAATATATCTTAACACTTTCTCTAAAACAATATACTCTGCTTTGCGTGTTGGGTATATGGTTTTACCTACTCAACTTGTTCCCGTCTTCCAAGAAAAACTTGGCTTTCACTCTTGTACCGTGCCAACGTATATTCAATATCTCGTTGCAGAACTAATCGCCAACGGCGACTTTGAAAGACATATCAATAGAGTAAGACGACAAAAACGCCTTGCTGAAAAACATATATAATCTAAAACGTTATGTTGACATTAACGAAATTCTAAAAAATCTATAAAATACTTGACAAAGAATTTTCAAAGTGATAAACTTTGCTCAATTAAATATAAAAGCTACGACGAAGACGGATTCTATCAAGCGTTTTCACAGAGAGTCGGGGACGGTGAAATCCCGATAAAAACTAATAGAAATCTTATCCCTTCCGAGCTGAAAGTCCAAAAGAGCAATCAAGTAGGCGCTTTCCGTGTTGGCTACGTTAGTGCATAGGAATTATTAGATTCTGAAGGTGGTAGAAATTTTTCTACAATTTGAGTGGTACTGCGAGTATATTATACCCGTCTCAAAGCATTAGCTTGAGTCGGGTTTTTATTTTATTAAAGGAATTTTGCATTATGAAAAAGACGTTTGTTACTAATATGCCAAACCAAATAGGTGCTTTCTTAAAAGCAAGCAAGTGTTTTTCCGAACTTGGTATAAACATTACAAGAGTAAGCTACAATAAAGCTGTGGATTCGCACACTTTATTTATTGAAGTTGACGGTGATGAAAAACAATTAGAAACGGCAAATGAAAAATTAAAAGAAATTGGTTATCTATCGCACGGTGAAGAAAACAGCAGAATAGTTTTAGTTACTTTTACCCTTAAAGACGAACCCGGTAGCGTTACTAACGTTTTAGAACTAATTAGCAAATTTAATTTTAATATTTCATATATTAGTTCACAAGAAAATGGAAGTGGTTATCAGCAATTCAAAATGGGTTTATACGTAAATGAAACTGATAGTTTAAAAGAGTTTTTAGCCCAAGCTGAAAAGATTTGCTATGTCAAGGTCGTAAACTACAATAACACCGAAAAGGTTTATGATAACAGCCTATTCTACAATTCCTACGTTGACGAATTAGTTAAAAAGTTGTCACTCTCTAACGATAAAAGAGAAGAACTTTTAGTTAACGTAAATTTAGCAATGCAAACACTTGACGAACAAGGTCTTTCCCCTTATAAAACTTTTGATAGTATAGGTAAATTTGCAGAACTTTTAGCAGAGTGCAAAGGCGAAAACTTTAAGCCACGAACAACCGAACACGTTATTACTGACAAAACAAAAATAATCTTAATAGAGCCTAATTGCGGTAGCAATACTGCAATTATAGAAAGTGACGGCAAGAGAATTTTTGTAGATTCGGGATATGCTTGTTATAAAAAGGAAATGTTAGACCTTATAAAAACCATTTTCCCCGATTTTAGAAAGAAGAAAGAAACTTTGCTAATAACCCACGCAGACGTTGACCATTGTGGACTTTTGAACGAGTTTGATGAAATCATTGTTAGTCAACGAAGTGCTGAAAGTTTACAAGCAGAAGCACACAATACCGCAGGGTTTAGAGAACAAAATCACTTACATCTCCCTTACGTTAATATTTGCAAAATTTTAACCGAATATGAAGTTGTTAATATTAGCAAGCTATCTCCCATGTGGAACAAATCAAGTTTAGTCGCTCCAATGGAACAAATAGGATTTTATAATGTAGGTGAACTCAACTTTGAAGTTTACGAAGGCAAAGGCGGTCATCTATCGGGCGAAATTCTATTGATTGATTTTGAACACAGGGTTGCATTTACGGGTGACATATTTGTAAACTTAAAAGATTTAACAAAAAAGCAAGCTGAATATAATCAGTACGCACCGATACTTATGACTTCGGTTGATACTGATTCAGAGTTATGCGCAAAAGAACGTTCTGCTTTCTTACAAAGATTAGGTGTTGGGAAATGGAATATTTTCGGTGGACACGGACAAAAGAAAGAATACTTACCACAAACGGTAAAATAAGCAAAAAAAAGGGCTACGCCATACTTCTATCGTCCACAAGATAAATGTCAAGCTTTTTGGGTACATTTTACAGGCAGCGATGTAGATAAGATTTTAGATTATTATAACTTGCCGAATGATAAAAACGTATTTTATTCAGGAACATCTCCCGATTATCAATGGCTTTTTGAGCAAATGATTAGAGAGTTGCAACTTTGTCGTGCAAACTATAAAGAACTACTAACAATGTTATTACGCCATATATTTTTACTCATCAATCGCTATCTAAAAGAAAACGGAAAATCAGGTATTGATGCACTAAACGATATTGAGCGTTCTATTCGTTATTTCAACGAAAACTACACTAAAGATATAAACATTGATGAATATGCAAAATCGTTACACGTAAGCACTTGTTGGTTTAATAGAAGATTCAAACAAGTAACAAAAGTTACGCCTTTACAATATATATTATCTCTTCGTTTATCTAACGCAAAAATGTTACTAGAAACAAACGACTACAATGTTACGGAAACAGCTTATACCGTCGGATTTAATAATCCTTTGTATTTTAGTAGATTGTTTACAAAACATATAGGAATGTCGCCCTCTGAATACAAAGCATTACATTCGGGAGAATA
>JAFWXT010000078.1 GCA_017522945.1 Clostridia bacterium
ACAGATATTAACGGCAACCCTCCGGTTCAGTTGGAGTGGGATATGAAATTATGGTGGCCACAATGTGAAACTATGATTGCAGCTCGCCTTGCATACGAACTATTCAAAGAAGAAAAATATTTAAACCTTTATCGCGAAGTTGAAAATTATTGTGAAAAATATTTTATCGACCATAAATATGGTGAGTGGTATGGATATTTGCATTATGACAATACCCCTTCAACAACCTTAAAAGGAAATATTTTTAAAGGACCATTCCATATACCAAGACTTTATATGATAATGGCAATTTTAGATAAAAACTCTTCAATCAAAGATTTCTTAGAATAGAAAGGAGTTATAAAAAGATGAAAATAACTTATTTAGGCACGGCTGCAGCCGAAGGCTTTCCCGCTCTATTTTGTAACTGTAAATACTGTAACGAAGCAAGAAAAGCAGGTGGTAAAAACATTAGAACACGCTCGCAAGCTCTTATTAACGATAATCTACTAATTGATTTTCCAGCAGATACTTATTCACATTTTTTACAAAACGATATTAGGGGGGACAAAATTGAATATCTTTTAATCTCTCACGCGCACCCCGACCATTTTTATTTGGCAGATCTTTTTATGAGAAACTTTCCTTATTCGCATAATATGAGCGCGCCAACTTTAAAACTATTTTGTCCTAAAACGGTTTACGAAGCCTTTGATAATATTCCTAAAAACATAGAAGCAACAATTTTACAACCCTATCAAACAGTTGATCTTGGACAGTATAAAATAACTGCTTTACCAGCAAAACATATGCTTGATTCACAGGCTTTTATATATATTATTCAAGGCGAAAAAACCTTACTGTATGCGCACGATACAGGATATTTTTACGATGAAGTTATTAATTTTATCCAAAAAAATAAGTTTGTTTTCGATATGGTAAGTTTAGATTGTACTAACGTTGATATTCCAATCTCTGATGCAGGGACTCATATGGGTTTTATAAATATTGAACGTTTATTAAATAGGCTTTTTGCAATCGGGGCTATAACAGACTCAACACTCAAATACGTGAATCATTTTTCACATAACGGCAATCCACTTCACCATATTTTAGAAGATAGAGCCAAACAGTATGATTGTTTGGTGTCATACGATGGTTGTAAAGTACTACTTTAAATCTTTTACTACCCTAGTCGATTAGGCATTAATTATATTTTTACGATATCATATTTGTTGACAAAGCACCCCGATATTGCTATAATGGTTTTATATTATTAAACGATTATCGTTTCAAGGAGGTATTTTATGGCTAAATTATTTAAAAAAGGCTTACCTTTTATTATTGCTATTTTATCTTTCTGCCTTTTATTCGTTTATTTTTTTAAACCTCATCCTAGGTTTCCTTCGGTAGAGCTTTTCTCAAAAGACCACCTTACTTTTTTCGATGCCTTAAAAGTTGCTATTGAAGAACGTGAACCTTTAATTCGAATTATGCATAATGGTTATTATCGAGAAAACCCATGCTGTGGAGCTATCGTTCTTAGCGGACCTGAAGGATATGGCTATATTATGCGCGATCTTTTAAGCAATTTTAAAACACCTTTTATGCGTTTTATATTCACAGCAGTATTTTACATTGAATTTTTTATTGCTATTATTGCTTTAGTTAGGGCTTTTATTCATTTGTTTTCAAAAACTAAAGATTATTCATCAAAAATAATTCGTTGTTCTATATCTGTTGGTTTGTTGTATTTAGCACAGTGGTTTATATACATTTTAACCTATAATGCGGCACGGGGAGCAAGCATTTCATTCAAAAAATTTCAACATATTGGTGGTGTATCATACAATATAGTTTGGTTTGTAGTTAGTATTTTGGCTTTATCTATATTATTTTCACTAATAAACAAGCGTGCTAGCTTAGAAGATATAAATGAAGAAATATATTAAATTTTAAGAGATGTTTTTTAAAAGCGCATTATTTTTAAGTCTATTAAACTTTTATCAATAGGTTTGGAATTAAAAATCATTTTAAAAGGAACTCGCTTTTTAATTTTTGTAATGACCGTTATATAAAAAAACGACAGTTTTCAACCTGTCGTTTTTTTTAGCTAAATCCGCACTTTACGAAATAAACCCACCCTTGATGAATAAAATCTCTTCGCGACGAAATCCACCTTATTGCAGTTATCTATTCTATTTTTCCTTGATGATTAAGCCAATTTCAAACATTCTGCGCCAAGGTAAATAGCATTTTTCAATCTTATACAAGCTTGTAATTTCGGGATAATTTTCTTTCATAAACCAGTTTAAAAGTTGCTCTATACGTTCACTAACAGCACCCTGTTGCACTTTTGTATCTGTATAACTATACCCCATTTGTGTAACTTCATTATCCCAAATTTGTTTTCTTACGTAGGCGCAATATCCAAGATCTTCAAATACGCGCTCGGCAGTAAATAACCTATGAGTTTTGCTATCGCCGTAAAAATAACGAAGAATTGCCTGACAAATAACAGTTCCTAAAGTATTAGAAGAAGTATTCCATCCAGCATACCCCCACAAATTAAGTAACCCTATTTGTTCGCTTACCATTTTTGTAAACTGCACGTCACCGCCGTTACAGTAAGCAATATCGGCCAAAGCAACCCCTTTACCATTCGCAACAGCCTTTTTCATACGCGCTAAAAAGCTTGGTAAATCTCTATCATCATAGCCCTTGCCTCCAAGCTTATCTATGTTGTTAGTTTTATCGAGTGGAAGATTGCAAAATAATAAAATATCAGCATCTTCTTCTCTTTCGCACTCAATACCGCCTGCGCTTTTAATCTGTGCGCAAATGCTTTTATAAACCGCTCTATCTTCAAACAAAGGAATTACATTTTTACACTGCTCTTTTGGGTAAATGGGGTAAATTTTAGGCGAGTATTTTTCAATATTAGTAATAACTCTTGCCAAAAGAGACATTCCACCTTCATCTGCGCCCGGATAAATGTCTACCTTTAAGTTTTTTTCGTTAATTAGCGCGCGTACTTTGGCTTGATCCATTGCAGTATAACCGCAAGGATTAGAATCATCTTGTAATATAACGAACTCGTCAATTTGTTTACCAACAAGGTTAAGCGCATTCATAAGTAATTTTAAATTGCATGCTCTTCGCGATAAATAATCATCTAAATACTTCTCTGCTATAGCCAAACGCTTTTTCTCTTTTTGATATTCTTCCGCACTTATTTTACCATCTTTAAATTTATGCTCGTTTTGCCCGTATTCAAAAATTTCTAACCCACAAATACCATAATAATCAGGCTCTTCATCGCTATCGGTATAGCACGGACAACGCATAACGAGCGAAAAGGCGTATATTACCAATTTAGGATTTTGCGCCCTTATTTGTTTTAATAAATCAAGCCTTTGATTTAAAAGCTCTTCTGAAAAAAAGTGTAATCTTGAAGGTATTATTCCCCCATAAAGTAATGTATCTATTGCAATAACCAAATAATCTGCATCTTTACATTCGGTTAATAAAAACATTTTAATTTCTTCATAGTTTGCCGGCGTTTTTTTATCGCCCATTATATCTAAAGAGGGGCGCACTAAGGTATAACTGCTTTTTGCTTCGCTTAAAAATCCAACGAAAGAATAATTACAGGGGCGCTCGTCTAATGGCAAATATACAACTTTTTTTGGGTTATTTTTCATAAAAAGACTCCTTCAGTTTAAAAATTATGTGTTATATGCAATATAACACATTTTATTAGGAAAGGTGAATTATACTATCAAGTGCAACACCTAAAAAAAGAATGACAGTTCATATAAATCTATGGTAAAATATAATAACCACAAAACAAATTACCAAGGAGAAATATATGAACTGCTATCATCATTTTACCATAGAAGAGC
>JAFWXT010000079.1 GCA_017522945.1 Clostridia bacterium
ATGCATAATAACCAATAAAGCCGTTAGAAAGATCGCCTTTTGCTACTGTAATATATGGCGAGTTATTTATTACTTCAACAAGTTTATAACAATCAAAAAACGCATAAGAACCAATTGAGGTTACGCTATTACCAATTACAACTGAAGTTAACCCACTGCAACCATTAAACGCACCAGAACCAATTGAAGTTACACTATCGGGTATTACAACCAAAGTTAAACTACCGCAAACACCAAACGCCCGCTCCCCAATTAAAGTTACGCTATTTGGTATTTCAATTGAAGTTAAACTGCTGCAACCACTAAACGCATAAGAACCAATTGAAGTTACTGCTTTTTTATTATAAATGGCAGGAATTTTTATATTCGAAGGTAAATTATTAGCGTTTTTTACTGTTATTTCATAAGTGCCATCCCTTAACAAAGTAAAACTAAAACACTCGGTTGATGTTTCACCGCAATTAACACATTCTAAATTAACATAGTTATGTATATGGGGTGATGAATTATTGCACGCCGTTAAACCAAAAACTAATAGGCATATAGCACCCAAACACGCCAATATTAAAATCGTTTTTCTACTATTTTTCACAATTTCACCTCCACTATTTTTTTGCACAAAAAGTGCCGTGCGCAAAGGCAATCGACACCCAGTCAAAGTGACTTTTGCTTTGCTACGACACACCTATTACCAATCTAAAAAATTTACATAACGCCACAAGTTATACTTATAAAAAGCGCATTTTACTAAAAAATATTAAGTTATGCCGTAAGTTTATTTTAGCACTTTCACCTATTTAAGTCAAGGGTTTTATATTCGATATAAAATGTTAAAAAAGTGGGGTGGAAAAGTAACGTTCTGCGCCGTCGGGTAATATAGTTAAAACCTTTTTTCCATTGCCAAGTTCTTTAGAAAGCTTAATTGCACCGTAAATATTGCTACCACTGCTAATACCGCAAGCAACACCTTCTTCTTTTGCCAATTTTTTAGCGTAAAATAGGGCTTGTTTATCACTTACCATGCAAATTTTATTATAAATATTTAAGTTTAAAATTGGGGGAATAATGCCGTCGCCTATACCCATTTGAATATGTGACGTTACCTTTTTACCCGATAAAATTGCCCCTTTTTCTGGCTCGATTGCCCATATTAAAGTGTTTTCGTTTAATTCTTTTAACCTATTTCCTATACCCGTTAAAGTTCCGCCTGTGCCAATGCCAGCGCAAAAACCGTCAACTGCGCCTAAATCTTTTATAATTTCATTAGCGGTGTTTTTATAATGGGCTAACAAATTGTTTTGGTTTGCAAATTGATTGCAAAAATAATAATTTTTTTCACGCGCTATTAGCTTAGCCCTTTGAATGCACTCATTTATAGCCTTGCCTATATCGTTATTATCTTCAATTAAAACAACGGTTGCACCATAAAGCTCCATTAATTTTTTTCGCTCGCTACTTACCGAATTTGGCATTACTAGCACGCATTTTAGCCCAAGTTTAGCCGAAACCATTGCAAGCCCTATACCTTGATTACCGCTAGTTGCTTCAACTACTCCGCCACCGCTTGTTATTTCGCCATTTTTTAACGCCTTGATTACCATTTCATAAGCCGTGCGTGATTTTATCGAGCCACCCGCGTTTAAAAACTCGGCTTTAGCGTAAATATCCGCGCCACCCTGTGGCTTAATTTTATCAAGTTTTATAATAGGCGTACTGCCTATCGCTTGCAAAATACTATTAAATACCATAACTTTTATCCTAATAATTTATATGAAACTACAAATAGCTTTGTTAACCTTTTGGGTATAATTTTTTAAGCTTTAGGCAAAAACTAAAGTATGATTAAAACGAATAAAAGCTTGCAAGACGCAAAAAATTACGTAACAAAATTAAAAGGTAAAGAAATAGAAGTTTTAGTGAATTTAGGCAGAAATAAAAGAGCGCGCTATTGTGGCACGCTCTCGGAAATATATCCTGCACTATTTACTATAACACCCCAATCGAACGTTTTGGTAAAAACAAGTTTTTCTTATTCCGAACTTTTATGCGGTGGGGTTAAAATCCGCTTAAAAGAGAGTTAAACTGCCCTTTTTAAGCTTAAAAACTATATTTTTAAAAGGTTGTTAGCTTAAAATTAAGCATTAAAAGAACTTTAAACTCTAATTGATACTTTCAACGCTACCTATAAATAAAGGCAAATAATGATGTGTATCAACTATCATATAAACGAAAGGACGGTTTAGATAAACGTATTTAATTTCTTCATCTGGACCTGAAGAAGTTGCCTTATTCATTTCAATAACGGTAATTGCACCCGCCTTCGTACCCCTTTCAGCAACCGAAATATGCGTTTTATGTAAAACTTTATTTATATAAATATTTTCGCCTTTATCGTTTTCAATAACCCCAAGGTTTGAAAAATCGGCAAAAGAGGGGTTAAAAGCATCTTGCATACCCATATTTTTAAGTATTTGATTAAGAACTATTTGATATTCGTATTCAAATTTAGGTATTTGCGCAATAGTGGTGCAGGTACGCCTTGCTTCGCCAGAACAAATAGCTGCAAGCTCACCGTAACTAAACTCGTTAACAAATTCGCTAATGGTTACCCCTTCGTTTGGCAAAAGGGCTACGAACGCGTATTTCGACTGGTTGTATTTTTTAACAAGCCCAGTTGAATGCTCGGTTTGAAGGTATTCATATTCGGTTGAATGCATTATTTTTACTTTTTGCTTTTCGCCTAAAGAAGTTGTAAACTCGCCGTCATTAACCCGATTTCTCGCGTATATCGACAACCACTCCGCATCGAATAATAGCGCGTTTATAATATAAGCGATGGTATCCTTTTCAATTTGCTCGATAAGCTTTTCAATCATTCCGTCGGTGTTGTTATACGCCCAGTTGTTTATATCTCTCACCGTTTGATTATCAAAATCGGTTTTATAAACTTGTGCGCCGTAATAGTTGGCGTTGGTTTGTAAAAAGCTTTGTTTTACTTTAAACTCTTTTGAATTTCTTAGCCATATTGAGTTTGCCACTTTTACCTTGTATTTTTCGCCGTTTGGAAGATTATTATTAACGTAATTATACAAATATTCGTTTAAACTTTCAATAGGTAAATTACCGCCCAATACCCTTTGCATTTGCTCGCGAGTATTAGCGTTTGCGCCGTTTGTTGCCATTGCTAAAGCAACCGAAATGGATAGTGGCGAAATTAAGGTATTCTTTCCGCCGTCAACGCTAATTACTTGCTTAAAAAGTTCAAGCGACAAAGCAGTTTGTGCGCCTATAAACTCGTTATCAAGCCTTTTGTCTTCAACGTGAGTTGCTTTAACACCGTCCATTAAGTTCTCGGCTTTAACCTTTTTTACGCACGATATTAAGTTAAAACAAATAACGGCAAGCAAAAAAATACTTGTTATAGAAAATAATTTCTTTTTCATTTTTTACCCCCCATATTTCACACCATTTTATAATTATATTATAACACGGAATATTATAACTGTCAACACCTATATACGGGAAGCGAGATATCTAATCTCTTAGATATTCTCGCGCTTTTTCTATGCTGGTAAAGCTTTTATATCGACAAGGAGTTCCACTTGCGTTTAAACTTGCAATAATATCGGTTGCCATTTCCCAACTATTAGTAATAATTAAATCGGTTGGATGCTTTATTGCGTAATATTTAAATTTTGGCTTATCTTTATCAAAGCAGTTTCTTATTTTTAGCTTTGAATACACCTGCTTTTGCTCTTCGGCTTTTTGCTTTTCGCTAATGGCTTTTTTGCGCATATAAAATAGGTTTTCCTTTTTTAAATTTCTAACGTTAAGT
Source organism: Clostridia bacterium (assembly GCA_017522945.1). Taxonomy (GTDB): domain Bacteria; phylum Bacillota; class Clostridia; order Christensenellales; family Borkfalkiaceae; genus HGM11416. The sequence continues at coordinate 3,836 of JAFWXT010000079.1, forward strand.
GCGCTTATAACTTGATTAGCGTCACCTTTCGATATAAAATTACGGCTATTTAGTCTATCCCATTCGTCCTTTGAAAGCTTTGATTGAATGTACTTTAGTTGAGTGTCGGTTGCCTTTTCGTACTGCCAATTATAATATTCGGTTAAATCCCAAAGTTTGCGCTCGTCTTGGTAATCACGGCTAAAAAGTGCAAAGCAATAATCAAGTGCCGATTGTAAGTTCATTTCTTGCGATTCACTATAAACGAAATCTCCCTTATCTTCTTTATAATAATATCGCATAACAACCGTTTTACCAAGCTCGTTTATTGCCTTTATACCAACCCTATCACCACACGCAAACTGATAAACCAAATCACCGTTGCTCTTTTTTACCCAGTTAATGCGCCTTGTAAATACCCTTTGCTCGCTTGCAAACGAATTAACCGCCTGAACGTTAAATAGCCAACTTTCAACGCAGTCGCCCGCTTTTTCAACGATTAAAGGCATTTCGGTAAGCATACCTTCTATTTTATTCCGTCTATATTCGGGAACTTCTTTTAAATCAAGCCCCATAAGCGTAGGCGCGGTGCAAATATCAAGTTTGCCTGTAACACCAACGCAGTCGATTAAAGTAAGATATTCTTTACCTTCGTACTGGCGAAGCCCCCTGCCAACCATTTGAGTATAAAGCGAAGCGTTTTGGGTTGGTCGCGCAATAATTATAGTTTCAATTAAAGGAATATCCGTGCCCTCGGTAAAAATCATACAGTTTACTATGCACGGAATTTTTCTTGCAGTAAAGTCGGCTATAATTTTTTCACGGTTTTGAGTTTTTTGGCTAACCACAACCGCACCGGGAATGGCATTTGCTATATTGGTAGCATGCTCTACCGAAGTTGCAAATATAAGGGTTTGACCTTTTGCATAGCGCGAATAAATTTGCGCAATTTCTTGGTTTGATTTTTGATTATTTACCGCTTTATCAAGTTCGTTAACGGCAAAATCGCCCATTCTCGTTTTTACCGAACGAAGGTCGTAAGAAACGTTAACCCTAATACAGCGAATATCCGTTAAATATCCGTTTTTTATCCCCCACTTTAAATCGCGTTGAAAAATAATAGACTGATAAACGTCATCAAGCCTAACTTTATCACCACGGTTTGGTGTTGCTGTAAAGCCAATATGCAATCGGGGCTTAAAATGCGAATATATCTTTTTATAACTTGGTGCGGCTGAATGATGCGCTTCGTCGGTAATAATTAAATCAAACTCGGTTGGCGAAAATTTATCAAGCCTACGAATAAGCGATTGCACGCTTGCCGAAACTACTTCTTCACCGCTTGAAGTTAAGCTACCCTGCTCGATACCGCAAGGGCAATCATAATATTTTATAGGCTGACGAACAAGTTCTTCTCTATGCGATAAAATTAGCACCTTACCACGCCTTTTTATATGCGAAAAAACAACGGTTTTTCCAAGCCCCGTTGCCATCGATACAAGCGCAGATCCGCTTTTCATATTATTGATTGCATTAACGCAATCTTGCTGGTAAGGTCGTAATTTTATCATTGATTTTTAGCCCTGTTCAATAACTTCTTTTAATAAAATCTTTTTATCAAACGCACCGCGCTCTTCATTCTTCTTAAGGCGCGTTTTTTTAATATCTTCAAGCGAATAGCCCTTTACTTTTGCAATAGCGTGCAAAACTTCTAATAAATCACAAAGTTCTTCTAAAGAATATCCTTCGCGAAACTCTGTAAGCTCTTCGTTTATCTTTTCATCAAGCTTTTGAAGATATTCGCTATCGTTTAACATATTGATAACGCACTTATTGCCCGACTTTTCAATAATTTCGGGGATTTTATCGCGCACTAATTTGTTATAGGTTTTTACCATAATTTTTCTCGCTTTAAACTTAATAATTTTATTATACTAAATTACATAAAATTTGTCAATACAAAAGCCGTGAGAAAAATCACGGCTTTAACTGTTTTTATATTTATTTAATCGAGTGCGAAAGAGCAGATATCTATCTATTTAATTCTATTTAATTATCAAAACAAAGCTTGTTAAAAGTATTAAAAATGCAAAGTTATACACGCTAAATTTACCTATATACGAAGCGCTTTGATTTGGATTGTGTTTAACGTATTCTCTAAAGGTTATAAGACTTGCAAGTGAAGAAATTAGCGTGCCTACACCGCCGATATTCACACCCCATAAAAGTTCGACGTGGTTGTCGGTAAACTGCGATAAAAGTATTGCGCTTGGCACGTTGCTTATAAATTGACAAGATATAACGCTAACGAGCAAGGTGCTTTTTTGTAAAAGCTTAGAAAACAATTCTCGCACAAGTGGTATTCTTGCCATATTTCCCGAAAAAATAAAGAAGAACACAAAGGTTAAAAGTAGCGGATAATCAACTTCCTTAAGGGCTTTTCTATCAATAAACAATAAAACCAACGGTATAACTATAAGCCCTATTACGTACGGTATTGAACGAAATACGATAAGTATTGAAAGAGTAAATAAAATAAGGTAAACGACAGCGCGCTTTGCGTTTAGTTTTTCAGGCTCGTCTTCAATAGTTAAGGGCTCGTTTTTAACGAATATCAAACAACAGCCCGTTATTAAAACAACCGCAAAGATGAAAGGTAACGCCATTATACCCATAAACTCAAGCGTTGGAATATTAAAACTTGAATAAATATAAAGGTTTTGTGGATTACCAAAAGGTGTTAGCATACCTCCAAGGTTTGCCGCGATATTTTGCATTATAAACGTAAACGCCATATACTGCTTTTTATTTGTTGTTGATAAAACAAAATAGCCAAGCGGTAAAAAGGTTAAAAGCGCCATATCGTTTGCAATAAGCATCGAGCCAATAAAAGTTATATAAACCAAGACAAGAATGCACATTTTGGTATTTTTAAAAAGTTTAACTATATTTTTTGCAAGTATGTAAAAGAAGTTTATATTTTTTAGTGCGCAAACCACCGCAAGAACGCAAAACAAACAAGAAAGTGTTTTAAAATCAAAGTAATTTAAATACTCTTTATCAATCGGTACAAAAAGCACCGTAATAAATGCAAGTATCATTGCGATAAACATTACCGCGTTCTTTTTAATAAATAGTTTTGCATTCATAAAATTTAAACTTCCTTTTAGTTTTAACTTTTTTAAACCGAACATTTGCAATTATATTACAACTTTTTATTTTTTACAAACGTTTAAAACCCATTTTAAAAAATATTAAAAATATTTTTAATTATTTTTATTTTTAATTATTTTTTTGCCTATCGCTATTTATATATTCAATTCCGTTTATGGGTTTATAGGTATCGCTTCTTAGTTTTTTAATTTCAACAAGATTGTCACCATCGTAAATATACAAATATCCTTCACTTTTAAGCCCGTTTTTTGCATCCACGTTTTTTAAGGTTATATCTTCAGTAAAAACCTGCGTCGTTTTAGCAGGAATACTTTCAATAACCTTTGAAATTAGTTTATATTCATATTTACGTTTTTCGCCGTAAATTGTTGCAATTATATCTTCACCCGTAGCTCTGCATTCTAAATAAATTGGAAAATCATAAGGGTTTTGAAACCTTAAATCACTAAGCCCATCGCTTACCATTGCGTCGAACGAAGGTTTAACGTAGGAAACGCAAAGGGAATGATTATGGCTTTCAATAGGGGTTAATCCAGCAAGCAAAAAGGCGTTATATAGCGTTGACGAAACTTGACAAACTCCACCACCAACACCTTCAACAAAACTACCGTTTAAAATAACTTTTGCGGGCAAAAAACCGCGTTCTTCACTTCTTTTACCAACTGTTTGGTTAAAAGAAAAAATTTCGCCGGGGTATATTATGATGCCGTTTAAAAATTTAATGCAAAGCGCGATATTATGCTTTCTCTCAGCAGTTGAATAGCCGTAAAATGTTGAAAACTTAGAACGCAAGCAGGTTTGTTTTTTTAAATCTTCTTTAGTAACTAGTGGTTTAACTTGCTCACTTTCAATACAAACTTTATTTTTGCCGGTTAAAAGCGCAATATCAATTTGTTTAAGCAAATTTTTTTTGTCAATGCATTTACCTATTTTTTCGCTTGTAATTTTAAAGGTTTCACTTTCGTTTGGTAAAAATTCAATAGTTGCGTTTTGAGCAGGCTCTTCAGCGTCTAAGGCTATTCTATTAACTATATTTTGTTTATCTAAAAGCTGTAATTCACCATTTTTATCGTAATATACTTGCGGGTAAAAATATATATAATTTTTACCATCACAAGTTATTTCGAAAGTAAAATTGAAAGCGCTTGCTTTTATTGTTTTAGGCACATAAACTTCCAAAACGCAAACCAGTAATATGAATATTTTTATAGCCCTTTTTAAACCTTTATTCATACCTTTATTATGACAATAATAAACGATAAATATGTAATTATATTTCAATCCCCATCGCTCGCCCTATCAAAGTTTTATAATCGAATAATTTTATGTTGACGGAAAAAGGAAAATATGTTATACTAAAATTCTAATAGTAGGAGGATTGATATGAGCAATATTTGGCATTCTATCTCACAAAAACGCATCACTCCTGAAGATTTCGTGTGCGTTATAGAGATTTCAAAGGGTAGCAAAAAGAAATACGAACTTGATAAAGAAACAGGCTATATTATGCTCGATCGTATTTTATATACTTCAACCCACTACCCTGCAAACTACGGATTTATTCCACGCACATTAGGCGATGACGGCGATCCGCTTGACGTTTTGCTTATTTGCGCCGAACCGCTTGAACCGCTTACGTTAGTGCGCGCTTATCCTATTGGGGTTATTACTATGATTGACAATAACCGTAACGACGAAAAAGTTATTGCAATCCCATTTAACGACCCCAACTATAATATGTATAAGGATATTAGCGAACTACCCGTTCATATCTTTGAAGAAATGCGTCACTTTTTCTCGGTTTATAAAAACTTAGAACACACAGAAACGGCTGTTGAGCAAGTACATCCAAGAGAAAACGCAATTAAGGTTATCGAGCAATCAATAGCTGATTACGATAAAACTTTTGGCAATAAATAAAATTATTTTTTTAAAAAAAGTCTATATATAAGCCGATTAACTCGATTTTTAACTTAAGAAGGAGAAATTATGGATTTTTTCGACGTGCTAACGATGATAGGTGGTTTGTGCCTATTTTTATTCGGGATGAACGTTATGAGCGACGCGCTTGAAAGGCGCGCAGGAAACGGACTTAAAGCCCTACTTGGAAAACTTACGCAAAGCAAAGTGAAGGGCTTTTTTACAGGTATTGGCGTTACCGCAGTAATACAAAGTTCATCGGCAACAACCGTTATGGTAGTGGGCTTCGTTAACTCGGGCATTATGAGCCTTACCCAAGCAATAAACGTAATAATGGGTGCAAACGTTGGAACTACCGTTACATCTTGGATTTTAAGTCTTGGCGGGATTTCAAGCGAAAACTTTATCGTTCAACTACTAAAACCCACTTCTTTTAGCCCCATACTTGCGCTTATAGGAACTATATTCATTATGATGGGCAAGTCGACCAAGAAAAAGGATACAGGAACTATCCTATTAGGCTTTGCAACACTTATGTTTGGTATGGAAACCATGTCAAGCGCAGTTAGCGGTTTAGCAAACGTTCCTGCCTTTCAAAATTTATTCACGCTATTTACTAATCCTATCTTAGGCGTACTTGCAGGCGCAGTGCTTACTGCAATTATTCAATCAAGTTCGGCTTCGGTTGGTATTTTACAAGCATTATCGAGCACGGGAAGCATTACTAATTCAGCAGCAATCCCTATTATAATGGGACAAAACATAGGTACTTGCGTGACCGCAATTTTATCATCATTCGGCGCAAATAAAAACGCTAAGCGAGCGGCGGTAGTTCATTTAACCTTTAACATTTTAGGAAGTGTTATTTGTTTAATTATTTTCTATTTAATATCACTAATTTTTAACCCTGTAATATTTAACGCATCGGCAAACCACTTATCAATAGCAATTTCGCACACCGCGTTTAACGCTATATGTACGGCAATCTTACTACCACTTAGTTCGCTACTTGAAAAGATTGCAAAAGCGCTTGTTCGTGATGATGAAAAACAAGAAACTACCGTTGAACTTGACGAGCGTTTGCTTTCAACCCCAGCTATCGCATTAGAGCGTTGCAACACTGTTGCTAAAGATATGGCAAAAATAGCGGTTGACGCATTTAACAAATCACTTGATATGTTAAAAGAGCGTAGCACCGACGGGGCTGAAGATGTTCGCGAAGCTGAAAACAAAACCGACCATTACGAAGATATTTTAGGCACTTATTTAATTAAGCTAAACGAATCAAAAACGAATGATAGCGACAGTATGCTTATCTCAAAGCTTTTAAAAGCAATAGGCGATTTTGAAAGAATTTCCGACCATAGCGTAAACGTAGTTGAATCGGTTGAAGAAATCAATCAAAAAAATATCCTGTTTACCGAGCAAGGCAAAAAGGAAATTATGGTTATTTGTTTAGCCGTTAGCGAAGTTATTTCACTTGCCTATAATGCATTTATAAATAACGATATTCAAACTGCTTACAAGGTTGAACCACTTGAACAACTAATCGACGAGCTTAAAGTTACCCTTCGAAACAACCATATTAACCGCTTAAAAGAAGGCAACTGCTCAATTGAAGCAGGTTTTGTTTGGTCGGATATTTTAACCAACCTTGAAAGAACTGCCGACCACTGCTCTAATATTGCCCTTTGCGTTATCGACGGTGCATCGATGAATATGAACGCACACCAAGCAATAAGAACATTAAAACAAAATAACCCAGAGTTTATTAAATTATATAATGAATATGTTCAAAAATATAGCCTTAATTAAACAGTTTATATAACTAATATATAATTATAGTTACTCACATAAAAATGCAATAAAAAGCAAAACCGATAGCATAAAACTATCGGTTTTTTTGTTGCATTTTATTTAAAAGTCCTTATATATGTTGATTAACTTAACTTTTAAAACAATAAAGAACTAAAACTACACTTAATTTATTTTAAAAATTTAGTTATCATTTTTGCTTTTTTGTCGGTATATGGTTGATAACGCATAGGTAAATCCATAAATGTAGCTTTATCAACTATGCTTTTCCTGTGTGAAAAAGCTTCAAAACCTATTTTGCCGTGATAAGACCCCATTCCGCTTTCGCCAACACCGCCAAAACCAAGTTCGCTTGTTGCAAGGTGAATAATAACGTCGTTTACACAGCCACCGCCAAAGCTTACGCTATTTGTAATTTCTTCGATATGCGCTTTGTTTTCCGAAAAGATATATAAAGCAAGCGGATTTTTATTTTTTTGAATAAGAGCTTTAAGCTCGCTAAAATCTTTATATGTAATAATAGGAAGAATAGGCCCAAAAATTTCTTCTTGCATAACTGCGTCGTCAAAACTAACGTTATCTAAAATGGTTGGTTGAATTTTTAATTTTTCGGCATCCGAGCCACCGCCTATAACAACCTTTTCACTATTTATAAGCCCGACTATTCTATCAAAATGCTTTTGGTTTATAATCTTGCCGTAATTTTCATTTTCAAGCGCATTTTCGCCAAATTGCGCCACTATTTGTTTGCAAAGTGCCCCTATAAGTTCATTTTTAATACTTTCATGACAAAGTATGTAATCTGGAGCAACACAAGTTTGCCCGCAGTTTATAAATTTACCAAACACTATTCTTTTTGCAGAAAGTTCAATTTTTGCGCTCTCGTCAACAATGCAAGGGCTCTTACCGCCAAGTTCCAAAATAGCAGGGGTTAGATGCTCGGCGCAATTTCTTAAAACTTCTTTACCAACGTTTTGACTACCAGTAAAGAAAACGAAATCAAACTTTTGCTTTAATAAACAAGCGTTTTCCTTTCTACCACCCGTAACCACGCCAACGTAGTTTGGTAAAAAGCAATCTTCTAACATATTTTTAATAACTTCACTTGTTGCGGGCGAATATGCGCTCGGTTTTACCATAGCGGTATTGCCTGCAGCAATAGCATCTGCAAGTGGCTCAATGGTTAGTAAAAACGGATAGTTCCAAGGGCTCATTATAAGCACGTTGCCGTATGGAGAGCAAACCGAGTAACTTTTTGCTTTAAACTGGGCTATAGGCGTTTTAACTACACTTTTAGCCATAAATTTTTTAAGATTTTTTATAAGATAGCTTATTTCGGATAAAACTAAACCGACTTCGCACATATACGCTTCGGTTTTGCATTTTCCAAGGTCGGATTTAAGAGCTAAAAGCACTTCGTCTTTATATTTAATTACGCCATCGTAAAGTTTTTGAAGCATTTTTTTTCTAAACGAATAGGGTAAAGTAGCCCCACTTAAAAAATACTCTCTTTGGCTTTCTAAAATAGAATATAATACGCTTTCTTCCATAATTATTCTTCCTGTAAAACTTTATAATAAAAAATTTCTAACTGTTTAGCATCCATAAGCACGGGCACTGGGTAAAGCGGATTTGCTTCGCTATCCGCATGCTTTGCCATAAGTTGAATATCCTCTTTTTTAACGCAGTCAAAGGCGGTTGGTATATTCATTTTTTCATTTAACTTTTTAATCCACGAAATAAATGCTTTTGCCCCCACTTCTTGACTATCATTCTCACCAACAAGACCACAAATAAGCGCAAGTTTAAAAAGCTTTTTATAAACGCTTTTTCCATACTGCTCTAATACAACGGGCAACAACACGCTATTAGCAAGCCCGTGCGGAAGGTTATACTGACCGCCAAGCGAATGTGCAACCGCGTGTACGTAACCAACGTACGAGCGAGAAAATGCAATACCTGCAAGATAGGCTGCATTAAGCATATTTTCACGCGCCGTTAAATTTTCCGGGTGCTCGTATGCCAAAAATAGATTATCGTAAATAAGCTTAACCGCATCTTCAGCGCACTTTCTGGTTTGTTTAGTAGTTGACCTTCCTATATAAGCTTCAACTGCGTGCGTTAACGCGTCAAGCCCAGTTGTTGAAGTTAAATTTTTAGGTAGCGTTACTGTATTTTTAGCGTCCAACACCGCATAGCTTGGAATTAGCGGAAAACTATTCATAGTATATTTATATTTAGTTTTGCTGTCGGTTATAACTGCGGTTAATGTTACTTCGCTGCCCGTTCCGGCAGTTGTTGGTATTGCAAATATTGGTGGAGTTTTTCTTAAAACCTTTAAAAGTCCTTTAAGTTTTTTAAGCGACTTTTTGGGATAGGCAATACGCGCGCCAATCCCCTTTGCTGCATCCATAGGCGAACCACCACCAAAGGCAATAATCGCTTGCGCGTTGGCGTTTTTATATGCTATAACCCCGCCTTCAACGTTTTCAACGGTTGGGTTTGGTTTAACTTCGCTAAATACCGTCGTTTGTATATTGGCTGAGTTTAAAGTATTTATAATATCGTTTAAATATCCATTTGAATACAAAAAATGGTCGGTAACGATTAATACCGAAGTTATATTTTTATTATTTAGTTGCTCTTTAATTTGCAAAGCATTGTTTAAAATTTGGGGCTTACGATATGGCAATATAGGCATAATTAGCCTAAATACTCCTTGAAATACTCTGCAATAAGCCTTTTTAAATATATTCATAATTTTCCTAAATCTTTTAAAACATTTATAAGGCGCTTTTATCGCCTCTTACAAGCATTTTACCCTTTTAAAAAAAGATATATACAGTATATCATACGCTAAAAAAAATGTCAACGCCTTTACCTAAGCCCATTCATAAGTAGTATATTAAAAATTATTATATCTTTACTTATAAAAAATGCAAACAAAGCAAACCATAATACGCGTTAGCGATTTAACTTGAACGCAAAGTTCAAATTTCATTTTTCTTGTCCTCCTAAGCCTGTCGAAGGATCTCGTTAGTGCTATAGTTCAAGTTAGATGTTTCGACTAACGCTCAACATGACTGATTACCGTCATTCTGAGCCAATTTTATCGTCATTCTGAGTGAAGCGTAGCGCAATCGAAGAATCTCATCAGTATAAAACGCAACAACTATAAAAGTAAGGCTATAGCGCGATTAACTCACCCTATAGCCTTTTTCTGTTATTTAATTAAGTTTACCATTTCGTTGGCACGCCGTTTACGTAATGCCAATAATTACCACTCGTTGTAGGTTGCGTTTCTCTATACCAATAAACCGGGCGGTCTGAATAATTCCAGTTTTTCTCCCAACCGCTTGGTTGACTTGATGCTTCGCAATAAATGGTTAATGTTTTACAACTTGCAAAAGCATAATTATCAATAAAAGTTACTCGGCTTGGTATAACAATCGAAGTTAATGAACTACAGCCATAGAACGCATGCCAACCAATCGAAGTTACGCCAGCGGGTATTTCAATCGAAGTTAAACTACTGCAATCTTCAAACGCAGAATAACCAATTGAAGTTACGCTATTTGGTATTTCAACCGAAGTTAGTGAAGTACAATTATTAAATGCGTAACTACCAATTGAAGTTATGCTATCACCTATTTCAACCGAAGTTAGTGAACTACAATAACAGAACGCATAATCACCAATTAATAATGTTCCTTCTTTAACTGAATAATCACTTGAAACTGTTGTTTTTGCTTGAATTAAATATTTGCCAATATATAATACTCCGTTTTCCCAATTTTCTTCATTATTGTAATATGCCGTATTATAAAACGCACTCGCATCAATAGAAGTTACGCTATTTGGTATTTCAATTGAAGTTAGCGAAATACAAGATTCAAATGCTTGAGAACCAATCGATATTACACTATTTGGTATTTTAATAGAAGCTAGTGAAGTACACCAATAGAACGCCTTCTCACCAATTGAAGTTACTCTATCCCCCATTTTAACCGAAGTTAGTGATCTACATTTATAAAACGCATAGTCATTTATTTGGGTTATATATGAAGGTATTATTAATTGTGTTTCATTTCCAATATAGCTAACCAAAATCTTTTCAGTTCCATCGGTATATATAACGCAACCGTTATCCGTTGAGAGCTTTGTTCCTCCAAAGTTATCCGAGTTGTTATATACCGCTAACGCATAATAACCAACATTGCCGTTATCCCAAGATCCTTTTTCTATCGTAATATGTGTTGATTTGTTTACTACTTCAACCAATCTATAACAACCATCGAACGCATCATTACCAATCGAAGTTACGTTATCGCCTATTTCAATCGATGTTAGTGAATCGCAACCGGAGAACGCACTATTAGCAATTTTCCCACCACTTACAGTTACCTTCTTTAATGATGTAGGAACGTAATTATCGTTATCTGAAGAACTATATGCGCCAAATATATAACCAAAATGTGTGTTAGTTGTCCCATCTTTTGTTGCGCCTACAAACGGTACTATTATTTCTTCAAGTGATATACAACCATCGAACGCACCATTACCAATCGAAGTTACGTTATCACCTATTACTACCGAAGTTAATGAACTACAACCATAGAACGCATTATTCGCAATTTTTCCACCTGTTACCGTTACCTTTTTTAATGATTTAGGAAGGTTGTTGTTATTTCCACTAAATATGTAGCCAAAATAAGTATTATCAACGCCGTCTTTCGTTGACCCAACAAATGGTATTGTTATTTCCATAAGCGAATTACAGCCATCAAACGCCCCTACCTCAATCGCAATTACACTATCTCCTATTTCAATAGAATTTAATGAATTACAGCCATCAAACGCCCCTGTAGCAATCATTGTCACGCTATTTGGGATAGCAAAAAATGCATCTTGCTTACCAATTGCATATTTTATTAAACTCGTTTTAGCTTTATTATATAAATCACCATTTAACGAACTGTAATGTTCATTTTTTTCACTTACAGTTATGGAAGTAAGCGAAGAACAACCGGTAAAGGCATTTGCTTCAATCGTAGTTACACTGTCAGGTATTACAACCGACACAAGCGAAGAACAATTGTAAAATGCACTATCTTCAATGCTTGTAACAGTAGCATTACCTAAACTTTCAGGTATAACCACTTCGCTTGCGCTACCCTTGTACTTCGTTAGGTGCGCCTTATTGTCGTTGGTTACGTAATACTCGAAGTCTTGGCTTTGTGTTCCATATCCTTTAAAATTCCAAATTACCGGGCGATTTGAGCCATTCCACTTACTACCCCAACCACTTGGCTTACTTTCTGCTTCCGCGTAAATAGTAAGCGAAAAACAAGCGGTAAACGCATCGTCGCCAATCGAAGTTACGCTATCTGGGATTATAATAGAAGTTAATGAGCTACAATTACGGAACGCTTCATTAGCAACACATAACGTACCTTCTTTAACTGAATAACTACCCGAAATAGTTGTTTTGGCTTTAATTAAATATTTTCCAATGTATAATATTCCGTTTTCCCAATTCGATTCATCATTGTAATACGCAGTATCATCAAATACATAATCCCCAATCGAAGTTACGCCATCACCTATCACAATTGAAGTTAATGAACTACAGCCATAGAACGCACCAGAGCCAATCGATGTTACGCCGTCACCGATTACAATTGAAGTGAGTGAAGTACAATCACGAAATGCATGACTTACAATTTTACCACCAGTTACCGTTACCTTCTTTAATGACGTAGGAACGAAATCATTATGCTGTGAGCTAATTACGCCCAATATATAACCGAAATGTGTTTCACCAATTCCTACTTTTGTTTCACCAACAAAAGGTATTGTTATTTCTTCAAGTGAAGTACAAAGTTTAAAAGCCCCGGATCCAATCAACGTTACGCTATCAGCTATTTGCACTGAAGTTAATAAGCTACAAGCATAAAACGCATCTTCACCAATAGAAGTTACTCCGTTACCTACTATTACCGTAGTTAATGAAGAACAGTTAGCAAAGGCTCTATTCCCAATACTTCCAGCGTTTATCGTAACCTTTTTTAATGATTTAGGAACCATGTGGTTATTTCCGCCGTGCCCGATAAATATATAACTAAAACCAGTATTAGTTGTACCGTCTTTAGTCATACCAACAAACGGAATAACCATTTCTTCAAGGGAACTACAACCGTAAAAAGCAGAAGCCCCAATCAAAGTTACACTATTAGGTATTGTAATCGAAGTTAACGAGCTACAGTCATAGAAGGCAGAATTACCAATCGTCGTTACCCTATCTGGTATTGTAATTGAAGTTAACGAACTACAACCTTCAAAAGCTCCACTTCCAATAGACTCTACATTAACGCCCATTTCTATCGAAGTTAACGAGCCACAACCATTAAAAGCATGTTGCCCAATCTCGGTTACACCATCACCAATAACAACCGAAGTTAATAAGCTACAGTTTTTAAAAGCGTAATCGCCAATTCTATTTACGCTATTAGGTATTGTAATCGAAGTTAACGAGCCACAACCCTTAAATTCGTTAGAATCTATTTGCGTAGTCCCTTCTGGAATTTCAAATTCGGTTAAATTCTTATACTTAACGTACGCACCAAGCTTACCGTTGTTTAAAAAAAACATAGGTAAAAACATACTAAAGAATAACGTAATCGAAATAGCGAAAGCTACGACTAAGCTTGCTATGCTTATATTTTTTATTCTATGTTTTCGCCTTGCTCTTGCTTCGGCTTCACGGCGCCTACGATCTTCTTCTTCTTTTTCGGCAAGTAATCTTTGCTCTTCTTCGCGTTTTTGTTTGCGACGGTTAAAGGCTTGTTCTTGTCGTTTTTGAAGCTCTATGCATTGAAATCTTCGTTTTTCATCAACAAGAGTTAAATATTTTGTATATTCGGGTATAGTTTTTAGTAAAATATCCGATAGTATAATATTTTGTTCCTTGCTCGAGTGGGTTCTTATTAAACATATATTCCAATAAGCTTTATCATTTAATGAATCAAAACCTAAAATCAACTAAGAAAAATACTGAGCATCTTCAAAAAATCCACAACTTATCATTGTAGAAGAAAGAGCAATTAAAGTATCTTTATAAACCGAAATATCTTCACTTGAATAACGCAAAATTTGGCGAGCTAATAAGCAGTCGTCCGCCGAGTCTATATTCCTTTTTAACCAATTTAAAATTTTGCCAATTTCTGCTTGCCCGTTGTTAGAATATTTTAGTAATGTTTCAAAGGTGTTAATAACCTTTTTTGATTGCTCGTTGTTTTCTAATTGCGAATAAAGTAACATTTGTAGGGCGTTTACGTTACCTTCATCCACCTTTAAAATTCTATCTATGCATTCTGCTTTTTCCGCAGAACTTTTTGACTTTTTTAAATATTTAATATTATAGTCTATATAACTGTCAACGTCGTTAGCATCGATGCTTGTTAATAATAATTCAAAGGTTTTATTTGCACTGTTTTCAATCGAGTATATAAAAGCATTATCGATTTTTGCTTGGCGATTTTTATATTGATATGGCAAAATTAACTTTAGAACCGTAGAATATCTTTCATCATTAACCGTCGTATAACTTGAATACAACAAGTCTAATATTTCAGTAGCAATTTCTTGGTTAGCGCGCGATAATATTTGATCGATAACTTGAAAATCGGTGCTACTAATCAATGGAATTTTTAAAGTAAAGCTTGTATTATCAGTCGCTCCGTATTTAATTAAAAGTTGTTTCCAGAGAGCTTCCGTACAAGAAGGGTTATTAAATAAAATATCGTCAATAAGTTTGGTTGCTTCTTCCCAAGCCATTGCTTTCATATAGGTCGAAACAAGGCTTAACGTTGCTTTTTCGGTAATATCTATTTTAACGGTTGCTCCTGAACCGATTTCGCGTGTTTTAATGGTGTTAACTTCTAAAGTAGTTGCTTTTTTTGCTCTTTGTCCGCCCTTAATTTCAATTTTATCCAAACGTACGCCTTGTTTGCTTTCATCAACAACGCGCTTAATATGATTTTTTAAGGTTCCAAGGAAGGTAATATTGCTCATATTTAAAGCTTGACGAGATTTTAAAGCAACCGGCAAATCACTTTCTTCCATATCCTTTACAACAACTACCAAGCTGTTTTTATGTTTTTCACCCTTTTCAATGCGCGCGCGGAATCTGCTCCACTCGTTTTTAACCCAAGTGGCGCTAAAATGTTCGGGTTTTTCACCAAAAACAATCATTACTTTCGCCGTTTTAATTGCATTGTAAATATACGGCTCGTATTGTTCGGCAGGTTTGCCTTGCAAACTGTAACGACTAAAAAACACCTTATAACCGCTTTCTAAAAGAGCGGTATATATCTCTTGTGCGTCATGGCTATCCTGCGTCCTTTGTTTGTTGCCGTTTTCATCAACGTAGCTTTCTTTATAGGAAATAAATACGTCGTAAGGTTGCTCCTTTCTTGCCTTTTCAAGCCACTCCAAACGAACTTTTTCTATATATTCCGCTTGTTTTTTATAACTTTCAGCAATTTCGGCTGGTGCTAAAGAAATAGCTTTTTGAACTTCTTTACTACTTAAAAACGAACTTTCGGTTATATTGTTACAAGTAGGAACTCTTTTACGTTCGTTTAAATCGACAATATAACAAATAGCATTATCCGCAAGAGCCTTACCCCAGTGAGATTCATGGTCTATCCCTTTAGCGTCTTTATATATAATTTCTTCGAAAAGTTCTGCCGATTTTTCAAAATCGCCAACCCTTAACGCTTCCCACGCGTTGGCGCGTTGAACTGCGTGAATATCATCTGCCAAATCGGCTACCCAAATACTACCACAATAATTACAAACGTAATTACTTCCATCTCTAACAAGTGGTTGCCCACAAGATTTACAAATAAATTGCTTTAACCCTTCCATCTCTTTCTCCTTAGTAAAACAAAAAAGTGTCGAATGCAAAAGCAAACGACACCTAATAAAAGACTTTCCGCTTTTGCTACGACACAAAACATATAATTATCCTGTAAAAAATATTTTATGTAACGCGAAAATGTACACTTCTACCTGAGAAGTATACTTTTTTACAGAATAAAGTTTTGGTCGCAAGTTAATTATATCACTTTTGCCTATTTTATGCAAGGTATTTTTATAAGCATAAAAAAATACACATAAAAAACGCCTTGAAGATTTTTCATCTTCAAAGCGTTGTTTTATCGTTTATATAAATCCGCTTATTCTTATTCCGACTAAAACGCAAAAATTACAATAATGTCTTGCTCTAAAAGTTTTAGATATCACATTTAATCAAGAACAAACCCTTATTCATCTTTTAATTTAAGCATAACCATACCTTGTGGTGCAAGGCATAATGGGCAAACCTTCCACGCCTCTTCGCTAGTATGCTCGTAACCGCAAGCGGCGCACTTCCATTTTACAGGTTTTGCTTTTTTATAAATTGTACCCTTACTCATTTGGTTGTATAAATCGGTAAATAACTTATGATGGCAACTTTCAACCTGAATGATATTAGTATATAAATCGGCAATTTCGCTAAATCCTTCTTCTTCAGCAATTTTTCGGTGTTCGGGATAAATTTTTGTAAATTCATGTTCTTCATCTTCGGCTGAAATTCTTAAATTTTCAATCAAATCCCACTTTTGCTTGAAGGGGTAGCCCGTGTCGATATCAATGTTTTTAATTTGCTCTTTGCTCGCGCGTTGGATAAAGGTGTAAAACATTCTTGCATGGTTAAACTCGTTATACACAACTTTATCGATAATTTCGGCTAAACAGCCGTAACCTTCCTTTCTTGCGCCGTATTCTAAAAATTTATAACGCGTGCGCGCTTGGCATTCGCCCGCAAAATCTTTAGCTAAGTTTATAAACGTTTTGCTTTCTTCTAATTTCATAAAAAATACCTCCGCTTGCAATTATTGCCTGCGAAGGTTTTTTTATACCGTTTATTATATTTTTTTGCTAAACACCTAAAAATAAATTCAAAATTATTCGCTACGAAGCGCCTTAACCGGGTCGCGACGTGATGCCATAATTGCAGGAATCATACCCGAAAGCAAGGTTACAAGTATTGATACAGCAACTAATAGCAATGCGTGAATTGGCGATAACGCAACCAAAGAATGAATACCGGTATAGCTATATAAAATTGCGTTTAGCGGGAATTGTAAAATTAGCGCGAGTAGTATACCTAACACCCCGGAAACAAGCCCGATTATAATGGTTTCGGCGTTAAATACCGAAGTAACGTCGATTTTTCGCGCGCCGATTGCACGAAGAACGCCTATCTCTCGCGTACGCTCAATAACCGAAACGTAGGTTATAATAGCTATCATAATTGCAGCAACAACCAAAGATATTCCCGTAAGCGCAAGAAGGATATAAGTTATAGTATCAACTAAAGTTTTTAAAATATCAATAACCGTACTTACAATATCGGTTACGTAAACCTTTTCGTTGTCTGCCGTTGTTTCAAGGTTATTAAACTCAGCTAAATACTGCTTTAATTTTACTTTGTTTTCAAATGAAGTTGGATAAAATTCTATTCTTGTAGGAATTTCGGCATATCCTAAATTTTTAAGAACATTTAGGTATGCTTTTTCGTCGGATAACGCTTTACCATTAAGCACGTTTGTGCAAATTGTTTCAGGATTGTTATCCGTTAACTTTTCATACTCTTTTTGTTGATCCTTAACCACGTTAGAGTCTGCTGCCTGAGATAAAACCTTATCTGTAAGAGCCGAAGTATAACCTATAGGATATGCGCCCATTGCGCCCGTTGTAGAAGTATCTTTAAGGCGCATTATGCAAGTTATGTTTAAATCAAGCGTTAGTTGTGTATTACCGCTATAACAAGGTGGTAAATTATTACCCATAAAACCTGCAAGTTGGTTGTATACTAAATTTGTAAAAGTTTCACCATATTTAGCATTTAAAGTGTCTTTAATACTGCGTTGTTGAATTTCGTATAATCCATTTTTATCGCTATCAACGTATAAGCCGTTATTTAATGCAAGCGTAAACGTACCAAACTTACTCTCTTTACGAGTTCCATCTGGTTGCAACTCCCCAAGAAAGTCCTCATATTCATAAGAATCCACTAAGAAATTACCGTTTTCATCCTTTTGTGTTGCGTTGATATCCATCAAAAAGGCAACTAACATTGCGTCGGTAATTCTATTATTTTTATCAAGAACAAGGCAAAGCTCGTTAGCTTTTTCAGGATATTTACCCGCAACTATTTCGTATTGGCTTAAGATAAATTCTTTATCGTCAATAAGTTGTTTAAAGTAATCACCTGCAGGAATTTTAACATAATCAACTAACACTTCGTTACTTTCAGTAGGACCACCGCCAAACGGTGTAGTATCAAAAACAACCTTCTTTTTGTAAATATTCATACTTGTGCCGTAAGTATAATTGATATCGCGCAAGTATTCTTTTGGTGTATTTTTAACGTAATCTAAGTATTCTTTCCCAACCTTGTTAGCAACCTGAGCTTGGCTAATTTGAGTTATAAGGTGGCTTATAAAAATTTTGTCCTTCATATCGGGGTTTGATATAAAGTTTGTTTGGTCGGTAATAATTGAAATAATCTGCTCAATATCAGCCTCGCCGTTGGTAGTTTGAACGTACATAGGTTGAGCGGACAGCGTATCATTTTGCGCTTTATCCAAGAAAATGTTTAAACCGTTAAATAACGCAAGAACAAGAGCTAAGCCTATAATACCTATCGAGCTTGCTAGCGAAGTTAAAAAGGTTCTACGCTTTTTAGTTAAAAGGTTTTTAAGAGATAACGACAATGCTAACGAAAAACTCATCGAAGTGTTTTTACTTTCGTTATTTTTCACTTCTTCAATACGTTTTTTATCATTATCTTTTTGCTTATTATTGCCTTTAACCGCGCTATAGGCAGGCTTTTTCTCTTTTTCAGGGTCGTAAGGATTAGTATCTAAAATTATCTTGCTATCTAAAAGTTTTATAATTCTTGTAGAATATTCATTAGCTAAACTATCGTTATGAGTAACCATAATAACAAGTTTATCTTTTGAAATTTCTTTAAGTAAATCCATAATTTGAACGCTGGTTTTACTATCAAGCGCGCCAGTTGGCTCGTCGGCAAGGATAATTTCAGGATCATTAACTATCGCTCTTGCAATAGCAACTCTTTGCATTTCACCACCCGAAAGTTCGCTTGGCTTTTTTCTTAAATGCTTTGCAAGCCCAACCTTGTCAAGCGCGCGCATCGCCATTTCCTTACGAGTAGAGCCGTTAACACCCGAAAGAGTAAGAGCAAGCTCAACGTTTTCAAGCACAGTTTGATGCGCAATCAAATTATAGCTTTGAAAAACAAAGCCGATTTTTCTATTACGGTAAGTGTCCCAATCTCTATCTTTATAGTTAGAGGTATCAACCCCGTCAACCAAAAGTTGACCTTCGGTATAACGGTCTAACCCACCAATGATGTTTAGCATAGTGGTTTTACCGCAACCAGATGGACCTAAAACCGAAACGAATTCGCTTTCACGAAAACGCACGCTAATCGAGTTTAAGGCGGTAACAGGCGAAACACCATCTTCACCGTAAATTTTGGTTATATTTTTTAATTCAAGCATTCTTACTCCTTTTTAGTCAAATTTCTTATAAACCTTTTTTTCAAAGGAATTTAAAAATTCAATATAAAGCGCTCCTAATTGTTTTTCTATTTGTTCATCTAATAAGTTTCTACTTTCAAGTATTCCGCTTACGTTTAAAACTATATCGGCATACTGCAAATATTTTTCACTCCGAGAAAGAAAAATTTGTTCAAGTTTTTGTTTTTTAATCTCATCTGTTTGAGCTGACAAAAGCGGACGGTCGTTTGCATCTTTTAATTTATTAAACAAATACTCAATGTCGGCATAAAGATAAACTATTAATCCGTTTTGCTTTAAGGCTTTCATATTGTTTGGGTTTAATATAGCCCCACCACCAGTTGCGATAACCGAGTTATCGGTTTTAGATGCAAGCATAATTTCGTGTTCTTCAAAATCACGAAAGATTTTTTCGCCAGCTGTTTCAAATATGGTTGAAATGTCGCCGTATTTTTTACAAATCTCGCCGTCGATGTCGATTAACGGCATATTCATAAGGTTTGAAAGAAAGCTACCAAAAGTGCTTTTACCACTTCCGCTCATTCCTATAAGCACAATATTCATAAACAAAAACTCTCGATTGCAAGAAGATAACTATTTATTCCAAAACCGCAAATCGTACCTACGCAAACTGGTGCGATTACACTTTTTGCTCTAAACTCTTCACGCGCAAAAATATTTGATATATGCACCTCACAAACCTTTTTATTGCTTGCAATTATAGCGTCGCGAATTGCAATACTGTAATGAGTATAAGCGCCTGCGTTTAAAACGATTGCATCGGCTTTAGATTGTTGAATACGCTCGCAAATTTCTCCCTCGATATTGCTTTGATAAAAACTAACTTCAATATTTTTAGTTTTGCAAAACTCGGCAATTTGCTCGTTTATTTGCTCAAGGGTTTTTTCGCCGTAAAAATTCTTTTCGCGCGTACCAAGCATATTTAAATTTACACCGTTAATAACTTCAATTTTCATAATTTTTCCTATAATCATAAAATAATTCAAAGGCTTTTAGTTGATTAGTTTTTTCGCCAAGCAATATCATATCACATATATACGCTTGATAAAATAGCATTGCAAAACCGTTTATAAAAGGTTTTTTATTATCGTGCGCCCATTTTTCAAGGGCAAGGCTTTGCCTATAGTTTATATCAATTATTAAACAGCAATTTTTTAAAAGATTTTCACTAAAAAGCAAGTCGTCTTTGTTAGTTGTAGCGTTTATTAAAATATTACAAATTTCACCATTGTAAAGATTAATATTTGGATGATTTTCACAAAATTCTTTTGCTTTAGATAAAGTGCGATTATCAACGTAAACCTTTGCGCCAGCATCGCTTAGCGCCACGGCAAGCGCCTTACCCGCACCGCCTATACCGTAAATTAAAACGCTTTTATTTTTAACGCTAATACCCTTTTGTTTTAAAGAAAGAAGTAAGCCTGCTCCATCGGTACTAAACGCTTTATTATCACAAACAAAGTTAATCGAATGCGCCTTTGATGCAGTTTTATCTTGCTCTTTTATTATATCTAAAAGCCTTTCTTTAAAGGGTGAAGTAGCGTTAAACGCCTTATAGCCACACTTTTTTAAAAATTCTTCAAATTCTTCTTCACTTATCGAGCGCTGTTCAAAAGTAAAATTATTATATCCGTACCTATTTAAAATAAACTTATGGATAGTGCCCGAAAATGATTTTTGAACGTTTTTTCCTATTAAACCAAGCACGCAATTATAATAGTTTTTATAAAATGACGGAAATGAAACGTTAACGCTTTCTTCGCCGTAAATTTTAGCATCTGCCGTTAAAGTTGAAGCGCAAAAAGCAGTCATAACCATTCGATGGTCGTCACTTTGATACTCAAAGCTTTTAAATTCGATAGTTGGTTTAACAACCAAGTCATCGCCAATAGCGTTGCAAGTAGCCCCACATAAAGTTAAAAGTTTAACCGTTTCGCTAAGCCTATCGCTCTCTTTTACTTTAAGTTCTTTAACGCCCCTTAAAACGCACCCGTTATTTACTGCGCCAAGTAATGCTAAAAGCGGTATTTCATCAATAAGCGAAGGTATCTCTTGTGGTTCGATTTCAAAATAATTTAACTGGCTTTTAAACGCCGTGATATCACAAGTTTCAAAAATTCCAAGTGTGCTTTTATTAGTATAAACAAGCTTTCCGCCCGCTTTTTGTACTGTATCAAAAAAACCGTTGCGCCCTTTTGCAAGCAAAACGTTTTGAACGGTTATTTCGCCCAAACCAAGCCCAAGCGTAAGATAAAAGGCGCTTGACGATGGGTCGCAAGGCACTTGAATTTTAGTAGCTTTAAGTTCACTTGTATTTAAGGTAATAACCCTATCATCAATAGTTATATCGCCACCAAAATGCGCAATCATTTTTTCGGTATGGTCGCGAGTGAAATTATTTTCAACAACAACGGTCCTTTTACCGCTCGTTATACCCGAAAGTAATATCGCGCTTTTTACTTGCGCGCTATCGATAGGCATTTGGTATTCAAAATTTTTTAAAGTAGCAGGATAAATATAAACGGGTAATTTTCCGTTATTAGAAGTTATTTTCGCACCGCGCTCAATCAAAGGATTGCACACCCTATCCATAGGCCTATTAGACAAACTGCTATCGCCCACAATTTTTGCTTCAACCCCCGCTCCTGCAAGCGCGCCTATTAAAAATCTTGCTAAAGTTCCACTATTTTTGCAATCCAACTCGCAACCACTATTTATACTGCTTGCGCCTATAATTTCAATGCAATTTAAAGTTTGAATAACGATAGCGCCTAACCTTTTAACGCAATCGATAGTGGCAATAGTATCTGCGCAAATAAGCGGATTTATAACCACCGTTTTACCTTTTGCAAGAGCCCCTAATATGATAGCGCGAATGGTAATCGATTTATCCCCATCTACATTTAAATTGCCGTATAAATTTTGCTTTTTAAAAACTTCTATCATAAATCGGCATACCTTTTTATAATTTCAGTCATATTGTCGCAACCAATTCTTTCGGTAATTACTTTAGAAATAGCCGTTGCAACAACGCATTTTAATATAGAGCAACTTGCAAAAACTGCAGTTATATCCGAGCGTTCTTTTGCGCTTATTGCTTTTTCGCCCGTTTTAATATCAATAGTTTCAAGCCCTTTTTTAGTTGTTGGAATAGGCTTTAAAGCAACTGTAATTTTTATATAATCGCCATTAGTCATTCCGCCGTCGATACCGCCAGATAAACTATTGCTAACGATTAAACTATTATCTTGTTTATTGATATTTCCGTGGTAGTTACTACCAAAGCCGTTAAACTCAAAAGAATTTTCACCAAAATATAGACCTTTAACCGATTGAATTTGCATAATATCTTGGGCTATAACGCTATTAACGCGCTTTTCGCCCATATAAAAGCCAAAGCCTTTTTTAATAGGCGATATAACCATTTCAACAGTTCCGCCAAGCGTATCACCGCTATTTTTTGCGCTTTCAATAAGGCTTTTACATCTATCTATAAAGTTTTGATTTAAACTATACGCAGGTGATTTAGCGTTTAAAATTTGGTTAAAATCGCAATCGCTTTCATCTTTTTCGTATCCGAGTGAACGCACTCTAACGCCTATTTTAATACCAAGCATATCAAGCATACTAAGCGCAACCGCGCCACCTACAACGTTTAAACAAGTATTTCTTGCCGAAGCTCCTTCTAAAACGTTGCGAGCATCCTTAAAGTTGCCCCTACAAATTCCCGGCAAATCTGCATGCCCGGGACGTAAAGCGGTAACTTGCGCGCTACTTGTATCGCAATCAAAGGCAGACATTATATTTTCGTAATCACTGTGTACTTTATTTTCGATAACAAAACCAACGTTATTACCGAGTGTGTAGCCATTGCGAATGCCCGTAATAAGGTTTATTTCATCATTTTCTATTACCTGGCGCTCGCTTCTTCCAAGTGCAAAACTGCGCTCTTGTAATAAAGCGTTAATATGGCTTTTATCAACTTTTATTCCAGCTGGCACGTCACATAAAATACCTATCATGGCTTTGCCGTGCGACTCCCCCGCTTTTACAAGATACATAGTTTACCCCCCTGCTTAATTTTACCGCGTTACTTTTTATTTTTTTTAATAACCTAATAAACAACGATTGATTTTAAAGGCGTTTAAAAAAACTGCCGTAACAATGATTTTAATTAACAAATTAAGGTTGTTAATTGTTAAATGAGCATACCAACCCATTGTTGTTACATTTTATTTTACCACAAATTAAACTTTCAGTCAAGGAATATGCAAAGCATATAGAAAAACAGTGAGGAATGCCCCACTGTTTTATTGTTTTATATATTTTATCAACACGACCTTCATTTTACAAAGCTACAACTTTGCCATTTACGTAGTACCAACAGTTACCACCTGTTGTAGGCTCGCTTTCACTATAATATTCTCGCGTTGCATTGATCAATTCGGTATTTTATTGTTTATATAAAATATCCCTATAATCATACTTTTTACGAAATACCGTCTAAAAGCAATCTATCTGCAATTAGCGCGATAAACTCACTATTCGTAGGTTTCTCATTTTCGCCGTATGCCCTAACGCCAAAAAGAGCGTTAAAACTTTCAATTCTACCGCGATTCCAAGCAACTTCAATAGCGTGGCGTATTGCCCTTTCTACCTTGCTTGCGCTAGTGTTAAACTTTTCGCCTATTGCAGGGTAAAGTTTTTTTGTGATACTATTTATAATTTCGGGAGTTAAAACAGCAAGTTTTACGCCTTCGCGTAAATATCCGTAACCTTTAATATGCGGTGGTATTCCCATACCTATAAAAATTCGGCTAATCTTTTCATCAATACTATTTTCACGCCCGCTTAACGTTGGTTTTACAAAACTTTTCTTTTCTTCCTTTTGCCCCATTCCGTCTAACCTATCGATTAGTGCAGTGTAATTTATGGGCTTAACCATATAATAACTTGCTCCTGCATTTATTGCGTTTTGCATAAGCTCGCCGTGAGAAACCACGCTAACAACTATACACTTTGTTTTGGGCGAAATTTCTTTTACCCTTTCGATAACCCAAATACCGTCACCATTACGTATCATAAGTGCGGTAATTAAAAAATCTGGCTTTTCTTTTTTTACAAAATTTATTGCCACGTCACTATCCGTAGTATATCCAACCACCTCGAACATTGAACTTAATCTTTCTGCACACTCTAACGCCTCTTCTTCACTTGATTGTAAAATAACTACCGTTTTTTGCATAATAACTCCCCTTTTTGATAAAAATTTACACTTCTTTTGAATAACCTTATACATTATAACACATAAAATTTAAAAACAAAACGAAAAGTGTAGTTATTTTGTAAAAAATTCAATTTAATTTTGTAAAAAATTGTTATATTTTGAAATTATTTGTTAAAATTTGCTAACAAATAGATTAAATCAAAATAAAAACGACGCAAGACTTTTGCCTTACGCCGCTTAAAAATATTAGTTTTACACTCCGTTACTTCAAATTTTCAAGCGAAGATAAAATAGTTTTATCTTTTGCTTTTTCGCCGTGGTCGTCAATTTGTTTTTTGTTTTGTTCGCCGTGAGTTAAACAGCCAGCCCCACCGATACAGCCATTAACACAAGCCATTCCTTCGATAAAGTTAGCATCAAGCGCATTTTTTGATTTGCGAAGCAATGCCATTTTGCATTCGTCTATACCGTTACAAACGATAGGATTAACATTAAAATCAATATTTTGTTCTTTTAACGCTTGTTCAACCGCTTGTGAAAGCCCACCGCTCCTTGCAAAAATTCTGCCGTAGAAAGATGCGTCGTCAAGAGTATCTTCTTTTAAATCACAAATTTCAATATTTAAACTATCAAATAGCGCTTGTAATTCTTCAAAAGTAATAACGCTATCGATAAGCCCCTTGTATTCTGGCTTTTTATATTCATCTTTTTTTGCAGTGCAAGGCCCTATAAAAACTATTTTACAATCGGGGTCTTTATCCTTCATAACCTTTGCCAACGTAATCATGGGTGAAGGATTATGCGATATATGTTGCTTTAAATCGGGAAAAAAGTTTTTAACGTAATCGACGAAAGACGGGCAACACGAGCTTATTAAAAAGCCTTTTTCAGCAAGTTCGCGCGATTCATTTAAGGCAACCATATCTGCACCAAGAGCCGCTTCAATAACCCCGTAAAAACCCATTTCCTTTAGACCACTCACAACCTGACCGATTTTTGCGTAAGTAAACTGACTGGCAATCGACGGAGCAACCATAGCGTAAACCTTATAACTTGAGTTGCCGTCACTAGTTTTAATTAAATCGATAACGTTTAATATATATGATTTATCACAAATCGCGCCAAACGGACATTGATATACGCACGCCCCACACGAAATACATTTATCATAATCAATAAATAATTCTTTACTTTCGGTAATTCCAACCGCTTTTGCCTTGCAGACTACTTGACATGGGCGCATACGGTTAATAATTGCATAATATGGGCAAACTTTTGCACAACGCCCACACTCAACGCACTTACTTTTATCAATGTGAGCAACGTGATGCACGTCGAAATAAATTGCTCCAACCTTACATACGTCTTCACAATGGTTTGCTAAGCAACCCCTACATGCGCTCGTTATTTCATAGCCCGCCGAAGGACATTCGTCACAAGCAATATCGATAATTTCTATAGGTTTTTTATTTTCACGGTTACCACCGAGCGCAAGTTTAACGCGTTTAGATAAAATTGCGCGTTCCTTATACACGCAACAACTAATAGTTGGTTTCTTACCGGGTGCAAGCTTATGTGGTATATCAACCGAAGTGTAGGCAATTCTATCTTCCCACGCTTCCGTTGCCACTTCACGAAGCACCTTATATTTTAAATGTTGAACTTTGGTGTCAAATTTTTTCATGTTGCACCCCTTTTCACAGTTAACCTTTAATTGCTAATATCACTCGCTTTTACCTTATAAATTTTCAACAACCCAACAAATTTGCATTATTATTTAAAACTCTATCTACGATTTATTCTAATACGTGATAAAAGTTTTTCGTTACCGGCAACCATACCGCCACCAATAACCGTAGCAAAAGCAGGTTCTTCGCAAACGTTAGCTCTAATTCCCATATTGTAACGGAAATATTCTTCAAGCCCAACAATTTTTGAACTACCGCCCGCAAAATAAACCCCAGACCTTCTTATATCCGCCGAAATTTCGGGTGGTAATTTAGCCATAAGCATACCTGCTAACTGGAAAATTTTATCAAAGAAAGTTTTAATAGTAGGATATAAGTCTTTCGCGCTAACCAAAACTGCGCGTGGCTTACCCGTAATCAAATCTCGCCCGTTGATAGTAGTTGTAGTTTGGTCTTTTTCAAGCAAGCTACCAATTTGAATTTTAAGTTTTTCGGCAGTTAAAGTGCCAATTCTTAAATCAAAATTACTTTCAATAAACTCAATAAGCATTTTATCAAGGCTTTTACCCCCGATATTAACACTAATACCCGATATAACCCCGCCGAGCGATACCGCTGCGATTTTTGTAGTTCCGCCACCTATATCAATCACAAAACAAGGGTTTGATTCGGTTAACGGAACACCTGCCCCTAACGCAGTTAGAACAGGAGATTCAACAAAATGAATATTAAACACTTCGCACTCGTTAAGAGCCTTTTCAAATTTTTTAATAGCGCTATTATCGGTTCCGCAAGGAACGGCAAAAAGCACCGAAGGGCGTTTACCTAACTTTTTTAAAGTAACCTTATTTAAAAAGTTTTCAAGCATAAGCGACGCGTGTAGTTCGTTTTCTATTTGCGATTCAAACACGGGTGAACTAACAACAGTTCCATCAACCGTTCTACCTATAAGTTTTTTAGCATCCGAACCAATAGCCTTAACTCTGCGTTTACCAGTTTCGTTTATAGCAATAACGCTTGGCTCGGCAAGAACAACACCTGCGCCCATTTGATATATTTTAGTTTCGGACGAGCCGAAATCTATTGATAAAGTTGGCAATTTCATAGCTTTAAGCCCCCTTTGATTATTTTAAATTGAATTCTTTTAATAGTTTTTCAAAAACTTCGGTAGGAAAGCCCACAATATTATCATAGCTACCCTTAGTTTCTTTTACTAAGCCATACCCGTCTTGAATACCGTATCCACCAGCCTTATCAAGCCCAAGCCCGCTTTTTACGTAGTCAAGTTTGGTTTGTTCGCTAAGCTGGTTAAACACCACAGTTGAAGCTTCAACGCCATAAACCTTTTTGCCTTTAGTAAGCAGCGCATAGCCGGTATATACAGTGTGTTCACGCCCCGAAAGTTTAGTAAGCATTGAATACTCGTCGTCGTTATCCTTTGGTTTTTGTAAAATTTCACCGTTTAAAACAACAATCGTATCTGCGCCTATAACCGCGCAATCTGAATATTTTTCAAATATTTCGTTCGCCTTTGCACTTGCTATGCTTTGAGCAATTTTATCGGGCGAAAGCCCATCGACTAAAACTTCTTCGCCTACAGCAGGCACAATTTTAAATTCAACGCCTAAACCGCTTAAAAGCTCGCGACGGCGTGGTGATTTACTTGCAAGAATAATTTCCATTTACAACTCTTTACTTTAATAGCTTTGCCGTTAATTTGGCATACTACCCCATTAAATAATTATAATTACTTAATATTATAACTTATAAATCGCGTTTTGTAAATCTTTTTTTGCATTTTTGTGTCAATTTTAGTTAAATTATAGCTTACTTAAAACTTTTATTGTAATATTTATTAAAAATTATATAATCTTACAACAAAAAAAGGGTTAGAAGGAATAAACTTCTAACCCCTTTTATTATTCTTCACTTTGCTGAGAGTTTTTTTGATTACAATTACAACTTTTTTTATTTTTACAATCGTTAGCGTAAGGACAACCAATACATTTTTTGCCCGCTTTTTTAGCAAATATTAGGTATAAAATTATTAAGCCAACAACGGCAAATATAATTAAAAGTAAAATATTATCTTTCATATCAGTTTACCTTAACCCCTTCTTTCTTTAATTGCTTATTCGTGTTAATAGTTAAGCCAACTATTACCCCAACAGCAACTAAAACAACAGCTAAACCAACCAATGCAGTTCCAACGTTTAAAAGCGCAGGGTTTGTTAATAAAGTGCCTATCGTATAAATTAAGTAAGCTATAGTATAACCAACTGCTAACTGAAAAGCAACGCCACCCCAAATCCATTTTGAACTTTTCATTTCGGCGTTCATTGCACCTATTGCGGCAAAGCAAGGCGGAGCGTAAAGGTTAAAGGCTAAGTATGCTAAAGCAGCCACCTTAGTGATTGCTAAAACCCCAGCTACGTCGCCACCTGCCCCTTGCATAATTGAAAAATCTTCCATATCAATAAAGTTTTCAAGCCCAACAAAGCAAACGGCAAGCGTACCAACAACGTTTTCTTTTGCAATAAACCCAGTAATCGCCGCTGCTGCAAGTTGCCAAGAAAGAACGCCTACGATAGGAAATAAAAAGTAAGCAAAAGGTGTTGCAATCGAAGCTAATATTGATTGATTTGCGCTTTCGGCAACCGTAAACTTCCAAGTAAAGGTTTGCATAATTTGAACTGCCATATTACAAAGAAGTATAATTGTAGCAGCTTTTACTATGTACGACCAACCACGGCTACACATTGATTTAAACGCTCCAAAAAGCGAAGGCTTTTTATATTCGGGAAGTTCAATAATAAAAAATGATTTTCTTGGCTTATAGCCCGTAACTAAGTTTATAAGTAACGCACCTACAAAAATAAGGGCGATTGCCATAAAATACATAAGCGCGCTTACCCACCAAGCGTTATCGAAAAACGCACCTGCGATTAGTGAAATAACGGGTATCTTTGCACCGCAAGGCATAAAGGGCGCAAGCATAGCAGTAGCTCTGCGTTCACGCTCGTTACGCACGGTACGGCTTGCCATAACGCCAGGAACGGCGCAACCGATTGCAATAACAAACGGTATAACCGATTTACCCGAAAGCCCTACCCTTTTAAAAATAGGATCTAAAACTACAGCCACGCGAGACATATAACCGCAATCTTCAAGTAACGCGATTAAAAAGTACATAACCATAACCAGCGGTAAAAAGCCTATAACGGCAATCACTCCGCCTATAATACCGTCAACTAAAATAGCAACGAGCACAGGGTTAGCATTTTCAAAAACGCCACGGATTATCTCCTGAAAACTTTCTAAAAGCGGAACTAAGCCAGGTATAAAAGTATCACCTATTTGCACACCCTCTGCAATCCACGCGCCAAGAGTTGACTGCGATATGTAAAAGACCAAAAACATAACAATGGCAAAAATAGGAATACCTAACCACTTATTAGTGAGCACGGCATCAATTTTATCGCCGAAATTTTTATCTTTTGTTAAAACTTTGCGCGTTTGAACTTCGCTTACTATTTGATTAACAAAAGCAAAACGCTTACGGTCGGCTTCTTGAACCATTTCCTTGTCGGTAAGGTCGATATTTTCTTGGCTATAAACAGCCTTTTGTACACCACCAACGTGTAACAAAGCGCTTTTAACAAGAGAATTTAAACCCCTTGCCGAAGTAGAAACGGTTGTTACTACAGGACAGTTTAACTTTGCCGACAATCTATCGATATCAATTTTAGTTCCCTTTTTTTCATTAAGGTCGCTTTTATTAAGAGCAACTACTACGGGAATTCCAAGTTCTAAAAGTTGGGTTGTAAAAAATAAACTACGGCTTAAATTATCCGCGTCAACGATGTTTACTATAACGTCAAGATTTTCTTTTTTTACAAAATCACTAGTGATACTCTCTTCACTAGTAAATGGTGACATAGAGTATGCACCCGGAAGGTCAACTACCGTAATTTTTTCGCCCCCTGCGTATTTTTTTAAAATGGGGCTTTCTTTTTTGTCAACTGTAACGCCGGCCCAGTTACCCACACGTTCGTTACTTCCAGTAAGCTTGTTGAACATAGTGGTTTTCCCTGCGTTAGGATTTCCCGCTAAGGCAATTCTAATAGCCATAAATCTCCTTAAAAAATCATCTAAAATGCAAATCAAACTTTTAATTTTATTAGTTAGCCAACGCTAACTGTTGCGATAAAAAAATAATCGGCTTAAATAAGCCTACCTAAATATACCTACACGTTAATAGCGCCTGCAAGGTCAAGGTCGATATGATATCTTCCGTCTTTAATAGCAACTATTCTGCCACCTTTAAGCTTACTTATAACCGTAATAGGCTCACCAGCGTAGCAACCAAGTGAAAAAAGAAAAGAATTAAGTTCTTCATCACTTATTTCAACACTCTTTATTATATATTCTACGCCCTCTTGCGCGTTAATTAAATTCATTTTTAACTCCTTAAAACATCAGTTAGCAATT
Source organism: Clostridia bacterium (assembly GCA_017522945.1). Classification (GTDB taxonomy): domain Bacteria; phylum Bacillota; class Clostridia; order Christensenellales; family Borkfalkiaceae; genus HGM11416. Next base: position 34,810 of record JAFWXT010000079.1, read on the forward strand.
GCTAACCGCATTATATTATACGGAATAAAACTCTAAATGTCAAACATTTTTTAAACAAAAATGAAAAAAATTATAGTTTATTTCAAGTACCAAGAGCCTATTTTTTTAAAACGTATTACAATTAGTATTAAAATATGTTTAAAATAATTAAATTATAAGCAAAATTGTTTATATTGCTTGAAAAAATAATTTTTTAGTGGTATAATAAAGAAAATTTATTTATATTAAAGGGTATTTATGGCATTATATGAATCGGGGCAAATGTATTTAGAAGCAATACACGTGCTATTACAACAAAATAAAAAGGTACGCGCTATTGATATTTGTGCATATTTAGGATACACCAAACCTTCAGTAAGTCGTGCGGTTGGTATTTTAAAACGCAATAATTATATTTTAGTTGATGGTGATGGTTATATCAGTATGACAGAAGAAGGTAAACAAATTGCCGAAAATTTATACGAACGCCACACGGTACTCACAAATATGCTTATTTCGCTTGGCGTTGATGAGAAAACCGCAACCGAAGATGCTTGCCGTATGGAGCACGTTATTAGCGACAAAACCTTTAACGCAATAAAAAACAAATATTTAAAATAATTAAAACTAAAAACTTTCAAACAAAAAAATCAGGTTTAATAACAACCTGATTTTTTATTTTTTTTATTTTCTTAAGTTTTCGTTATAAAATTTGCGGATTTCGCCTTCGTCTTTATAAAGAGCGTAACCGTCGTTTAAAGGAACTACTAAAGTTGGAGCTTTGGTTATTCCGTAAGCCTTAACTAAATCAACTTGTTCGTAGCAATCAACAACGTCGTAACTAACGCCAGCTTTATCAAATATTGCTTTTATAGCCTTACAGCGTGGGCAAGTTGAAGTTGTGAAAAGAGTAAGATTTGTTAAGCTTGAGCCATTTTGCTCTTGTTCAAGCGAGCATGCGCCACTTTCGCAAGAATTTTCAACGCCACCCTTTGGTTGATAGTTAGGGTTTGCAACGTCGTAAAGTTTTCTTGCTTTAAATTCTTGGCTCTTACCCGCATTCCAGTTTTGAACTGGGCGATAATAACCGGTAATTCTGCTGTAAACTTCGGTTGCCTCACCACATTCTGGGCAAGTATAGTGCTCACCTTTAATATAGCCGTGATCTTTACAAACCGAATAAGTTGGAGATAATGTATAGTAAGGAAGTTGATAATTTTCAGCAATCTTTCTTACTAAATTAGCAGCAGCCTTCCAATCTGGCAACTTTTCACCGATAAAGGCGTGGAATACAGTACCCGAAGTGTAAAGAGTTTGAAGCTCGTCTTGAATATCAAGTGCCGAGAAAATATCGTCGGTATAGCCAACAGGTAAGTGCGAACTGTTAGTATAATATGGCGTTTCGCCTTCCTTTGCGGCAGTTATAATATCTGGAAAATCTTTAACGTCGTGCTTTGCCATACGATAGCTTGTAGATTCGGCAGGTGTAGCTTCTAAGTTATATAAATCGCCGTATTGTTCTTGGTAATCGGAAAGTCTTTCACGCATGTGATTTAAAACTTCTTTAGTAAACTGTTGGGCTTCTTTATGGGTTAAATCTTTAGCAATCCATTTTGCGTTTAAGCAGGCTTCGTTCATACCAACTAAACCTATAGTTGAGAAGTGATTGCTAAAAGTTCCCAAATAACGCTTAGTATAAGGATATAATCCAGAGTCTAAAAGCCTTGTAATAACCGTTCTTTTAACCTTTAGAGAGCGAGCCGAAATATCCATAAGTTTATCTAAACGCTTATAAAAATCGCTTTCATCTGCCGATAAATAAGCAATTCTTGGAATATTGATTGTAACAACACCAACCGAACCGGTGCTTTCACCGCTACCAAAGAAACCACCCGATTTTTTTCTAAGTTCTCTTAAGTCAAGGCGTAAACGACAGCACATACTTCTTATATCGCTTGGTTCCATATCGCTGTTAATATAGTTGCTAAAGTATGGAGTGCCGTATTTTGAAGTCATTTCAAACAAAAGCTTGTTGTTTTCTGTTTCAGACCAGTCGAAAGTTTTAGTAATTGAATATGTTGGAATTGGATATTGAAAACCGCGTCCGTTCGCGTCGCCCTCAATCATAGTTTCAATAAAGGCTTTGTTTATCATATCCATTTCAGCCTTACAGTCTTTGTACTTAAATGGCATTTCCTTACCGCCAACAATTGCAGGAAGTTCGGCAAGGTCGGCAGGAACAGTCCAGTCCAAAGTGATATTTGAAAATGGCGCTTGAGTTCCCCAACGGCTTGGTATATTTACACCGTAAATAAACGATTCAATACATTTTTTAGTTTCACGATAACTTAAATTATCAGCTTTTACAAAAGGCGCTAAGTAAGTATCGAAGGAAGAAAAGGCTTGAGCCCCTGCCCATTCGTTTTGCATTATGCCCAAGAAGTTAACCATTTGATTACATAGCGTCGCTAAGTGTTTTGCAGGCGCAGAAGTAATTTTTCCAGGTACACCGCCTAACCCTTCTTTAATAAGTTGTTTAAGCGACCAACCTGCGCAATAACCTGTAAGCATTGAAAGGTCGTGAATGTGAATTTCGGTATTTCTGTGCGCGTCGGCAATTTCCTTATCGTAAATTTCACTAAGCCAATAGTTTGCCGTTACCGCGCCCGAGTTACTTAAAATTAAACCGCCAACCGAATACGTTACGGTAGAGTTTTCTTTTACGCGCCAGTCGATAGAATTTACGTAACTATTAACAATGTCTTTATAGTCGATAATAGTTGACTTGATATCACGCATTTTAGCGTGGTTTTTACGGTATAAAATGTAACTTTTAGCAACGTCGTGATAGCCGGTTTCGCTTAAAATCTTTTCAACGCTATCTTGTATATCTTCAACTGCAATCTTGTTATCTTTTACCTTGCTTGCAAAATCCGCAGTAACCTTTATTGAAATTAAATCTATAACGTTATCGTCGTAAGGCTTATTCGTAGCTTCAAACGCCCTTACAATCGCATTACTAATCTTTTTTAAATCAAATTCAATCGCACTTCCATCTCTTTTAATAACTAAATACTTCATTTGTAATCCTCCTTAAAAAAATTATATATAGACGAATTGTGTAATAACCTTATAAAACTTATATTAGCTTTAAACTCTCCATTTTTACCTTTTTTCGTAAAGTAATGGGCGATAGAGAGAAAAAAAACAACCGTATCAAAATAATACAGCGTTAAATTAAAACTAAAAGCAAATACAAGCGAGCAATAAAGGGTTTTAAGCGTTACCTTGCGCACCCTTTTTGCGCTTGGGACTATATGTTAACACATTAAAAATTAAAAGTCAACAAAAATATGCCAAATTTCTATATATTGTATTTTATTTTTTTATCTCACACAATATGTTGTGCATATAAAAAATTTTTTTAAATAATTATACATAAAAAATTTACCTTAAAAACACACTTTTAAAAGCAAAACTATCCAATATTTAAAGGTATTTTAACACGCGTTTGTAAGCACATTCAAAAGCAAAACTAAAACAACTACTATAAAAGGTATTTAGTCCTTTAAAAGTGTGTAAGCATATATTCAAAAATTGAATACCAAATATTCATTTTACCTACTTACCCCACTTTTAGTTATTATAATTATTAATTAATTGTATAAAAGTAATAAGCAGGTAAAAAACTGTTGACAAAGAATAAAAATAAATATAAAATATAGAAGTTAAAACAAAACTTACGCTTAAAGCCATTAAGCGCAAAAGGAGATTTATGGAAGAAAAAAGAGCTGTTACCATGGATAAATTGGTAAACCTATGCAAATCACGCGGAATAATTTTCCCCGGTAGCGATATCTACGGTGGAATGGGCAACACTTGGGACTACGGCCCCGTAGGCGTTGAAATTAAAAACAACGTTAAACGTTGTTGGTGGAAGCGCTTCGTTCAAGAAAGCGACAATTCTTTTGGTGTTGACGCTGCAATTTTAATGAACCCAACAGTTTGGGAAGCAAGCGGTCACACTGCATCATTCTCTGACCCTAAAATGGATTGTAAAGAATGTAAAACTCGCCACAGAGCAGATACTTTAATTGAAAATCATTCAAAGGGCGCAGTAAATCCCGATACAATGACTAACGAAGAAATGGAACAATACATTTTTGAAAATAAAGTAGTTTGTCCAAAATGCGGTAAAAGCAACTTTACTAATATTAGAACCTTCAACCTAATGTTTGAAACTTCACGCGGTGTAACCGAAGGCGATAAGGATACTATTTACCTACGCCCAGAAACTGCACAAGGCGAATTCGTTAACTTTTTAGCAGTTCAACGCACAACACGCGCAAAAGTTCCTTTTGGTATAGGTCAAATAGGTAAGGCGTTTAGAAACGAAATTACCCCAGGTAACTTTATTTTTAGAACTATCGAATTTGAACAAATGGAACATCAATGGTTCTGCAAGGAAGGTAGCGACCAAGAATTTTACGATTTCTTTAAAAATAAAGCACACGAATTTTTAACCGACCTTGGCATTAGCGAAAATCACTTACGCTTTAAAGACCACGATAAATTCGCGCACTATGCAAAAGCCGCTTGCGATATTCAATACTTATTCCCTATCGGTTGGTCAGAACTTAATGGTATTCACAATAGAACGGATTTTGACTTAAAGCGTCACCAAGAATATTCTGGCAAGAGCATGCTTTATACCGACCCATTCACTAACGAAAAATATATTCCTTACGTTATTGAATACTCTATCGGTGCAGATAGACTTATGCTTGCGCTTCTTTCTGAAGCATACGATGAAGAAACCCTTGAAGGTGGCGATACAAGAGTTGTTATGCACTTCCACCCTGCAATTGCAGCGTATAAGGTTGCTGTATTACCACTTCAAAAGAACCTTAGCGAAAAGGCTAAAGAAGTTTATAAAAAACTTACAAAACACTTCCCTTGCACTTACGACGAAGCAGGCTCAATCGGTAAAAGATATCGCCGTCAAGACGAAATCGGTACTCCTTACTGCTTAACTATCGACTTTGATACCTTAGAAGATAACACGGTAACTATTCGTGACCGCGACACTATGAGTCAAATTCGTTTATCAATCGACGAAGTTATTCCGTTCATTCAAAGCAAATTAGTATTCTAATTTAAAGGTTTTTTAAACGAATAACAAACTAAAAAAAATAACGCCTTGAAGTTTTTTGCTTCAAGGCTCTTTTATTTTACTATTTAGTTTAAATTATTACCACTTTGTTGGCACACCCTACGGTAAAACATAACCCTAAACATACTAAACAAAGCATTGAAAGAATTTTAATTAAAAGTTTTTGCATAATCGCAATACTCCTTTAATGAATCATAAAAATACAATTAAGCAAAGTATAACATATTTAAACATATATTGCAACAAAAAATTGTTTTGAAAATAAATTGATAAATAAAAGAACACGCGCCATCCTTTACATGCCTATATGCTGCCCTTGTCATGTTGAGCGAAGTCGAAGTATCTCACAAAAAACGTTATAAAATATTATTACTCTTTTTAACAGTAAAAAAGCCTTGCTAATCAACTTATAGCAAGGCTTTTAATATTTTATTACAATTTTTTATTCTCCATTATAATTATACGTTATAGTGTAGTTACCGGTATTAGAGTCCCAATCATAACCTTTTGAAATAGCATTCCTCATATCTTGTGTTCCTCTATATTTAATAGATGTTAAACTACTGCAATCTTCAAACGCATAATTACCAATAGAAGTTACGCTATCGGGAATTTCAATCGAAGTTAAACTACTGCAATTATAAAACGCATAAGAACGAATAGAAGTTACGCTATCGGGAATTTCAATCGAAGTTAAACTACTGCAACGCTCGAACGCATTAGAACCAATAGAAGTTACGCTATCTGGTATTTCAATCGAAGTTAAACTACTGCAACCCCTAAACGCATATTCACCAATAGAAGTTACGCTACTTGGTATAGTAAAACTTTCATCCTTTTTACCAATTGCATATTGAATTAAAATTGTTTTATTTTTATTATATAAATTACCATCTATCGATGAATAGTTTGCGTTGTTTTCGTTTACAGTAATTGAAGTTAAACTACTGCAATAACAAAACGCACCACCACCAATAGAAGTTACGCTATTTGGCAACTCAACCGAAGTTAAACTACTGCAATTCCAAAACGCAGAATAACCAATTGAAGTTACACTATTTGGTATTTCAATCGAAGTTAAACTATCGCAACCACTAAACGCACCACCACCAATAGAAGTTACACCATCGCCTATTTCAACCGAAGTTAAACTACTGCAATTCCAAAACGCCCTTTCACCAATAGAAGTTACGCCATCTGGTATTTCAACCGAAGTTAAACTACTGCAATTCCAAAACGCCCTTTCACCAATTGAGCCGCCTGTTATTGTTACTTTTTTTAGCGAACTTGGTATATAATAATGATAGTAGGTGGAACTGCTATAATAATATTGATAAGTAGCACCCGAAATTGATGAATTACTACTGCGCGTAGTATAACCAAAAATATAACCAAATACTGCTTGATATCCCGTTGCAGTAGCACTTGCTCCTACAAAGGGGATGGTTATTTCTTCTAAACTACTGCAACCATAAAACGCATAAGAACCAATAGAAGTTACGCTATTAGGAATTTCAATCGAAGTTAAACTACTGCAATCATAAAACGCCCTATCCCCAATAGAAGTTACGCTATCGCCTATTTCTACCGAAGTTAAATTATAGCAATCTTCAAACGCATAAGAACCAATAGAAGTTACGCTATTAGGAATTTCAATTGAAGTTAAACTACTGCAATATCTAAACGCACCATGACCAATTGAGGTTACTCTATCGGGCAACTCAACCGAAGTTAAACTACTGCAATAATAAAACGCATGGTCACCCACTTCTGTTACAGGTTTATCATTATACGTTGAAGGTATAACAATTGTATTTGGTAAATTATAAGTTTCTTTTAGTCTAACGCTATAAGTCCCGTTTGAAAGCAAAGTAAAATTAAAAATTGAATTTTCTTCTTTAATACTTGGGACATTATTTGCACCTGCACTATTCGTAGCATCATTTTTGTTACTACCCGGGCCTTTACAACCATACAATAAGCAACTTAAACTTATACAAATAAAGCAAACAATTGTAAAAGTTTTTAACCACGCCTTTCTTTTCATACTTTTCTCCTTTAGCACTTTTTATAAAAATTTTTAAAACAAAAAAAGTGGCGTATGCAAAAGCAAACGACACCCAATAAAAGTGACTTTCGCTTTGCTGCGACACAACTACATTCATATCCAAAAAACAAAAGATTTATGTAATGCGAAAAGGTACACTTCTACCCAGAAGTATACTTTTGTTTTTGAATATAAAGTTATGTCGCAAGTTTATTTTAGCACTTTTACCCACTTAAGTCAAGGTTTTAATATACTATATAAAATTTTAAGGGGGTACGTATCTTACCCCCTTTTTTGTAATATTTATGCATTTAGTTGTTATACCGTGCGTTAGTCCAACCACGCCAAGCCCATTTTATTTCAAATAAGGCTTAGATGCGAGTTAGTGGCACTATAAGGAGCATTGACTGACGGGCGCGTACTTTTTGCGTACGTGACCTAGGCAAGCGCACCTTTAGTGGTAATAAAACCAACGATTATTTATATTTTAAATAAGCCTTAGATGCGAGTTAGTGGCACTATAAGGAGCATTGACTGACGGGCGCGTACTTTTTGCGTACGCAACCGAAGGAAAGCGCACCTTTAGTGACAATAACGAAGTATATAAGGCTTATTTTATTGCTGTAAGTGATGCTGCAGCTATCGATTGCCCTACTCTTCGGTTGTTTTCATCTGGCATTTCAATACTAATGTGAGCATATTCTGGGAATTCTGCTTTTAAAACTTCACGAGCGCGTTCCATAATAATATCGCCACCCTTACCACTTGTAACTCTACCTAAAAGTAATAGGTGCTTAATATCGTAAAATTCGCTATAATAAGCGATCGAATAACCTAAGTAAGTACCGATATCTTCATAAATACCCTTAGCCATTTCGCTACCTTCAAGCATAAGCTTTTGAATAACTTTTAACTTTTCGGCAGGAGATAAACCTTCTTCAAAGGTAAAGCCAGCATATTCGGCAAGTTTAATAACACCATCTTGCGAGAAGTATTTAACGCCACAACCAATATCGCCACTCCATTCGTCAACCATAGCGTCTTTTGAAAAATCAACTGGAACGAATGCAAGTTCAGAAAGCCAACCGTTAAGGTTACCGCTAAGGTTAATGTAACCACCAGCTTCACTAGTACCCATAGCAATACCTAAAATACCGGTATCGCCAATATCGATAGCACCTGCAAGAGCAGTTACGTCGCCATCGTTAGCAACTTCGATAGGAGCACCTATTTCTTTTGCTATATCAATATACATAGTTTTAACGTGCGCGTCAAAATCTTCTTTTGGAACTTTTAAGAATAATGAAGCAATTTTAATTTTATTGTCAATATAAATACCTGCGCTTGAAACACCGATAGCATCAACTCTCGGCATTTTTGAAGCGGCAGTAAGCATTGCTTGTTTAATACCTTCGTAGTGGTAACGGTAATCGCTGTTAGTTTTTGGAAACCAAACAACTTCTTCGCTATAAACAACTTCGCCGTCGATAACCGCGCTAACCTTTCTATCGCTTCCGCCAGCGTCAAAACCAATACGGCAACCGTTTAAATGACCACCGATTGCAAGTGATACCTTCTTTTCTGCTGGAAAATCTTCTTCAGTAGTTAAAACTACTTCAAAATCGCTTTCGTAAACGTTAGCCATAGTAACAAAGTCAAATGCGCGAGCGCCTGCTAACGAATAGTCATCGGCAATACGGCTATAAACGTATTCATCGCCACAAATATAAATTTTGTAACCACCAGCTACCCATAAAATTGATTTTACTAAACGTTCGCAAATTTGATAATTTTGTTCCTTTTGTTCAGGCGTTGGATTTGCATAAATTTCTAAACTATAAATAAAATTGTAGCCGTTGTTGCGTTCAACGCAAATTTTTAAGGTTTTGTGTTCGCTTTTTAAAACGTTAGCTTTAAAATCGCGTAAAACCTCAATCATCGGCATAAAATGTTTGTCGTGGTTAAGTGAATATTTCATAATTAAACCCCTTTAAAAATTTTTATTACTAACCAAGTTAGTTATCACTGTATTTATTATAACACTTTTTTTAAATTTTGGGTATCGAATTTAAGCAAATTCTTTACACAAAAGGACACTTCATTGATATTTTTTTTAACTTTTTTACTTTTTTATCTTGATTTTTAACTCTACCTATTATATAATTAAATAGCAAAGACAAAGTCTTTAGTAAAAACTTTTTTTAAGCCTTTACAAAAATATGGAAATCCGTAACGAAACTTATTTAAAAAACACGCTAAAAAGCGTTATAAAAATAAACAATATTTACACGATACATTACTTTAAGTATGGTAAAAATTTTAAAGTAGCACCCGAAAGGCACGACTTTTGGGAAATGGTTTACGTTGATTCGGGCGAAGTTGGCATTATTACCGACGATAAAGAATTTACTTTAAAACAAGGCGAAGCCTTTTTTCACCGACCTAACGAACTTCACACTATATACACCAATAATAGTTTTGGTAACTCGGCCATCATTTCTTTTGAGTGCGTAGGAAGAACCATCAACTACTTTGCCGATAAAATTTTCGTTCTTGGCGAGTTTGAAAAAAGTTTGCTCGGCAAAATCATTAAAGAAACACCAAAATGCTTTTCTGATAAACTAAACGAAATTTATCTAACTAAAATGACAAAACGCAAAAATGCGCCCATTGGAAGCGAACAGCTTATAAAAAACTGCATCGAACTTATGCTCGTTTCACTTCTTCGCACCGAAAACGACGATGAAAGCGTTAAACAAATAACCGAAAACGTTGCCTCTTTACATTCGGATAAAATAGTTTCTAATATAATTGCTCTTTTAAACCAAAGGCTTTATTCAACTATCGATTTAGATACAATTTCAAAAGAACTATTTTTTTCAAAAACCTATATAAAAACCATATTTAAAAAGAATATGGGCATTAGTATTATTCAGTATTATATACTTTTGAAAATCGACGAATCTAAAAAGCTTATAAGCCAAAACAAATATACTTACACCGAAATTGCTTATAAATTAGGCTTTAATTCAGTTCACTATTTTTCTAGGCTTTTTAAACAACATACACAAATGACTCCTTCAGAATATGCAAAGTCAATTAAAGCCGATAATATATTATAAGCGAATATAAATTACAAAATTAAAAAGAGCACTTCATCATCGAAATGCTCTTTTTGTTTTATTAAATTTGCAATAAGCCAATAAAGATGTCAATTTTAGTCTTCAAAATCGTCGTCTTCATCATTGTCTTCATCTTCTTCGATTTCAGCGTCTTCATCAAAGTCAGATTCGTCAATTTCGATATCAAAATCGTCTGGTTCGTCGTAAAGAGATTCTTCTTCTAAATCTTCTTCGTCGTCGCGGAAGAATTCGTCGCTCTTTTCTTCATCTTCAAGTTGCGAGAATGAAATCACGTCGTCACCAGTAGTTGGCATATCCTTTTCGTCATCGTCAAGATAGTTACGCCATTCTTCATCTTTTTCGATATCGATATCATCGGATGGAGCGTCTTGATACTTGCGTTCTTCACGGCATTGTTCACACATGTCATCTTCTTCAGCGATATAAGTTCTTTTACAAATTGGGCAAAGCTTTTCGCCTTCACCAGCTTCGTCTTCATCTAACGCAAAAAGTAGTTGTGGACCGAGTTTAAGTTCCGCCTTACAAACGTCGCAATAAGTTTCACCATCTTGCATATAATTAAGTTCGCATCTTGGACATAATACGTATTTTGCCATATTTTTTAAAATACCTCGTTAATTTATAGTAAATTGAAAGTCTCGTTAGTTTGCGCAATTATTATATCCATAAACATTGCGTTTGTAAACTGTTTTTTTGCACTTTTTTTATTTTTAATTATATTTTTTTGATTTTTTTATTAGCCACTACTAAATTTAATCGTTCAATACCATTTATATTACCATAATTTAAAAAAAGTGAAACAAAAAAGCCCTGCTTTATCAAGTGAGCAAGGCTTTAGCTTTATAACAAAACTTTATTTTAAATTTTCAGGGTTTAAGCATTCAAGTTCAGGAATAACAAATAACCCGTTCTTTCTAATCAAAACGTCGTCAAAATAAATTTCACCGCCACCAAACTTTTCAGTCATAATTAAAACTAAATCCCAGTGAATGCTTGAACGGTTGCCGTTATCACATTCATCGTAGCAACAACCCGGTGTAAAGTGAATTGAGCCTGCAATCTTTTCGTCAAATAAAATATCGCCCATAGGTTCGTTTATAAATGGGTTAACGCCGATAGCAAATTCGCCAACGTATCTTGCGCCTTCATCGGTATTGAAAATAGCGTTTAGTTGTTCGGTATAATTACCCGTTGCGCTAATAATTTTACCATCTTTAAATTCAAGGCGTACGTTTTCGTGCTTTAAGCCTTGTTGCATTGAAGGAGCATTGTAAGAAATAACGCCGTTTACGCTATTTTTAAGTGGTGCTGAATAAATTTCACCGTCGGGAATATTTAACTCACCGGCGCACTTAATAGCAGGCATGCCTTTAATAGAGAAAGTAAGGTCGGTTCCTCGAGCCACAAGGCGCACCTTATCAGTTCTTTCCATAAGCGCTTTAAGTGAATCCATCGCCTTATCCATCTTGTTATAGTCCATAGTGCAAACGTCGAAATAAAAGTCTTCAAAAGCTTCGGTGCTCATACCCGACATTTGAGCCATAGAAGGAGTTGGATATCTTAAAATAACCCATCTGGTTGCGCCAACCCTCTTTTCGTGATGAACGGGATAGCTGTATAATTTTTGATATAAAGAATTTTTTTCTGCAGGAACGTCACCAAGTTCGCAAGAGTTTTCACCCCCACGAATACCGATATAACAATCCATATCGTCCATAACGAAACCATCGTACTTTGCCCATAGTTTACAATATTCTTCGTTACAATCTTTAAGCATAGCGCGCATAACGGCGTGGTCGCGAAGATATACGAACGGAAAACCGCCCGCATCATAAACTTCTTTAACTAAAGCCTTAACAAGATCGTTGGGAATACCAAACGCTTCAATCATAACCTTTTCGCCTGCTTTAACCTTGCAAGAATAATTAACAAGATTTTTTGCAAGTTTTAAAATTCTTAAATCTTTCATTTTTATCTCCTTAAAAATAGCAAATTTACTTTGCTACCCTTTATTACTTACATTATTATACAATTTATCCCCTTAAAAATCAACACTTTAACCATTAACTTAATAATTTTTTGCTTTAATGCCCCACTTTTTAAGCCCACAAAAAAAATTAAAAATTTCACTTGAATTTACTTGACATTCATTTGAATGTGTGATATAATCATTGTGAAGTTGATAACTGAGGGGCAAAAAAATAAATTTGAGGGGGCAATATATGAGGGTATATCCAGGCACTACGATTACCAGAAGCGAGCTTAGTGGCAAACAATTTTTAAACGCTTTATTTTTAGGAACGAACGGGCTTGTTATGCAACAATTAAAAGAACTTGCAGGTGTAACTACTCCGGCAGTTCAAAACTGGGTATCGCGCGGGTTTGTTCAGCGACCTATAAACAAACGTTATTCTAAGGACGCAACTGCGCGTATATTTATAATAAACGTTTTACGAAACACTATGAGCCTTGAAGACATAAAAAAGCTACTTGTTTTCGTAAATGGCAATCCCGAAAGTAGAGAGGACGATATTATTCCCGAAAGTGAATTATATTCACACTTTTGCGAAATTGTGTTTGATGAGGAGTTTTCGTATAAAACAGTTGAAATATTAGTTAAACGGGTTACCGAAAACTTTAAAGAAAAATATCAAGGCTCTAAACAAAGGCTTGAAAAAGCACTTGAAATTATTTGTATGAACCATTTGGCAAACAATTTGCTAAACAAATCGCAAGAACTTTTAGATAGCGTTGAAACGAATAATATATTCGGGCAAAAAATATTTGGGTAAAAACGCTTAAGCGTTTAATATAATAAACTTAACAATAAAAATATAGGAGAAAAAAATGGAATTTTGGCAAACATTAACACTACTACAAAAAATATATTTTTGTATAGGTAGCGCGGCATCAGTATTTTTAATTTTACAAATCATTACCCTACTTTTCGGTATAGGCGACGGTGCAAGCGGTGACGTTGATATCTCAACCGATGCGGACGTTGACATTGATGGTGACTTTGAAGTTGGCGACGGCTTTGCACTCTTTAGCGTTAGGGGTATCGTATCCTTCTTCGCTATCGGTGGTTGGACGGGTTACGCAATATCATTCGCTTCGGTTGGATGGTCGATTGCAGGCTCGCTCATTGCGGGTACTTTAGCCCTATTTGCAATGGCGCTTATTATGAAAGGCGTAATGAAACTTCGCTCAAGCGGTAACATTGATATTTCAAAGGCGGTTGGAAAAATCGCTACGGTATATCTAACTATTCCGCAAAAGGGAGCTGGTAGCGGTAAAATAAACCTTACGCTTGAAGAACGCTACGTTGAACTAAACGCAATTACCGAAAGCGATCAAAAAATCCCTACCGGTAGCCACGTTAAAATAACCGCAGTTAACGGTGACCTTTTAATAGTTGAAAAAATTTAAGCAAAAAAGGTTTTACAATAACTAATCAAAAACTAATATTTGTAAAAAATAAATATAAAGGAGAAAATAACAAATGTACAACTTAACTAACCTACTAAGTGACGGTGGCTCAAAAGCATTACCAATCGTTATCGTAATAGTTTTAGTACTATTTATGATAATTTTACTTATTGCAACCAGAGTTAAAAGATGTCCTTCAGACAAAATTATGGTTGTTTACGGTAAGGTAAGCAAAGCCAAAGATGGTACTCATCGTTCGGCAAAATGCGTACACGGCGGTACTGAATTTATCGTTCCACTATTTCAATCTTACGCATTTTTAGATCTTACACCTATCTCAATTTCGGTTGACTTAAAGAGCGCACTTTCACGCCAAAACATTCGTATCGACGTTCCTACAATATTCACCGTTGGTATTTCTACCGAACAAGGTGTAATGCAAAACGCTGCTGAACGCCTACTTGGTATGAAGCTTGCTCAAATTCAAGAACTTGCAAAAGATATTATCTTCGGTCAATTACGTTTAGTTATCGCAACTATGGATATCGAAGAAATCAACACCGACAGAGATAAATTCCTTGAAGCCGTTTCAAGAAACGTTGAAGGCGAACTTAAGAAAATCGGTTTACGTCTTATCAACGTTAACGTAACCGACATTAGCGATGAATCTGGCTATATCGTAGCTCTTGGTAAAGAAGCTGCTGCAAAGGCTATAAACGACGCTAAAATTTCGGTTGCTGAAGAAGATAGAAAGGGTGCTATCGGTGAAGCAAACGCAAGAAAAGATCAACGTATCAACGTTGCCGATGCCGACTCTCAAGCAATCAAGGGCGAAAACCAAGCAAAAATGGAAATTGCCGACTCTCAAGCATTACTTCGTCAACGCCAAGCCGAAGCAGAACAACGCGCTTCATCTGCTGAAAAGATTAACGCCGCTAAAGCTTTAGCCGACGGTTACGAAGCAGAAAAACAAGCCGAAATCGTAAGAGCACAGCGTGAAAAAGCTACTCAAGAAGCGGATATCTTGGTTAAAACCGAAGTTGAAAAGAGAAAAATCGAACTTCAAGCCGAAGCAGAAGCTGAAAAGATTAGACGTCAAGCACAAGGTGAAGCAGACGCTATTTACGCAAAGATGGAAGCGCAAGCGCGCGGTGTTAAAGCCGTTTTAACTGCTCAAGCAGAAGGTCTTGCCGAAATCGTTCGCGCTGCAGGTGGCGATACTAACGAAGCTGCAAGACTTATGATTGCCGACAAGATTGAAAATATCGTTGCTACTCAAGTTGAAGCTATCAAGAATATTAAGATTGATAAAGTTACAGTTTGGGATGGTGGCGAAGGAAAAGAAGGCAAAACTGCTACTGCAAACTTCTTATCTGGTATGGCAAAATCACTTCCACCAATGAACGATTTATTTAATATGGCTGGTCTTAACATTCCCGAAATCATTCAACCTAAAAAGGTAGAAGAAAAAACAGAAGAAGCTAAAGAAGAAAAACCTGCCAAATAATAAACTATGAAAAATGTTTTAAAAATACTTGGCAACCTATGTTTAATATTAGCTAGCGTTTTTGCATTTGTAAACATCGTATCACAAACAAACGTATTTGCTGCGTGGCTTGTAATGGCGCTATATATGGTTTCGCTTGTTTCTAATATTTTTTGGATAATAAAAGAAATGAAACGTAAATAAATCAGCTAATTTAAATTGCCTATAACGTGAGATAATCGCGTTATAGGCTTTCTTTTGTAATATAAAAGCCCCACCGTTCAAATTTTGGTGGGGCTTAACTTTTGTTTAGATAAATTTAGTTTTTGTTTTTACTTTGCATACGCTTAAATCTAATAATTTTAATTATTTCGTAAATAAACACTATTAAGAATATAGCAACGGTTGAAGTAGTATAGCCTGTAAAGTCAATTAAAACGTCGGTGAACGAACAAAATCTACCTTGAGTAAATATAGGAAGTTGAAATATTTCAGTTAAGCCTGCAACAGCAAAGCCCGAAACCATACAAACAACGAACATAATAATTTTACTTTTAATGCCCTTTTTCGAGAAGCATAAGAACATTAAACTTGCCGCTCCGCCTAAAACTAAGAATGCTCCAAAATGCCCGAACGCCTTTCTAACCCAGTGATAGAAATTTTTTATAGTATCCTTAAAAGCAACTCTTTCAACCGTAATTTCAATGCTTTGTGAAACGCTTTCGTTACCATAACTTGAAATAACAGTTATAGTTGCTTTACCTGCGCCAATCGCTTTAACAACGCCATCTTGCGAAACGGTTGCAACCTTTGTGTTGCTAGATTGATAAACAACCGTTTTTATAGTTGCTTTTTCGTCGATAGTTGCTTTAAGCGTTGCGCTTGAACCAACTTTAATAACGTTATTTTCTCCACTTGCACCGCTTATAGAAAGTACAATTTTTTCAGTTAAACGCTCGGTAACCGTTAAGGTTATTTGTTTAGAAATAGGATATGTATTACTCGAAACTGTAATTATGCACTCACCTGTGGTTAAAGCTTCAATTTCACCATTTTTTGATACCGTTGCAACTTTTTCGTTACTGCTAAAATAGTTTAGTCCCTTATAAGTTGCATTTTCAGGCGCAAAAGTTACGCCAATAGTTTGTTTATCACCGCACCTTAAGGTTATAGTTGATGCACAATCAATAATTATATCAGTAAGCTCTATATCACTAACTTCTGGCTTTCCTTTAACTTCCACAGTAAAGCTATCTAAAATCGTTTGGTCATCTTCCCATTTTGCATACACAGTCGCGCTACCAACTGCTAACGCTTCAATTTTACCGCTTTCGCTAATTGAAAGAACGCTTTGGTCGCTTACAGACCAAACAACCTTTTTATTAGTTGCATTTGCAGGGGTAAAGGCAACTTTTATAACGTGGGTTTGCCCAACGTATAAGTTTTCTTCTTTATTTGTAATTTCAATACTTTCAGCATTAACCCTGTTAATTTTTAAAAGAATTGAATGACTAACCGTTTGATTATCTTTTGAAACAACAGTCAACAAGCACTCACCTTCACTAAGGGTTGAAAGCTCACCGCCTTGGCTTATTGTAGCAACTTCGCTATTTGAAAGGGAGTATTCAACCGAAGGATTACTTGCGTTAGATGGTAACACAGTGGTTGAAATTTTTACACTACTGCCTAAAGCAATTTCAACGTAATCGTAATTTTCGCCATCATCACTTTCAATCTCAAGTCCTTCACCGTTAACTTTAACCGAAGATATTTCAACCGAAGAAACGTCAACCTTTTTAGTAACCGGTGTTATTATGTTAGTTAAAGCATTGTTTAGTTGGTCACCGAAATTTTGGCTAATATTCGAAGATTCACTTCCCGGTGTAAGCGCTTGCCAAACTAAAAGCCCTACGCAAAAAATATAACAACAAGTAAAAAATATAGTTGCTATAGTTTTAAGTTTTTTATTCATAACCCCTCCTATAGCGCGATTATCGCGCAATTAGTTTAGAAATTTAAAAATAAAATTTAAGTTTATTATACACCAATAACCTATTTTTGTCAATATAATATCCTAAATATAAGCAAATTATAAAACAAGTAACTTATATACTTGTAACAGTTTTTTTGCGCATTTAAAATAAATAGCGAGCTTTCAAAAATTCAAGCCCGCCGAATTAGTATAATATTTTTATCATTAATTTTCTTTAGGATATTTTGTTGGTTTAAAAAGAATTATGAGCAAATCAAAAAACCAGCCTATCCCAAATATTCCAACCGTACATAAATAGATTAAGCCTTGCTTATGTTTTCCCTCGTAAAATTTATGCGCACCAAAAAATCCAAAAATATAACAAAGTATAAATGCTACCCATTTGTTACAATATTTTACTTCCGATTGAGAATTTGAATAATAATTGTGATTAGCTTCGTTTATAGCCCTTTCTTGCGCCCTTAATCTTTCTTCTTGTTCTTTTAGCCGTTGCTCTTGTCTTCTTAATTCTTCTTCTTTTTCTTTATACGAATCATCTCGATTATTAAATATAGATAACCCGTTAATTTTATCAGCAAACCCCTTAATTCCGTCGCTCACACTATCTAAAATAGATTTTTTAGCAGGAGCTTGTCTTTCTTGTTCGGCTTTTAAACGTTGTTCTTGCTCTGCCTTTAATCTATTTTCCTCTTCTTGCTTTTTATGCCTTGCAATGGCTTCTGCAATATAACGTTGATGCTCTACCTCGCGTATTCTTTCCGCCTCTTCTTTTAAACGCTTTTCTTGTTCTTCTTTTTGCTCTTTTAAGCGCCTTTCTTGCTCTTCAGCCTGTTGTTTTAAAATTCTTTCTTGCTCTTCAACTTGTTTTTTTAATGCTTCTTGTTGCTCTTTTAGTTCCTTAGCAAGTTTTTGGTCTTGTTCTTCAAATTGCTCTTCCCTTGATAAATCTTCTTCTAAATAGCCATTCTTTAAACAATCAGCAATGCGTTGCTTAACGCCATCTAAATCGTAACAGTATTCAAAGCCGGCAAAAATCTCGTTAACTAAACTATCAGCCATAGTTTTTGTATTATCAAGCCTTAACTGAACACGTGGTTTTTTATATTTGTTATCAACTTTATCGTAAGGTTTATTACGGAATTTAACATTGAATTGCTTTTTATCGCTATCTCTTAAATACGGTAATTCTTCATTTACTGCATCACATTTAAAATTGCGTGAATTTTTTGATGATATGAATAAAAAGATTTTACAATTATCAATGGCTTTTTGCAGTGCTTTTTGATAATTGTTAACAGCCCCTACCCCGTGTTGTAAATTTCTCATTGCAACAAAGCAAGTAAGCCCTTCATCTTCAAGTTCTTTTACAACTTGTTGTACTTTATCCATGTCTGCGCTCGAGTATGCTACGAACACATCACGAGTAATATCTAAATTATAAGTTCCGGCACCAACTAAGGCATCTACCTTTTCAACTGCTGTCATTAAACGATTATAAGTTTGTAAATCCTTAGTTTTATATGCTCTTTCAATTAAGTTATTAAGACAAATAGAATAATTAACCTTTAACGATTTTATTAAAAAGTTAATTGCGGGCTCTAAAACGTCGTAATGCTCATCAACGTCAATATCATTTATAAAATCAATAGTCTCTTGCTCTACGTCGCCACAAACAACCTCGTAAAAGTTTGCTAAAAAATCTTCGGGATAAATATTTTTAATATTTAAACATATAGAAACTACTTTTTTGCTATCAATATATTTTCTATTTACTTCTTGCCACAAATGGCGGCGCAAACTATTAAGCTTATCGTGTTTTTCTTTATCTAAATATTTTTCAAGAATTTCTTGTTGCTTATTTACAAATATTTGAGTGTAAACATTACCACAGTTCTCACATTTATACTTATCATCCTCTATTAACTTCAATTCGCCGCCGCAAGTTTCGCAACATTCAATCATAAGCCTATCTCCTTTCTTTCGTAAAAATAAAAAGTGCCGTATGCAAAAACAAACGACACCTAATAAAAATGTATCCTTCGCTTTTGCTGCGACACAAACTTAAATGATACCTTACAAGACAAGATATTGATATAACGCGAAAAGGTACACTTCTATTCAGAAGTATACTAGTCCTATAAGATATTAAGTTTGGTCGCAAGTATATTTTAGCACTTTTTTAAAATATAGTCAAGATTTTTAACGTAGCGATAACTTTCGATTTAATATTTTTTTTACAAAATATTGTGTAAACGGTTGCAAAAAATAATAAAGAGTGGTAAAATACTAACGCTAAAAGAAGGTTTTCGGCAAACACTTCTTAAAAGGTAATTATTATGGCTAATCGCCATAAAACAAAAAGTAATTACCCATAAAAAAACCGAGGCAAAAATGAATAAGTTTTCAGCAAAAGTTTTAACAAAAACTGCAGTTATAGCTGCGTTATACGCACTTTGCACCCTACTTTTCGCCCCTATTTCTTACGGCGCAATTCAGTTTAGAATTTCAGAAAGTTTGTGTATTTTATCTTTCTTTTATCCAGAAGCGATATTTGGGCTTACGATTGGTTGCTTTATTGCAAACCTATTTGGTAACGGCCCACTCGATATTTTATTAGGTACTTTAGCAACGCTAATCGCTTCATTTCTTTCTTTTATAGTAGCAAAAAGAATTAAAAATTCGCTAACAAAGTTTATTGTTTGCTCGCTGTTTCCTATAATAATAAACGCAGTTTTAGTTCCTTTTACATTTTTAATATTAACCGAACTTAAAGCGCTTTATTTAATTAGCAGTTTACAAGTTTTATTTGGGCAAGCCGTAGTAATTTTTACGCTTGGTGCATTTTTATACGCAATAATTGAAAAAAGCGAAAAGCACTTAAATAAGCGAATATAATTACAAAAAGTCTGTTTATAGCGCGATTAACGCAAAATAAGCAAATTTTATACATGGTTGGAGAAATGGCTGAGTGGTCGAAGGCGCACGATTGGAAATCGTGTGTACGTCATAAGCGTACCATGGGTTCAAATCCCATTTTCTCCGCCAACAAAAATGAACACCCACGTGGTGTTCTTTTTTTGTTGCTGAAAAGTGATTCATAAATGGGATTTGATGGGGGAGAAATTTGCGGGAGCAAATTGTCCGCTTGCGAAAGCAGATAATCTACGAAAGAAAAAATAGCGGACTAAACTGCCCTGCGTGGCAGTTTATCGGGGCGGCGTGCAAAACGCCAAATCCCATTTTCTCCGCCAACAAAGAAGAGTACCTGCGTGGTACTCTTTTTTCGTTGCTGAAAAGTGATTCATAAATGGGATTTGAATAAGGAGAAAATTTACTTTGGTAAATTTCCCGTAGGGTAAACAGTGGTTACCCACTGTTTATCGGGTATGGTCGCACAGGCGAAAATCCCATTTTCTCCGCCAACAAAAATGAACACCTACGTGGTGTTCTTTTTTTGTTGCTGAAAAGTGATTCATAAATGGGATTTGATGGGGGAGAAATTTGCGGGAGCAAATTGTCCGCTTGCGAAAGCAAATAATCTACGAAAGAAAAAATAGCGGACTAAACTGCCCTGTGTGGCAGGAATTATTGTAGAAAGATAACGTTATATATCTAAAGGGATTGAAAAATTTGTAAAAATATGATATAATATTTTTAAGAATTTATAAAAGTTGGTAATTATGGCTGATAAAAAGGAAAAGAAATTTTTAATAGATAATCCTACCTTAATGGCAGAATGGAATTGGGAAAAGAATAACGAATTAGGTTTAGACCCTAAAACTTTTACTTGTGGTAGTGAAAAAAAAGTATGGTGGAAATGTGGCAAAGGACATGAATGGCAAGCAATAATTTATAGTAGAAACAATGGGAATGGTTGTCCGTATTGTTCAGGCAATAAAATTTTAATAGGTTATAATGATTTATTAACAATAAACCCTAAACTCTCGAGTGAGTGGAATTATGAAAAGAATGGCGATTTGAAACCAGAAGATTTTACTGTAGGTAGCAACAAAAAAGTATGGTGGAAATGTAAAAAAGGGCATGAATGGCAGGCAACGATAGCACATAGAAACAACGGGAGTAGTTGTCCATTTTGTGCAGGACAAAAAGTAATTAAAGGATATAATGATTTAGAAACTCTTAACCCAACATTAGCAAAAGAATGGAACCATGAAAAGAACGGCGAATTAAAACCAGAAGATTTTATGCCGAATAGCAATAAAAAAGTGTGGTGGAAATGCGATAAAGGACATGAATGGCAAGCGACAATTGGAAGTAGAAGTAGAGGCAATGGTTGCCCTGGTTGCTCGTCTGAACGAAGTACATCCTTTCCTGAATATGCTGTTTTATTTTATCTTAAAAAAAATGGTTTAAAAGCAATACATAGATATAAAGAAAGAGGCTATGAATTAGATATATATATTCCATCAAGAAATATTGCTATTGAGTATGATGGATATTTTTGGCATAAAAACACAACAAAAAAGGATTTAGCGAAAAACCTTAAATGCAAAAATGGTGAAATTAAACTTTATAGAATAAGAGAGGGATTGCCTTCGCTAAATGATTATTCAATAGATTATATTATAGATAAAAATCAAAAATATTTAGAAGAAGTTTTACAAAAGGTTTTAAGCGAAATAGTTGGTTTTACTATTTACATTGGCTTAGATAGAGATACGATTGCAATTGAAAGTTTACGTGAATATAGCGAAAAATCAAATTCACTTTTGTTCATTAATCCGACTTTAGCACAGGAATGGAATTATGAAAAGAATGGTAGTTTAAAACCAGAACATATATTAGCAAATAGTAATAAAAAAGTGTGGTGGAAATGTAGAAAAGGACATGAATGGCAAGCGACAATATCACATAGAAATTATGGGTATGGTTGTCCATATTGTTATGGCAGATATGCCATTAAAGGTGAAACTGATTTAGCGACAATAAATCCTAAATTAGTAAAAGAATGGCATTATGAAAAAAATGGCAATTTAAAACCAGAAGATTTTATGCCCAACAGCAACAAGAAAGTATGGTGGAAGTGCGAAAAAGGACACGAATGGCAAGCATTAATTTCAGATAGGAATAAAGGTAAAAGTTGTCCTATTTGCTCTAATAAAAAAATTTTAATAGGTTATAACGATTTAGCAACCACTAATCCAAAACTTGCAAGTGAATGGAACTATGATAAAAATGACGATTTAAAACCAGAAGATTTTACGGCAAATAGCGAGAAAAAGGTTTGGTGGAAATGCGATAAAGGACATGTATGGCAAGCGACGATAGCAAGTAGAAATAGCGGTAAAGGTTGTCCCTATTGTTCAGGCAGATATGTCATTAAAGGTGTAAGCGATTTAGCAACGATTAACCCTAAACTCGCAAGCGAATGGAATTATGAAAAGAATAGTAATTTAAGACCAGAAGATTTTACTGCAAATAGTCACAAAAAAGTTTGGTGGAAGTGTGAAAAAGGGCATGAATGGCAAGCAACAATCGCTAGTAGAAATTCTGGCAGAGATTGTCCATATTGTTCTGGTAGATATGCTATTAAAGGGGTGAGCGATTTAGCAACCATTAATCCAAAACTTGTAAAAGAATGGAATTTTGATAGAAATGGCGATTTAAAACCAGAAGATTTTATGGCAAATAGTGGTAAGAAGGTTTGGTGGAAATGCGAAAAAGGACACGAATGGCAAGCAACAATTGCTAGCAGAAATCATGGCAGTAGTTGTCCATATTGTTCAGGTCGCAATAAATTAAACAATGAAAATAATTTAACATAAAATTTTGTTAGTAATTAAAAATCAAAAGGAGAAAAAGATGTCTATAATAGACCAGGAAAAAGAAATTGAAACTAAATTAATTAAAAGCACATTTTCTACAGGTATAGATATAATCGGCTCTGCTATTTTAGGACCGGTATGGAGCTTTAAAAATCTTGTTGGAAACTGTTATTCTGCAGCAAAACAGGTTTCATATTACGATTTTTTATATGGCATATATAAAAAAGTTAAAGAAGAGAAATTAAAAGAAAGCGATATTGAGAAATTTGCAAAAAAACTAGAGAAAGAAAAATACTTTAACTATATTTCTAATATTATAGACTCAATGTTTTTTTCTAAGTGCAAAATTGCAAGAAACATATTAGGTTGGATTACCATGAAATACCTGATGGAAGATGTCTTAGACTATGAAGATTTAATTTTAATAAATGGTCTAAAAGATGTTTTTGATATTGAAATAAATGAGTTTATTAAATATGCACAAATTCCTGATAATGGACCCGATAAACAAAAAGATTTGGGCGTAGTATTTATTAGAGAATATAATAATAATGATAGAGCTTTTATAGCAAAATTTATTAACATGGGTTTTTTGGGTAATGATTTGGCTAGCAATCGTTTTGGTGGAGGAAATTATCCATTAAGATATGTAAAGACAAATGTTACACATAGGCTAATCAACTATGTGGAAATATTTTCTAAAGAGATATATGATTGTAAAAGGTTTCAAGAGTAAGAACATATGTAAGAGTTAGTTCTCTATTCATTATAACAGCATCGGGAATATTGCATAAACCTTAAAAAATTTAGCATGCAATTACCACTTGCCCGCCAACAAAAAAAGAAAATGGGATTTGATGGGGGAGAAATTTGCGGGAGCAAATTGTCCGCTTGCGAAAGCAAATAATCTACGAAAGAAAAAATAGCGGACTAAACTGCCCTGTGTGGCAGTTTATCGGGGCGGCGTGCAAAACGCCAAATCCCATTTTCTCTTCAAACTCATTTATGTCAAATACGCAAAAAGTGGCGGTAATCAACCCATACCGCCACTTTTGTTTTTATTTTAAAAGTTGAAAAAATTATATTAAAATTTAATTATATTCATATTTGCTAAATTTATTGCAAAGTTTGCTTTTTTGTTATATAATAGGATAGAGGTATTTGTATGAAAAAAATTACAGCATTTTTTATAACATTGATTTTCTTTTTATTTATAATAAATATGTTTTCTTGTAAAACAGAAAATAAACAAGACAACGCTCCTACCGTTAAATTCTTAAATACATTTGAAAATGAGTTAAACAAACAAAAAAATGCTAACGTCTTTTCTGTATCAATATATCAACAAGATGCTTTGCAAACACGTTATTTTGGCAAAAATAATCCCTGCCAAAATGCTTATTCAATAGCAAAAGTTTACATAGTAACTGCAATAGGCTTGCTTGTTGACCAAAATTTACTATCTATTGATGAACTGCTTGTAGATATTTTAGCAGATGAACTACCTGAAACATATAACGATGCTTGGAATAACACCACTGTTGAAATGTTAATTTTACACAACGTTGGGTTAGAAGAGGGGTTTTTAGATATTGATGCTCACGATTCAACTAATTTTGGCGAGGATTATTTAAAGTATATTTTAACTGCCCCAATAAGAGAAGATTTTAGCTTTCAAAGCTATTCTTATACCGATGCCTCATATTATCTGCTTTCGCGCATTATAGAAAAGAAATGTGGTATGGGAACTGATAACTTTCTTTGGAAGCACTTATTTTATCCACTAAACTGCAAAGAAGCCGCGTGGAGCCATTGTCCAAAAGGCCACGTTATTGGAGCAACTGGCTTATATATTCGTAGTGAAGATTTAGTTAAATTAGGCTTGGTTTATTTAAACGGTGGTATGTATAAAAATACCCGTATTCTTTCACAAAACTGGGTACAAAAAGTGCTCGATAACGGTTATGAATTAAAAAGCCACGATAATGGCATTACATTTTCTAAAAGCGGAATGAACGGACAAATGCTAATTATTGTTCCTTCTTTAAACAGAGTAATAGCTTGGCTTGGGTATGGTCACAATAACTTTGAAAGCCTTGCAACAAAGTAAAATACCATATTTAAGTTGGCTATAAATTTATATTATTTTCACTAAAACAAACTATAAATCAAAAAAAGTGGCGGTATAGGTTGATTATCGCCACTTTTGTTTTTATTTTAAAAAATATTTAAATCGGTTAATATTTGTTTTGTTGTTAAGCTGTTAGGTAAATAATTAAGTTCTTCTATCCTAAAAGGCAAACAACATTCACCACTTAGCTTAATAATTTTATAGTTATTTTTAATATGCTCGCTTTCGGTTTGAATACAATCTTTTATCGACTGCTTTTCAATTTGATTGCAACAATTAATTAAATTATTCAAACAGCCAAACTTATTTATAAGCTCGCTTGCGCGTTTTGGGCCAATACCGCGCGCGCCCTTTATATTATCTGCACTATCGCCTGTTAAACTTTTAAAGTCGGCATATTTATCGGGGCTAATATTAAACTTATTAAGTAAATAATTTTTATCACAAATCACGCTATTATCACCGCGATATCTAAACACAATAACGTTATCGGTTATAAGTTGAAAAAAATCGCTGTCAAAAGATGAAATTATAATCTTGTTTTCTTGCCCGTAGGTTAAAGAATAACTTGCAATTAAATCGTCGGTTTCGCAAACGGTAGTTTCAAATCGTTTTATCTTTAAATAATCTAAAACCTTATAAATATCATCAAGTTGAGAAAAAGGGTTTTCGCTTTCATCCACCAACGAATAATCAACCCTGTTAGCCTTGTAGTTTTGGTCAACGTCTTTTCTTTCGTTGTGATGCTCGCCATCAAAAAGCACTAAAACGTGAGTGGGCGAAAAGCGTTTTATTATTTTTAAAAGAGCGCCAGTAAACCCAAGCGTGCCTTGAATTTGTTTGCCTTGTTTGTTAACGATTCTCGAAGGCATTCCAAAAAACATTTGAAAAAGCAAGTTCGAGCCGTCAACCAAAAGTAATTTATCCATAATTTATCTTCCACTAAAATTAAATTTATCTTTAATAATTTTTGCTGCTTCTCGGGCAACAAAAAAGTATTATCAATTTTTATATAATTTTCAAAAGGAGTTTTATAAAATTATACAACAAACTGTAACACAAAGTCAAGCCGTAGCATACAACAAAAAATTACAATATACGCGCACTTTTTTTAAAAAAGGTATTGAAATCTTATTAAATTTATGTTATAATGTATTAGATAGGTATATGCTTGTAATATGGTCAAGCGTTTCTACAAACCACCGATTAAATGGTTGTCTACCCTTAGCTTAAGGATAAGGATAGGCTTTTTTTATCTATAAAAATCAATTAAGTTGGTCTATAAGGCGATTAACAACATATAAATATACGTTAGGGGGATAAATATGGTATTAAAAATTGATAATAGAATTATTAAGGCGAATGCCGGTGAATCGCTACTTGATTTGTGCAAAAAACTAAAACTAACAACAGGCAAACTTTCAACCGAGCCATTAGTTGCAAAAGTGGCAGGAAGAATTTTTACTTTAAATTTTGTTCCTGTAAAGAGCGAAAGCATTTCAACCGAGGGGCTTTCTACACGCAAGGCAATAGCGGCTTCAAACGGTATTGTTACGCTTATGCGCTATAAAGATAGCGAAGGAAGCGATGCTTACGTTCGCACCGCGCAATTCGTAATCTTTCTTGCAATCAACGAGCTTTGGCCAAACGCTGTAGCAAAAATGAGTTGTAGCGTTGGCTCAGGTTTGTATTTTAAAGTAAGCGGAGCTGAAAACTTTTCGGTTGATATTCTTCGTGATAAAATCAAACAAATTATCGAGCAAGATATTACACTTGAAAGAAAACGCCTTTCAACCGAAGAAGCTATAAATTATTTTGCAAGCAAGGGACAAACCGACAAGGTTGAACTTTTAAAATACCGTAAATACGACTTTTTAGACGTTTACACTTACGGCAACTTTGCTGATTATTATTATGGCGAACTTATGCCGTCAACTTCATATTTAAAAGTATGGAAAATTGCGCCTGCGCCAAATGGTTTTACCTTCGTATTTCCAAGCAAAAAGCACCCCAATAAACCCGCTAAACTACCAAATCTACCAAAACTTTTAAAGGTTTACACGCTTGGGAAAAAGTGGTGCGAACTTATGGACTGTGAAGGAATTGCCGACCTAAACGAAATGGTTGCATCCGGTAAAATTCGCGAACTTATTCGCGTTAACGAAGCATTACACGAAAAAGAATTTTCAACAGTTGCCGATAGAATTTGTAGGCGTAAGTGCAAGGCCGTGTTACTTTCTGGCCCAAGTTCTTCGGGTAAAACCACTTCAGCAAACCGCTTAGCAACCCAACTTCGCGTTCACGGCAAAAAACCTATTTTAATGAGCCTAGACGATTATTATTTAGACCGTGACAAAATTTTACCCGGGCCTGACGGAACTGTTGACTTAGAGCATATCAACACTATCGACACAGAACTATTCAAACAGCATTTTGCAGCGCTTTTAAGAGGCGAGCAAGTTGAACTTCCTACCTTTGATTTCAAACTACAAAAACGCGTTTGGCTTGGGCATAAACTACAGCTTGATAGTTCTTCGGTAATAATTATAGAAGGACTACACGCTTTAAATCCAACCTTACTTCCTGACGATATGAACCGTAGTTTAGTGTTTAAACTTTACGTAAGCCCGCTACTTCCACTAAATCTTGATAATCATAACCGTATCTCGGCAAGTTCGTTAAGATTACTTCGTAGAATAGTACGCGACTTTGAAGGAAGAAACTCGCCCGTTCAAAAAACCATTTCTATGTGGAAATCTGTTCGACGCGGTGAAGAGCGTTGGATATTCCCATACCAAGAAACTGCCGATTATATTTTTAACAGCTCTACCCTTTACGAACTTGCAGTTTTGAAAAAACATATCTTCCCACTTTTAACCGCAGTTGGACCTGAAGAAGAATGTTACAACGAAGTTCGCGCAATAGTTAAATTTTTGGATTTTATTCAAGAAGCAGACGTTGACGATGAAATTCCACCAACAAGCTTAGTTCGCGAATTTATTGGTGGCAATAGTTTTTATAAGTAATATTAAAAAAAGAAATCACTTTTTGATGTGAACCCCATTTAGTTCACAAAATAAAAAAGGTTAATTAAAAAACCTTCTATGATATAATTTTCATAGGAGGTTTTTTCTATGGCAAAAAAAGGACAAAAATTCAACAAATACACACCCGAACAAAGAAATGA
>JAFWXT010000080.1 GCA_017522945.1 Clostridia bacterium
AGCAATTGTTGAAGATTGGTTAATTTTTTACAACACTAAAAGATTAAAAAACAGGAAGAAATCTTAATTCCTTCCTGTTTAGCCTTTTTTTATCCGTGCACTTTTTGGGGTGCAGTTCAAATTTTTGCTATCCTTTTTTATTTGTTTAAATTGTGTACGTTAAGTTTGTTTTAATGTTAATTTTTTTATTAAGTGCCGTTAACGCGCTTATAGGTAGGGTTATTGATTGTTTTTGCTCTTTTTTAGCATAGGAACTAAATAGTTTGGTATTAAATAATAAGCGTTTAAGTAAACAACGATAAACACTAAAAATAATGGAAGGAATAAAGAGTAATCTATACCTAAAATCTTCATAACTTCGTTGCCTGGCATAAAGTAAAATGGATCGGAATTGATTTTTAAAACATAAATTTCTAAAAAGGTGTAAACAAGCATTATTGCAAAACAAATACCTTCTTTATAAATTGTATTGTACTTAAAATCGGTAAAGCCGTAAGTGATAAAGCAAATACTCATAATAAAGAATAGGGCGTGGGTTATTATTGAATATAGATTTTCAAATAAGATATATTCGTTTAAAAAGCCTGCGCCGGGGTAGGCAAAGAATATTACTCCACAAAGAATGCTTATAATTGATGCAAAGTTGTAAAAGAATTTTTTATTGATAAGCACGGCAATAACAACAAGCCAACAGGATATCGCGCATCCTGGACGTGGTAACAATGTGTATAACACGTTGTACGTTGAGTAATCGGTCATTTTTATAAAGCCTACAACTCTTCTTGTTAGCCCAAAAAATATAAGTATGCCTGCCATTATGCAAAGAGTTAAATATTTACCGCCTTTGCTTTTGCTTTTAAACAAAATTGATGAAATTATTATAAAAGCTATGCTCAACGTTAAAACGGTAATATGTAGTGCTCCCCATTCACCGTTTTTGTGTGGGTTTGGATATGTGCTAAAAAGCCAATCTAAAAAACTCATAACAAATCCCCTTCATTTGTTTAGCAATATTATAATATTTGCAAACTAAAATGTCAAGTGCTATCGGCGGTGTATGGATAAGTATTTGTTTGTGCTATCATTTACAAAACAAATTTTTAGGTTAAAATCGCTATAAATCTGCGCTAATATTTCAATTACGTCTTCTTGCTTTTTTTGTAAATTGTTGCAAAGTTTAAGATTAAATTTATTACAGTTTTTATTTTTTAACTTAAGGTCAATTTTTTTAAGTAGTGCAAGGTATGGTATAAACTTGTTGGAAATAACCCTATACGATGGTTTATATTCTTGGTTAAAAGTTTTCGAGTGGCGGATTGCGGGGTAGTTTGCATTTTTCCACTCATTGCAAATGCTTAAAAATTCACTGTGGTTAAAGGGTAACTCTTTATTTAAAATAATAGTTTCCAACACTTTCAATTTTTGCTCTAACAAATGCGTAGCGTTATTTTCTTTTTTTGCCGATAAATAAAAAAGTTTTGCAAGCGTTTTAACGCTTAATCCCTTATTTATTATTCCCAAATATAGCCTTGAATAGTTTCCGTCAAGTTTTTCAATTTTACTAATCGTAGGGTTTAAGGCGTTAAGTTCAAAGTTGATATATTCTTCGGCTTTATCAAGTGAGTTAACTAAATGGTCACACCCAAACGCACTATGGAATAAAAACTTTAGCATATCGTTAAGTTCCATTTTAGGATAATTATTAAAGTGCGTTAAAATTGATTTTTTGGTTCTATCGTTTTTGATAGCGGTTTTTGCTTTCATAATTTTAAATTAGCCTTTTATTAAATAGGTAAGCAAGGTTTAATGCCTTAAAGTTGCGCGTTATAAATCATTATAGAATTTTTGCAAACAATAAACTTATAACTAACGTTTTGCTGTAACCTTGGTCTTTTTTTGATTATATGGAGTAAAGAAATTTTGCTTATACTGCATCGGCGTAATGCCTTCGCGCTTTTTAAAAGTTCTTGAAAAGTAATTGTAAGTGCTAAAGCCAAGCTGTTCGGCAATAGATTTTAGCTCAACGTTTTCGATAATTAGCTTTTTAGCTAATTTTATTTTTTCATTTAAGCAATAGTCGATAATAGAAATCCCCATTTCTTTTTTAAAAATTGAAGAACAGTAAACGGTAGAAAAGAATAAAGAGCTACTAATTTCTTCAAGGGTAATTTGCTCGTTTATGTGAGTAAATACGTATTCTTTTATGTTTTTTACAATGTCGCTAATATGCTCCATTTTGCAATTGTTTAAAATACACTGTAATAAGCATTTTAAAATTGGTTCAAGCAATTCATGATCCGAAGGATTATGAAAATGAATTTCGTCCCCCGCGCGCAAAATCATAAGGATTTCGGTTGAAATTCCATTGCTAATTTGTAATGGAAGGTTAAAAGAATCGGTGTTTATATCGTCTACGTAGTAGTTATAAGAAACGTATTCGCAATTTTGTATTTTTTGACGCCTACGTATTAAGTTCGGCGTTAAAAAAAGCACATCCCCCTTTTTAAGTGTGATTTTTTTATTGTTAACGTAGTAGGTCATCGAGCCGTTTAATACAAAACTTAGCTCGTAAAAAGTTAGTATTACCGATTCAAGGGAAGGCATAGGCTTTCCTTTATTGTGATTGTAATAGAATATTTTCATAATTATCGTTTTGTGCTATTTTTCCCTATTTGTTTATTGAAATGTGTATTGACATTGTGACATAATAATGCTATCATTATAACGCTTATAGGCAATAAAGTCAATAATTTAAATCAAAAAAACGAAAATTAAAAAGCATAAACGAAGATGAAATGGTAAAATTTTAAAATTTACCTAGCTTTTTTGTGTAATTTGATAAGTTTTGGCTTGTATAAGCGAAACTAAAGGCGAGTGGTTTATCAATGATTTACAACAACTTTGAGTTTTTTAACGTTAGTGACATTCAAAAAAATGGCGAAGGAGTTACTCTTTACCGTTATCCTTTAAGCGTAATAAACGCTCTTTCCGTGCCAGAATTTGATGAAAATGGCAAATTTTTGCAAAATCATACAAAGCATAGTGAAAGCGCAAAAGTATGTATCGGAATAGAAATTCGCTTTTTTTGCGATTTAGATGAAATATCTTTTGACTTAGAAAGTGAAAGTTCAATATCCGTAGTTATTTATTCGGGTGATTATCAAGTAGCTCACTTTAACGCTAATGAAGGTAGGCGTGAATTTAAGGTTAAAAGGAACGATGCGCTTAAAGGCGTTAAATCAGTTAACCGTTTTCCTGTTGATATGTGGCGCATAGTGCCAGTAAGCAATACGCCGATAACCTTTTACGGTTTAAACGATAACGTATCTATTTTGCCCTTTGAATATAACGAAAAACCAACGATGTTAGTTTACGGCTCGTCTATATCTCAAGGTAGCGGTGCTCCTTGCGGTTTATTCCCTTACGTTGAAGTTGCGAGCAATATTATAGGCTATCAAGTTAAAAATAAAGCAATTGCTGGCGGATGCTTTTGCGAAAAAGAAGTGCTTGAATATTTAAAAAACGAAAGTTTTGATATTGCGTATTTTGAACTTGGCACGAACATTGCTAATCGTCCGATTGAAATAATTGAAGAAAGAGTGGGTGGATTTATAAACGATTTTTGTAAATCTTTTCCAAATAAAAAACTCTTTTTTACAACGCCGGTTAGGGGACTGAGCGATATTAGTAATCTTAGTTTGGCTTACGATAAATTTTTTGCTAACACTCGCAAAGTTATAACTGAAACCGCAAAAAAATATGCTAATACTTATTTTATCGATGGGCACGAATTGTGCGGGCAAGATTATTATATGTCGGCAGATATTTTGCACCCTTCAGGATTTGGGCATATTATGATGGGCGTATATCTTGCTAAAAAATTGCAAGAAAATCTTTAATTTTTAAATTTAACTAATAATAAAAAATGGTAATAAAGCTTTGTGGCTTTGAAATAAAAAAATTTGGAGGAAGAATATGAAAAGAATTTTAACTTTAATTTGCTCTCTTATGATTGCAACTATGGCACTTTTTGGTAGTGCTTGTAAACCTGCTGGTATCCCTAGTGGTCCTACTGGTGGTGGCGGAAATAACGGTGGTGGCGACGGCAACATCGTTGTTGATACTACTAAAACACAATTATACGTTGCTAACCTTCAAGGTGGTATCGGTTACGAATGGTTTAGAAAGGCAATTGCAAGATTTGAAGAAAAGTTTGCAGACGCAGTTTATGAACCAGGTACTAAGGGTGTTCAAATTATCCCTGAAGATGAATACACCGTAAACGGTAGATGGTTATTATTACCAACCGATATGTACGACGTTTACTTTACAGAAAACTTAACTTACAACGAATACGTAAGAAAAGGTGAATTATTAGATCTTACTGACGTTATTAAAGCTCCTGCTAAAACCTCTCCAACAACAAGTGAATCTGTAACTATTGAAAGTAAGTTAAATGCAGACCAAAAGTCTGGCTTAACTGCTCAAAACGGTAATT
Organism: Clostridia bacterium; assembly: GCA_017522945.1. Classification (GTDB taxonomy): domain Bacteria; phylum Bacillota; class Clostridia; order Christensenellales; family Borkfalkiaceae; genus HGM11416. The sequence goes on from JAFWXT010000080.1 coordinate 4,499, forward strand.
ATTATGCAATTCCTCACTACCAAGCATTCCGTGGTTTAAGCTACGACGTTGATTTATTTAATGAAAATAGATTATTCCTTGCAGCAGATAAAAACAACGGAAACGGTGGTTTTATCATTAGAGAAAACGATGTAAAATCAGTTGGTCCTAACGGCGTAGCAGGTGACTATGATGACGGTCTTCCTGCAACTATTGATGAATTCTTTGCTCTTTGCGAAAAGATGTGTGGTCTTGGTATAATTCCTTTTGTATGGCCAGGTCAAGCTGTTAGTTATACTGAATACCTTTGCGACGCTATTGCCGACAATCTCGGTGGTGTAGATGCTGTAAGACTAAATTACACTTACGACAGTGGAGCTAAAAAAACAAAGATTATCACTGGTTTTGATTCAAGCAACAACCCTATCGTTGACGAAGTTACAATAACTACCGATAACGGTTATTTATTAAAACAACAATATGGTAAATACTACGGCTTAGAAGTTCTTGAAAGAGTTATCGACAAGATTGATAGTTACGCTCACGCTTTATCAAACAACGACTCAAACTTTACACAATATAACTCTCAAGAAGAATACATTTATTCAAACTTAGAAAATAAGCCTATCGGTATGATTATCGATGGTACTTACTGGTGGAATGAAGCAAAAGGTGCTTATAATCGTTCAGTAGCTAAATATGGTGAACGTGCAAAGGTAAGAAATTTTGCGTGGATGCCTATGCCTACAGCAGTTAGCGCAGCTGATCAAGCAACAAATGCAAAAGATCCAGTTGTTCGTGATATAATGAACTCTTACTGTATCGTTAACGCAAAAGTTGCAGATAATCAATACAAAGCACAACTTGCAAAAGATTTCGTAAGCTTCTGTTATACAGATGAATCTTTACAAGAATTTACAACTACTACAGGTGTTGCAAAAGGTCTTAACTACTCGTTAACTGAAGCGCAATACAATTCATTAAGCCCATTTGCAAAGAGCTGTTGGGATTTCCGCGCAGTAGCAGACATCGTAAGCATTCTTCCTGGCTCAGTAATGACAATTGAGAACGAACAATCACTTTTATGGGATTTATTCACTACTAGTATTAGCGGTCAAGCATACAATACACCATTCTATGCATATTTAGCAAAAGAAAGTTCAGAAGATTACTTCAAAGGACAATGGATTAGTGATAGCACTTGGAGACAAAATTACGAAAGATATTTTACGGTAGGAATGTAATATGCATAATTTTACTGCAAACAGTGAAATATTAAAACCGAAAAGAAAAAACAACATTGGCAAACGCAATAAACTGCTATTTTATATAGCAGTTATGGCTTTGCCATGTTTGCAATTTGTGATTTTTTGGGTTTGTGTAAATATTAACTCAATACTTTTAGCGTTTAGAGATTATCATCAAAATACTAACTCTTTTACTTTTTACGGGTTTAACAATTTTAAAAACGTAATATCCGATTTGAAAAACGTTGAACATTTAATACCTGCTATTAAAAATTCGGCAATCGTTTACGTGTGCGGTATACTTATAAGCACACCTTTAAGCGTTATATTTTCTTATTATTTGTATAAGAAAAAGCTAATGCATAAAACTTTTAAAACGATACTGTTTTTACCACATATTTTAAGTGCATTAGTTGTTGTGCTTTTATACAAGTACTTTGTTGATAGAGCGATACCTGGCATTTATCTTGCATTAACTGGAAAAACGATGAAAGGGCTTTTAGCAAATATGAACACGGCTTTTCAAACGATTATATTCTTCGGCATTTGGACGGGGTTTGGTACAAGCTCGATGATGTATTTGGGAACGATGAACGGTATTTCCGATTCGGTTGTAGAAGCTGCAAAGTTAGACGGTATTACGCCTATTAAAGAATTGTGGTACATAACTCTTCCTTTAATTTGGCCTACCTTTGTAACTTTCTTAGTGGTTGGATTTACAGGTTTATTTACAAATCAAGCAAACTTATATAACTTTCATGGGGATGAAGCACCTTACCAATTCTATACCTTTGGTTACTATTTATACGTTGAAACCCAAAGGGCAAGTATGGATAATTATCCATATTTAGCGGCAACAGGTTTATGTATAACGGCTATTGTTGCTCCGATTACGGTACTTCTCCGTAAGGCGTTAGAGCGCTTTGGTCCAAGTACTATTTAGTAGGTGATGAAAATGAAAACTAATGTAAAAAAGAAAATAAAAATTAGCGTTTTTTTCGCCATAATATTCGTAGTTTTATTTTTATACGTTATGTCAATGATTGCGCCTTTAGCATGGGGATTTATTACCGCGCTAAAAAGCCAAGATGATTTTCGTGTAAACGTACTTGGTCTTCCTGAAGGAAATATTTTAAATTGGAAATGGAGCAATTTCATTGGTGCTACAAGCGGTTTTGAAACACAAATAACAATTAAGGGGCAGGGAAGATATTTCGTTACTTTTTGGCCTATGCTTTACAATACCTTAATGTATGCTATAGGTAGCGCGGCTATAAGAGCAATTGTTCCTTGCGTTGTAGGTTACGTTACTGCTAAATTTGACTATAAATTTAGCAAATTCATAAATACTTTGGTTTTAGTACTTATGACTGTTCCTATCGTTGGTTCAGCTCCTTCCGAATTCCAAATTTTACAAGAGCTTCAGTTATACGATACGATGATAGGTAACTATATACAAAAATTTAACTTTTTGGGTATGTATTACCTTGTATATTACGCGGCGTTTAAGAATATGTCGAACGACTTTGCCGAGGCGGCGTACGTTGACGGTGCATCTGAATTTCGCGTTATGGTTCAAATAATAATGCCTATGATTGCAAACATTATAGGAACTGTTTTTCTAATTCACTTTATAGATTTTTGGAATGATTATCAAACCCCACTTTTATATTTACCTTCGTATGCAACTCTTGCCCGTGGTCTTTTCACTTTAAGTAGAAAGCAACAAGGGGATTTTGCTACCGTTCCATATCGAATGGCTGGGTGTTTACTTCTTGCAACCCCAATATTGATATTATTTTTAATTTTTAAAGAGAAGCTTATGGGTAATTTATCTATGGGTGGTATTAAAGAATAATTTAAGAGGATTTTATATGAAAATTACAAAAAAAATCACGTTAATTCTTTTAGCTTGCGTTAGCATACTTTCTTTTTCCGGGGCAGTGGGAGCTTTTATGCCCAAAGCTCTTGCGGACGTAAGATTAGTTCAAGACGTAATACTTGAAGAAGAATATGCATTGGGCACTGAATTAAGCATTCCACAAGCTCAAATTGAAGTTGACGGTAAAGTTTACGATGCTCAAACTTTATTGTATTTTCCTAACGGCGACACGGTTTCATCACAAACGGTTGTTTTAAATCAACATGGTAAATATACTTTGGAATATCGTGCCGTTACCGAACAAGGAATAAAAAAAGTAACTTTAAGCTTTTTGGTTAACGAATATCTTTATTCAACCGACTCAAAGTCGTCTGCTGTTTACGGTGTGAACGAATTAGCGCCTCAAAGACCAGGTGTTGTAACATCTCTTTCAATGGGCGGTAAATTCTATTTTAATCAAATAATTGATTTAACTGGAAAGACTAAGAATGATTCATTGGTTGAATTATTTGTAACACCACAAAAACAAGGTCTTGCCGATGCTTTAAATTTAGTATTTGTATTTACAGACTTGTACGACAGCGAAAATACTGTTACCGTTACTTGCAAGCGTTTAGATAGAGAACCTCTTCAAGCAACTTGGCAAGAGCTTAACCTATATACTACTACGAACGCTGCTGGGCAAGCTCCAACGGGATTAGAATTAAACGGCTCTGGTGACTTTATATATAACGGTGGTATTTACAAACTTCATAGAAACAATATTTACGGTTCTGGATCACGCTTCTCTATGTCGGGCGTACCGGGCATAAATAGCGATTGTTCTAATATAGGTAAACCTGAAGACGTTGCAAATCAAACGCTTAAAGTAAGTTTTGATTATGAAAATCGCATAGTTTACGTTAACGGTAATTTAGTTGCCGATTTAGATGACGTTGCTATTTACCCAACAAAACAATGGGGTGGATTTACTACGGGTGAATGTAAATTAAGCATTTATGCAACTTCTTACAATCAATCAAATTTCAATATGGTTGTAACTAAGTTAGACAATATAGCTGGCGAATCTCTTTCTCAATTATATATTAAGGATAGAGAAGCGCCAACACTAACAATGCAATACGGGGAATACGAACAAAGCGGTTATCCCGATGCAGTAGTATCAAGACCTTATAAGTTGCCTGAAGTTATTGCTTACGATGCATTAGATAAATATCTTGACGTAACTGCAAACGTATATTACGCATACGGTCAAAACACTCAAGCAAAAGTAAAGGTTCAAAACGGTTCATTTACACCAACATCAGAAGGTAAATATACTGTTGTATATACTGCAAGCGACCTTTCTGGAAATACGGCTACTTTAGAACACGAGATAAACGCTAAAGTTGTATCAGCACCTTTATCGATTGAACTTAGCCAAGCAGATAATAGCGGTAAAACAGGGGAAGTTATAACCGTGTCTTCAGCTCAAGTTTTAAACGCTCAAGGTAACGCTTATTATGAAATCGTTGCTGAATATACAAACGAAGCACAAGGCGTTTATCAAAGCATTAAAATAGCAAAAGATGGCGAAGATGCCTTTACCTTCTGTCCTTTATACGCGGGTGAATGGGTTATAAAATACACCTATAACGATTATATGGAAACTAAGAGTGAAACTTACGTTGTTAACGTTGAAGGAAATTCACGTCCATATATAGCAGAAGACGTAGTTCTTCCACGTTACGTAATCAAGGGCGCAACTTATAAATTACCAAGCTTAAGCGGTTATACGTTCGACGGAGGCGTAACTTCACTAGCAAATTGTTCAGTTTACATTAAAGATGATAATGGCGCTGAAAGAAAACTTAACGGTTCGGGCTTTACTTCTTATGCAAAACAAAAAGCAACCTTAATTTACCGTTTGGGCGAGGGTGAAAATATCTATGAAAAGAGATATGAATTACCTGTTATCGACGTTAAATACGAGGGTGATCTTTCTATAAAGGATTACTTTGTAGGCGAAAATTTCACTTCAATTGCAGGTGGTGACAGAATTACTTTAACAGCTACGCAAAACGGTAATCAAAAATTTGAATTTATCAATAGTTTACAAGTTTTCGATTTCCGTACGGTATTCCGTGTTCCAGCAAGCGCAAACAAGTATAAACAAATTAACGTTTATTTAACCGATAGTTTAGATTCAAGCATAGTAGTTAAGGTTTCTTATATTAGAAATACTGCAGGTAATACTATATTTACTGTTAACGACGGTACTACTCAATATACTGCATCATCTGACTTTATTGAATCAAATAACGAAAATTTCCGTTTAATTTACAATAACAGAGATCGCAAAATTTCACCATCAACGGCATATAGCGTTCAAGTTACTAAGGATTTAAACGGTAAGGACTTTAACGGATTTACAAGCAATAAAGTATATATTACTTTTGAACTTTGTGATATAACCGGTAACGCTTCGATTGACCTACTTAACTTAAACAATCAATCATTATCAAAGGTTAATTTCGACTTAATTAAGCCTGAAGTATCATCAAGCTCGTTAGTTGGTGAAAGATATCTTGGTGATCATATCGTAATAGAGCCTACCTATATGGCAGACGTTCTTGACCCAGACTTAACTTACAAAATGTACGTTAAAACCCCAAGCAAGAAATATGCGGTAGCAACTGACGGAACTGTATTAAACGAAACTGCTAACCCTGAAAAAGAATACGTAGTAGTTGCTGAAGAATATGGTTCTTACGAAGTTTACTATGAATGCTTGGATATGAATAAAAACAGAACTATTTATTCATACGTATTTACTATTGTTGACGTGAAAGCTCCTGAAGCAACACTAAGCGGTAGCGTTAAGAATGCAAAGGTTGGCGATACTATTATCGTTCCTTCGGTAAGCGGAACAGATGATTACACAAATGTTTCTTACATGATTAGCGTTAAGTATCCAGATAGTGCTCGCGTAACTTTAAAGGGTAATTCATTTGTTGCAACTATGGTGGGCGAATATACTATTACTTATTTTGTTTATGATGAAAACTTTAACCTTACTACCTTAACTTACGTTGTAAACGTGGCTGAATAGGAGGATGAAAAATGAAAAATATTAAAAAAATAATTTGTTTATTACTCGCATCAATTATGATTTTTGCAGTAGGTTGTAAAACTCCCGATTCACCATCATCTGAGCAACCGGGCGATAACAATGGTGGCGGTAGTAACGTTGATTCTCCAGTTAATCCTGTTAAACCAAATTCATTTGGCGAGGTTAAGGGTGAAAAGCACGACTACAAGATTACAGAAACTGGCAAATATATAATCAACGCCGGTAGAACGGATTACAAGATTTTAATTCCTAAGGGAATGGCTGAAAACGAATATATTGCTTCTGCCGTTTCGGATTTAAAACTTATGTTTTCAGAAGCTGCAGACGTTGAACTTGAAGTTGTTGAAGACGATGGTCAATTAACCGGTAAATATTTAGCAGTTCACTCAACTTCACTTTGCTCGGCAGAAAGCATTGGCGCAACTAGTGAAAAACTTGGCCGTGGCGGATTCCGCATTGTAACTAAGGGCGATAACGTTATTATGTGTGGCGCAACGCCCGAATCTTCTATGTATGCGGCTTACGAGTTTTTACATCAAGCATTAGGTTTCGATTTATTATATACCGATTATTACGTGCTTGATAAAAACGTAACTGACTTGAAACTTATGAATTACGACGTTACCGATATTCCCGACTTTGAATATCGTATACAATCAACTGGTTGGATTCGTTACAACGATCAAAATGTTAAACGTATGAAATGGACTAACGAGGAATGGATTATTCCAGCTGATGAAAGCGCAGGAAATTGGCATAATACTTTTATATATTTACCACCTGCAACTTATAAGGTTAGTAGACCTGAATGGTATTCAGAACCAAGAGGCGATCAACTTTGTTATACAGCGCACGGTAATGAAGATTTAAGGGCTGAAATGATTGAAATCGTTTCTGCAAGAATTATCGAACTTTTCTCAATGGAAAAGTATAAAAATTATAACCACATAAGCGTTTCGATTGAAGATAACCAAAACTGCTGTATTTGTGAAACCTGTTCTGCTGCAAAGCAAAAATACGGCGCAGATTCTGCAGTAATTATATTATTCTTAAACGAAGTTGCAAGTATTGTTGAAGAATGGATGAATACTGATGCAGGCGCTCAATATAAACGTGATTTTAGAATTTTATTCTTTGCATATCACGCAACAAACGCTGCTCCAGTAGTTTATGATGAAACAACTAAAGAATATAAGCCAAGCGCACCAGAAGTAGTTTGTCATCCAAACGTGGCAGTATATTTTGCCGAAACAAACGGTGACTATACTCAAAACTTCCACGATGAAGGAACTGCAAACACTCAAGTTGGTAAAAATATGAAGGGTTGGGGCGCGTTAAGTAATGAAATTTATTTTTGGTCGTATAGCACGAACTTTAGTTATTTCTTAACACCTTACAACAGCTTTGACACCGTTCAAGACATTTTAAAATTTGCTAAAAACGAAGATACGATGTTTATAATGATTCAAGACCAATGGATTCAACCTGGCGGTCAAACTGGTTTTGGCGTTTATAAAAACTGGCTACATTCAAAACTTGAATGGGACGTTAATGCAAACGTTAGCGAACTTGAAGATTATTTCTTTGATAATTACTTCTTAGAAGCATCCGACACTATGCATCAATTATTCAACGAATACCGTGCATGGGCAAGATATCAAACTGATAGTTTAGGTTACAAGGGATTCCGTTCGGTTTATTATGGCGCAATAAAAGAAGCTTTGTGGCCACAAAGAATGTTAGAGCGTTGGATTTCATTAACCGATAAGGCAAGAAAAGAAATTGAAATTTACAAGCAAAGCAATCCTGAGTTATATAGAAAACTTGATAAACATATCGCTATGGAATCTATTGCGTTCCGTTACCTATTAGTATCGTTGTATTCAAGCAAATACGAACCAACATATTTAAATTCGGTAAAACAAACATTTGCAAACGATGCAATGAACGCAGGATTAACTTTAGTATCAAGTATGAACAGTCAAACAATAGAAAAGCTTCTTTCACAATGGGGTGTAATGTAAAATAACGGAGTGGTTATATGCACAACTTGAATTACGTTAAAACTAATAAAAATATAATAACTAACGGAAAGAGCGAATACAAAATTTTAATAAGCGAAAGTTTAAAAAACGATTCTTATATTTGCTTTGCTCTTTCAGACCTTCGTGAAAAAATTGAAGAAGCAACTGGCTGTTTATTAGATGTTGTTTACGATAGCGAAAAACAGCTAAACGGTAAATATCTTGTAATAGGCGAAACTCGCCTTGCAAGCATTGAAGATTTAGGCGCGCAAAAAGAAACCCTAAAAAAGGGTGGATACGTAATCGTTACAAAAGGCGAAAACGTGTTTATGTGCGGTGCAAACACTGAATCTTCAATGTACGCCGTAATGACCTTTTTAAAAATAACGCTCAATTTCGAGCAGTATTTTACAAATCATTACAGTTTAAACAAAGGCGTTGACATTTTACCGCTTTACGACTTTAACGTTATAGATATTCCAGATTTTGAATACCGCATACAATCGGCAGGCTGGATAAGATATAACGATGAAAATCGTAAGCGTATGAAATGGACCAATGAAACCGATTGGATTATTCCTGTTGACGAACAAAAGGCTGTTTGGCATAACACGTTTAATTATTTACCACCAGCGCTTTACAAAGATGAACATCCCGACTGGTATTCTTTACCAAACGGCGACCAAATTTGTTATACGGCGCACGGCAACGATAAAGAGCGCGCTAAAATGATAAAAATAGTTGCGGATAGAATAATAACCTTATTCAAAATGGAAAAATATCGCAATTATAGGCATATAAGCGTTTCTATTCAAGATAATCAAAACTGTTGCAGATGCGAAACCTGTTTAAAGGCAAAGCAAAAATACGGGGCTGATTCTGCCGTAATGATTATGTTTTTAAACGACGTTGCTCGTGAAGTTGAAAGTTGGATGAAAACGCCAGATGGCGAGCCTTACAAGCGTGATTTTAGAATTTTATTCTTTGCATATCACGCAACTAACCAACCGCCAACAGTGTTCAATGAGCAAAGCGGTGAATTTGAGCCAAGCGCACCCGAAGTGGTTTGTCACCCAAACGTAGCTGTATATTTTGCCGAAACTAACGGCGATTACACTTCGAACTTTCATGATAAGAACACGGCAAACACAAAAATAGGTGAAAATATGTTAGGCTGGGGCAAACTAAGCCAAGAAATCTATTTTTGGTCGTATAGCACAAATTTTAGCCATCACCTTATTCCATATAACAGTTTTGACACTGTGCAAGATATTTTAAAATTTGCAAAGGCGCAAAAGTGCAAGTTTATTATGATACAAGACCAATGGATTCAACCTGGCGGTCAAACCGGTTTTAGTGTTTATAAAAACTGGTTACATTCTAAGCTTGAATGGGACGTAAACGTTGATATCGAAAGCTTAAAAGATAGGTTCTTTGATAACTACTTTATGCAAGCAAGCGCTACGATGAAGAAACTTTTTGAAGAATGGAACGAATGGGCAAAATGGCAAAAAGTACTTGGTTACGAAGGCGCACGCTCGGTTTATTATTGGGCGTTAAGGCATGATATGTGGCCAAGAGAAAAGCTTGAACAGTGGATAAATTATACTGAGCAAGCCAAAAAAGAAATTGAAGTTAACAAACAAACCGATCCCGCTTTATATGAAAGACTTTTAAATCATATAGGAATGGAAGCAATAGCTTTTAAATATTTATTGATAAGGCTTTATGCAGACGTATTAACCGCTGATGAATTACTTGAAATGAAAAAATCTGTAAAAGCAGATATTTTAAGATCGGGCATTACTTTGGTTAATACCACGAAGCAAACCACCACTGAAGAATTATTAAGTGGATGGGGTGTATAGTGGTTTAATAGGTTAGATTACGATAAACAAAAAAAGCGTTATTCGTAAGATAACTGATAATTTAAAAAAAATAAACTGCGAAAGCAGAAAGTGGAGGAAAAGAACATGAAAAAACTATTGTCTGTGTTAATAGCATTGCTTGTTACAACGTTGACATTAGGTGTTGTTGGTTGTTATAATATTGATTATTCAACATCCGACTCATCATCTTCAGATTCATTACCAGATGATCCTGTAGTATCGTTAAGCGTTGAATTAAGCCAATCGGTATTAACTTTAGACCGTTACGAAGAGGGATTACTTACCGCTATCGTTACTGATGAAGAAGGTAACGCTATTGACGAAGAAGTAACTTGGGAAAGTGATAACCTATTGGTTGCAACCGTTGAAAACGGCTTAGTTGAAGCAACTGGCGTAGGTAGCGCAAATATTACTGTAAGTGCAGGTGAAGCAAGCGCGACTTGTGTTGTAACAGTTGAAGATACGGGAGCTTTACCAGTACTTGACGTAAGCGATGAATCTATTGAGTTAGTTATTGGTTCAAACTATAGTATTGATGCAAACCTAACTTATAAGAGAAATCCTGTTGAAGATGCAACTATTAGTTACCAAATGCTTGATACAACTATTGCAACTGTTGATGAAGAAGGTAACGTAAGCGCATTAAGTTTTGGTACTACTACTTTAGTTATAGTTGCTTCTTGGAAGGGTATCGACCCTGCTTACTTAACTTATGAAATGGAAGTTAGCGTAAAAGAAGACGTTGTTGTTGAAATTGAGCAAACCGAAGCTGTTGAAATTTACACTTCTAATATTCAACTTGGTAACGTTTCATTTGTAAATAGCGCAACTTTAACTTCAAAGATTTTAGTTGAAGGCTCGGCAGAAGGTCTTGAAGAAAGCAGAATTAGTTGGGCTTCTTCAAATGATGAAGTTTTAACAGTAGTAAACGGCGTTGTAACAGCTGTTGGCGAAGGTACAGCAAACGTAACTGTATCTTACACAACAGATTCTAAAACTTATACTTCAACTCCTTTACAAGTAAAGGTATTATTCCCTGTTGTAGAAAAAGAAATTAAAGTTTACTTAGATGCTAGCAAGGCTACTATTGGCGAACAAATTACTGCAAACCAAATTTTTGGCAGTGAAGAAACTTCTATTGCAAGAATTTATGCTTTAGGTGAAAGTGATGATTTAGCTTTAAGCACTACTTGGCTTAAAGAACACGACTTTGGCAGTGAAGCAGAAAGAACTTATAAATTAGTTGTTGCAAACGCTGAATACGGCTACTCAGTTAACGCTTTAGTAATCACTAAACTTATTAGAACTTATGAAGAACTTGCTCAATTACAATCATACACAGAAGTAACTGAAGGAACTAACGCTGGTGACGCAACTTACTATAGTTACGGTGGATACTTTATGCTTGCAAATAATATTATTGCAACAGGCGAAGAAGCTCCATTTAAAGCTCCTTCAATGGGTTCTATCAGTTCTGGTTCTCATGCAACTGATTTAGCAGGTTTCCACGGCACGTTTGACGGTCAAGGTTATGTTGTAAAAGGCTTTAAGTTTGATATCGGTGGTATCTTTGGTGATATCGGTGATGGTACAGTTATTAAAAACGTAGCATTCGAAGATTGTGATGCTGCTTGGAGAAACTTTACAGCAAACGAACCTGCAAGACAAGACGGCGTAGGCGTATTAGCAGCAAACGCAGCAGGTAACTATTTAATTGAAAACGTATTCGTTGAATCAACTGGTACTGCAGCAAACGCTGGTGGTTTAGTTGGTCGTTCAATGAAGGGCGGTACTGTTAGAAATTCAGTTATTATTTATAACGCAACTGGCGGTTGGACTATGGGCGTACTTACTGCTTGGACTATAAGTGCAGTTAAGTTAGAAAACGTTTATGCAATTATGCAAGGAAAAACTGCTC
>JAFWXT010000081.1 GCA_017522945.1 Clostridia bacterium
TAAAGCGCTTACTTTAATTGCTGTAGAACTGTTATCTTTCTTTTCACTTGACTGCTCGTTGATATCTACTGGTTCAACATCATTATAATAACCGTCATAACCAAAATCTCTATCACGCCTTTCCTGTTCTAACTGTTTTTTCTTCTATCTTTTCATAAAGCCTCCTTTTTTACCAAACAAAAACACCGTCTAGGATATTTTTCCTAAGCGGTGCGTTCGTTTGATTACAATTTTTGACAATAGCATTATAACATATATTAATTTCTATGTAAAACTCAATTTTGTATCACTTTTGTGTCATTATTGTGTCATTTTAAGTTTTTTTTAAAAAGATTTTATAAAACATGCGCTGTAATTATCGTAAAAGAGGATGAATTTATGGTTATTTCATAGCCATTTGCTTTAACGTAGTAATTCTTACCTTCTTTATGAACTGTAGAATTTTTGCTCTTAATTTGAGTTTTACACCATTCAACAGGATTAACAGAATTAATCTTTAAATTCTTCTTAATTCTAATCGCTCCGTTTAGAGTTGTTTTTAATCTATCAATGTTTTTAAGCAATTCGTTTTTATCGTTAGTTTTCATTATATTCCTTTTTTATTAGTGTAACTATTTCTTTAATCTCTTTGAGACTTACATACCCAGCTAAGACGCGAACTGTTGACAACATCGTTACATCCCTATATAATAAATCACCGTTTCCAACAAGGGTTTGAGCGTCGTTCTCATTAAGTACTAATTTAGAATCTATTTCCGTTATTAATTTACATGCAATTCTACTAGGTAAACATGCTTTGATTGTAGGAGTAATAGTATCTTTTGACGGACGTTGTGTTGCTAAAATCAAATGAATACCAGCGGCTCTACACTTTGTTGCTAATGTCATTACTGCATTTTCAAACTTTTTCTTATCAACTAAAAGTAAATCTGCAAACTCATCAGCAACAACCACTATTTTTTGTAATAACGGCATATCTGCTTCTTGAGCATGTTTATTGTATTCGTCAATAATTCTTACGTTAAGATTTGCAAACATCTCATAGCGATTATTCATTTCATTTATAAGTGAATCAAGTGAAGCCAATATATCGCGTAATTGATATTGCAAAAAGCAATAACCAAAAGAAAAAGGGTGATTCGTATGAACCACCCTCTTGTTTTACTCTGTACTGAAAAAGCTTTGAGTTTCAGTACTCTTTTTTTGTTCTTGTTTTCTACTTGAAGATTTATTTTTATTTAATTCTTCAAAACAAGATTGATACCACGCTGTTCTCCACGCCACGTAATGCGCTTTTGTTAAAAGCAATAGTTCGCTTAATGTTTCAAACGTCATACTGACTGCAACGTGATTCTCTGGTTTATTGCCAAACTTCGGCACAATCAACCCGGTCTTCGTTTGTTCTCCTGGTCCACTATCAGCAATAAGCAGAAAATCCGACCTTTCTCCTATTATCAGTTTTACGGTTCGAGAAATACTTTTACCGTCAGCGCGGGCTTTCCCCATCGCTTTAAGTCTATCTGAAGAAGTTCCACCTAAGCTCTCAAATATCGGAGACACATCCTTGTTTTTCTGTCGCTGTTGCATAATGAACTTCAATTCACCACACTCGAGCTTACGACATAATTCTAAGAACTCATCCGTTGCAATATAAATACCGATATTATTTGTTTGACGTTGCCCTATAGGACGATTAACGTCATACGTTGCAAACGTTAGATGAACCTTTTCCAACCCAAAAGCATCGTTTAGGCTTTCCACAAAACAATTACGAGCGTCTTTGCGAGTAATCTGATATTGGTTACGTTGTTCCTCATTCATCACTATCACCTCCACCGTTTTCCTTGATGAATTTATAAAAATCACCAAGTTTCTTAGGAAGCATTTCAACTAACTCAACAACCTTTGCAATATTCTTATCAAACTGCTCTTTAAAGTCTTGCGTCGTTATATAATTCACGTAAGCGCTTGCAAAAATAAGATTGAAAATTTGTCCCATAACTGATTCCGGAAACGTCTTTTCAATTTCTCGTATCGATGCGCCTATCCTACATA
>JAFWXT010000082.1 GCA_017522945.1 Clostridia bacterium
AATTAAATATTTATCATCTATATTAAATAGCTCATGCAATCCAGCGAGTTCAATTAATACTGTTTCTAATTGGCTTTCTCAATTTTCTTCATTCTCACGCATTGGAATTAACTTCCATAATTGATTTGTCAATGCTTTGTTCTGTATTCATAATAAATCTCCTTAAAATTTTTTATACAATAAAAAGCCACTTAACAGACGGGCGCAAAACGCCCACCGTTAAATGGCTTGTTTATCCCTATTAAATTACACACGAAAAATGAACGAACTACATTATGCGCCCGTCTGTCTGTCTGTCTGTCTGTCTAAACGATTATACTCAAACATTTTGACAAGTCAACTCCTTTTCGCGTATTTGGATAATTTATTTTACCATATTTTTGAAAATAAATCAAGTCGATATATATTTACGCTTGTAATTTTTTTTGTCGCTTTTTCATTTTTTTACTTATACCCATTTCAAAATGTTAAATGCGTATATCGTGTATCGCGTCGGGGTTTTCTTTCCAAAAATTATACAATTCGTCAACTAACGGTTTATATTTGTTTACTCGTTCAGCCCCGTTTCGATTGTAAATATCCGCAAGTACGTCTATAAGTTCGCCGTATTCTTTATCGGTTGTGTTTTTCCTTTTTACGTCGCGTTTAACGTATGCTATGAGCGTGTTGCGGTGGTAGTCAAACATTTCTTGATATACGCTATCGTCAAGCAATTCACTATGCAACCGCAAATAGCGGTGTACCCAAGTAAACAAATCTTTTCTACCTTGTTTGTGCCAATACCGTTCAAAACGACGGAATTTCCATTTTTCTATTAACGTCATATTTTACCTATATAAATTGATTATATCTTTTTTCTTTTGTTTTGCGTATTCGTAAGCGACCTTTGTTCCGCTTTTGGGTTGATAGGTAGATAACGCGCTACGTGATTGTTTCCGTAAAGGTGGTTTGTATTCTTCATTATAATAGAATACACAAAAATCACTTGCGTTTATCATTTCTTGGTTGCGCTCAACATATCGCGCAACACCTGCGTTTTCTATCCGTTCGGGCATAAATGTATCTTCGTAATTTTCGAGAATATAACCTATATACGGCTCGCCAAGTTCGGGATAATACATACGAACGTAAACACGCTTAATGTCGGGGTATTCTTCCCGTAATTCCGTAACGATTTTCCAACACATATCGTCAAATTTGCTTTTACTACCAAAATAGAACGTTTTAACGCCTTGTTTTTTTATAAGATAAATAACGGTTTTTCTTAATTCGTCGCATAGTTCGGGCGTTCCTTTTGTATTCCTATGTCCTATAAAGCAACACGTTTTCATATTCGCTCCTATAAAAAATGAGCCGTTGAAAACAAAGTGTTTTGTTTCCTACGGCTCTTGCCTTTTGATTGAATTGCTTGCAAATAAGATGCCGTATATCTTACGATACACGGCAAATATAGAATATACCTTTCTCGTAAGTCTGCTACAACCTTTTCACAACAATTCAATAATATATTTCAATTACGGATTTTGGAAAACGATAAGAGATATAATCCTACCAAGATTATATCCGTAAACATAAAAATATATTA
>JAFWXT010000083.1 GCA_017522945.1 Clostridia bacterium
AATATATTATATAATGAATTAACATAAAACACAATTAAATGAGGGTGTATGGCAGATAAATTAGTGCTTTTTTTACAAGAAATTATTAAAAACGATAAATTACTTGTTCTTATAATCTCAGCTTTTCCGCTTATTGAACTAAAAGGGGCTATTCCTATAGGAACTAAGGCAGGAATTGATTTGTGGCAATCGGCTTTACTTGGTTATTTTGGCTCTACTTTAGTTACTATTCCATTATTCTTCCTTCTAATACCTGTATTTAATTTGCTTAAAAAAATTAAGTTTTTGAAAAAATTAATTTTAAAAATAGAAAACGTTTTTTATAATAAAGCCTTAAAACTTGCCGAAGACGCGAACAAAAAGCGTGGTGGCGATGCACTTACTGAAGAGCAATCTCAACTTTTGGCAAAAAGAGTTTTACGTAACGCGCTTTTAGCTTTTGTTGCCGTACCATTTCCTGTTACTGGGGTTTGGACGGGTACTGCAATTGCGGTATTTTTAAACCTTGATTTTAAAACTGCTTTTCCTGCGATTTTAATCGGTAATTTGATAGCCGGCACGATTATTACTTTATTGACCTTTTTCTTTAGTGCATACGTTGATTTAATTATCTATTGCTTGCTTGCTATTGCAATTATTATGCTTATAGTATTGATAATTAAAATAGCATTATCAAAACCTAAACAAGAATAAATTATATTTGAAATGGTTGATAATCAACCTATATAAGCACTTTTTATTAAAATGAACAAGATTGATTACGAAAATAAACGCTTAAATCAAATAAAACAAGCCAAAAATAATAAGCTTTTATTGCATAGTTGTTGTGCGCCTTGTTCTTCTGGCGTAATAGATAGATTAGTTGATTTTTTTGATATTACTATTTATTTTTATAATCCTAATATGGATACCGAAGAAGAATATATAAAACGCGCAAACGAGCAAGTAAGATATGTGAACGAACGTTACGGCAGTAAAATAAAGGTTATAATTCCGCCTTACGATAACCAAAGATATCTTGATGCTGTTAAGGGATATGAGGACGCGCCCGAAGGTGGCTCGAGGTGTGAAAAATGTTTTGCGTTACGTTTTACTAAGTGCGCAAAGTATGCAAGCGAAAACGGATTTGATTTTATAACTACAACGCTAACGGTAAGCCCTTATAAAAACGCTACGCTTATAAATACTATTGGTGAAAAAGTGTGTGAAATGTATGATGGAGTTAGTTGGCTTTACTGCGATTTTAAAAAGAATAACGGCTATTTAAATTCAATTAAAAACAGTAAAGAATACAACCTTTACAGGCAGGATTATTGTGGGTGCATTTATTCGTATAACCAAATGAAAAATCGAAAAGGCACTCTATAGGTCGATAAACGAGTATTTATTAGAATTTTAAGGTGAAATATGCTAAAGATATTAAACGTTGAACAAAACAGTTTAGCTGAAGAACTTGGCTTTGAAATAGGCGATAGCATAACTAAAATAAACGGCTATAAAGTGGTTGATATTTTAGATTATTTATACGCTGAAGCGCAAACCGAGTTTACTTTTAGCGTTTTGACTAAAGACGGCGAAGAAGTTGAACTTGAAATAGAAAAAGATGAAGACGAGCCTATCGGGCTTACCTTTGAAGATGATGGATTAAAAATACGCACTTGTAAAAATAATTGTTTGTTTTGTTTTGTTCGCCAAATGCCAAAGGGAATGCGCGAAAGCTTATACGTTAAAGATGATGACTATCGCCAAAGCTTTCTTTGCGGTAATTTCGTAACCCTTACCAACGTAAGTGATGAAGAACTTGAACGAATTATTCGCTAACACCTTTCTCCACTTTACGTTTCAGTTCAGGCGGTTAACGGCGAACTTAGAAATAAAATGCTTTCAAATCCCAACGCTAATAAAATTGAGTATCAATTACAAAAGCTTAGTGATGCAGGCATTGAAATTCACGCGCAAATCGTTTTAGTTAAAGGGCTTAACGATAAAGAAGAACTTGATTACAGCATCGATAAATTATATTCATTTAACGGTGTTAAAACGGTTGCTGTTGTACCTTGTGGAATAACTAAGTTTCGCGAAGGGTTGTATCCTATTGAAGATTTATCAACTGAGTATGCAAAAAGCGTAATTGAGCAAGTAAAACAAGCAAATAAACGCAATAACGGCAATTTAGTTGCATTAGCAGACGAGTTTTATTTTAAAGCCGGATACGAACTTCCTCCTTTTGAAAGTTACGGTGAGTTTTGGCAGGTTGAAAACGGCGTTGGTATGAGCGTTAAGTTTGAAAAAAGCGTTAACGAGATTTTAAGCCTTGCAACAAAGCCGGTGCTTGATAAGGGCAAATATTTAACCTTTACGGGAACTAGCGCATATAATTTTATTTCAAAAATTTGCAAAAAGGTTGAAAACGCTTGTAAAGACGTTGAAATTAAAGTTGTTAAAATCGAAAACAAATTTTTTGGAAGCACGGTTAACTGTACTGGGCTTTTGGTTGGAAAGGACGTTTTAGGCGCGTTAAAAGAATACGCAGGGAAATACGATTGCTTGCTTGTTCCTAATCCTTGTTTAATGCAGTTTGAAAATATTTTTTTAGACGACGTTACCTTTGAACATTTAGAAAAAGAGTTAAAAATGAAAGTTAAACGCGCTTTGATTGACGGTTAAGTAAAAATTTTAAATGCTTAATAATTGACTTATAGCGTGGTTTTTATAAGAATTTACTAATTAAAATGGAGAAAACAATATGAAACCTATAGTTGCTATCGTTGGCAGACCTAACGTAGGAAAATCAACGTTTTTTAATAAAGTAACTGGCAAAAAGATTTCTATCGTAGAAAATACGCCAGGTGTAACGCGTGACCGCATTTATGCCGACGCTGAATGGTGTGGGCATGCTTTTACGCTTATCGATACCGGTGGTATTGAGTTAAAATCCGAAGATGAAATGTGGCGTCACATTAAAAAGCAAGCGGAAATTGCTATCGATTCAGCCGACGTAATTATTTTACTTTGCGACGTAAAAACCGAACTTACTGCTTCTGATTACGACGTTGCTGATATGCTCCGCCGTAGCCATAAACCCGTTATTCTTGGTGTTAATAAGCTTGATAACTATAAGCCCGATCAACTCTTTGAATATTATAATTTAGGTTTAGGCGAGCCATTTGGTATATCTTGCGAACAAGCAACGGGTATAGGTGACTTACTTGATGAAGTTTGCGCTAATTTAGAAAAGGTTGAAGAGCAAGAAGTTGATGAAGAAGTTATTCGCGTTGCAGTGGTTGGTAAACCAAATGCAGGAAAGAGTAGCCTTGTTAATAAACTTTTAGGATACGATAGAACTATAGTTTCAAACATCGCAGGAACAACGCGTGACGCTATTGATACACCTTTTACAGTTAACGGTCAAAAATTCGTGCTTATTGATACGGCAGGTATAAGAAAGAAAAAAGCCGTTGACGAAGATATTGAATATTATAGTGTCATCCGTGCTTTCGGTGCAATAAGAAGGGCAGACGTTTGTTTGATGGTCGTTGATAGTAATGAAGGTTTATCCGAGCAAGACGTTAAGATTTGCGGTTATATTCACGAACAAGGGAAGCCATCGGTTATCGTTATGAATAAGTGGGATTTAATTGAAAAAGATACCCACACCGTAAACGAGTTTAATAAAAAACTTGATTGCGATCTTGCGTTTATGGATTATTATAAAGCGATATACGTATCTGCAAAAAGCGGACAAAGGGTTGACAAAATTTTATCGGTTGCGCTCGACTGTGTTGCAAATTCAAGAAGAAGAATTACTACGGGTACGCTAAATGAACTTATCGGCGATGCTATTAGAACTACCGAACCACCTTCAAAGAACGGTAGAAGATTAAAAATTTACTACGCAACACAAGATAGTGTTACACCACCGCGCTTCGTTATTTTCGTTAATGATAGTGAGATTATTCACTTCTCGTATAAGCGTTATTTAGAAAATTATATCAGACGCGCTTTTGATTTTTCGGGTACACCTATAAAAATTATTTTTAGAAATAGGGAAGAAGAATAAATTTTTAACCAATTAAGATTTATAAGATAAACTAATAATGGTGATTTATGCAAGTTGATTTTAAAGGTCTTTGGTGGATGTTTTTATTGGTTGCAATATTTTCTTATCTTATAGGTAACGTTAATTTTGCACGAATAATTTCAAAAAAACTAAATCGCGACATTACTAAAGAAGGTAGCGGTAACCCCGGCACTATGAATATGAGTAGAACGTTCGGTTTAAAAATAGGGCTTTTAACTTTTATTTTAGACGTTTTTAAAGGCGCACTTCCAACTCTTATTGTGAAAATTTTGTTTAAAGATTTAATTTTTGCAGGCTCTACCTTGCACGTTTCGGTTATGGCGCAATATATTGCTGGATTTTTTGTAATTTTAGGGCATATCTTTCCAGTAATTTATAGCTTTAAGGGAGGAAAAGGTATAGCATGTTCAATAGGCCTTTTCTTAGTTACTCAACCACTTGTAGGTGTTGTTTCAACGTTACTCGCGCTAGGTTTTATACTTTTAACAGCTATGGGTTCAATGGGTTCGATGATTGCTATCACTCCGCCAGCGATTGCCGAGCTTATAAGTTTATATAAATTAGGTTTTATTCAAGAACTTTCTTTAGAATTTGGTACTATCTTCTTTATAGTTACCGAGCATATAATTTTTTTAATAATGCTTTTAGTTTGGTATGCGTCAAGAAATAATTTAACAAAACTTATATCAGGTGACGAACACGAAACGAGTTGGCTTGATATGATTGCAGCAAGAATAATGCAGAAAAAACATGAAAAATTAGTGAAGAAAGAAAAGGCTTTAAAAAAGCAAAACGAGAAAAAAAACTAATAAGTTACGCCTATCTTAGTTAAAGGCGTTTTACTTATTTAAAACATATGCTCAAATTAGCACTTTGCGCGGTAGAGATGATTTTTTTGTGTTCTACTTAAACGCATTAACAATTTAGCATATGTTATAAAGTATTGTTAATGCACATATAGGCTGACTTTTATATAATATTGGGAGTTTTAATATGGAAAAAGTAATTTTAAATAATAGCGTATTACGTGTTACAATTTCAACCTTTGGCGCGGAAGTTACGAGCGTAATATATAAAGATGAAGAAAGAATTTGGCAGGGAAACGAAAAATTTTGGACGGGTCATTCCCCACTTTTATTTCCAGTTTGTGGTGCTTTTAAAGATTTTAAATATACCCTAAACGATAAAACTTACGATATGCAACCACACGGTTTCGTTCGTAAAGCCACTTTTGAAGTGGTAAATCAAACAGGTGATAGCGTTACGATGCGCCTTATTCAAACACCCGAACAATTTGATATATATCCTTTTAAATACGAATTTTTAGTTACTTATACAATTGAGAATAATAAACTTAGTTCAAGGGTAGAAGTGGAAAATAAACAAGCAAAACCAATATATTTTTCTTTTGGTAGTCACGAATCATTTAATTTAAAGGGCTTGTTAGAAGATTATAGCGTTGAGTTTGAAAAGGAAGAAAGATTTTTATCACCCAAAATTGATGGAAGACTACTTATGCATGAAGACCTTGATTTTGGTACTGGAAACCTTTTAAAAATGACAAAGGATTTGTTTGCGTTTGATACCTTTGTTTTACGTGATGTTAATTCAAGAAGTTTAAATTTACTCTTTAAGGGTGAAAGAGTTGCTCATTTTGATTTTGATGCTTCAAATATTTTAATTTGGCAACCTAAAGAAGCACCTTTTTTATGTATAGAACCTTGGTTTAGAGCGCCAGACTACGTTGATACTTGCTTTGATATAACAAAAAAACCTAAAATGATTAAGGTTGAAAGCTTTAAAAACTTTGTTTCAAACCGTTCGGTTATATATTTTTAAAACTTAGTTGATTTTTACAAAAATAGTGGTTAACAACGCTATAGGAGGACTTTTTTGTGAAAACAAGTAAAATATGGTCGATTTGTTTAACATTTTTTGGATTTATTTTTATAGTTGCATTTTCAATCGCTTTGCCAATTTGGTTTCGCCCATTTTATTATTGGTGCATTGATTGGCTTGAAATTGAAGATTATTCTGGTTTCACCCGTGAACAAATAGTTACTGCTTATAACGACGTTTTAAATTATTTGAATTTTGGAACGCCATTCGGTACTGGCGAACTAAAATATTCGCAAGAAGGTAAAAGCCATTTTGAAGACTGTAAAATACTTTTTGATCTTGATACCTGGGCTTTAATTATTTCTTCAGTTGTTTTAATCGTTGCGCTAATTTTAAAGAAAGCAAAAATTTTAGCTCCTGCAAAAATTTTAAAATGTGACTGGTTTATGTTTTCTGGACTGTTTGCGCTTATAATACCTATTGTTTTAGGCGCTGCAATTGCGGTTGATTTTACAAAAGCTTTTGAAATATTTCATAAAATATTCTTCCCAGGCAAAGATAACTGGGTATTTGACTGGTGGGATGACCAAATTATTAGAATACTTCCTGCAGAATTTTTTATGTATTGCGGTATTATGATCGCGGTATTACTATTTGCATTAGCAGGCGTGGCAATTGGTATAGGAATTTCACGTGCGGTTAAATATAAAAAAATTGAAAAAAACCTTATTGAAAAATAATTCATTATGAAAAAAACAGTTATACCAAAGAATTACAAATCTAAACTTAATATTTATCGCACTCAAACGGCAATAGGTGAGTTAAAGCGCATATTTGAGAGCAAATTGATTGAAAATTTAAATTTAAAAAGGGTTTCAGCACCACTTTTCGTTGAACAAAACAGCGGACTAAACGACGATTTAAGTGGAATTGAAAATCCCGTTAGTTTTAGCGCGAATAACACGCAAATTCAAATAGTTCATTCGCTTGCAAAATGGAAAAGACTTGCTCTTTACGAATACGGATTTCACATGGGCGAAGGTATTTATACCGATATGAACGCCATTAGAAAGGATGAAACTACCGATAATTTACACTCAATTTACGTTGACCAATGGGACTGGGAGCGCATTATATCAAAGCAGCAAAGATGCGTTGAATATCTTTGCTCGGTTGTTAAAGAATTAGTTAACGCAATAAGTGAAAGCAGTGAAGAGCTTAATAAACGCTTTCCTGAACTTGATTACCATTTTTCTCCAAAGGTTACATTTATAACCGCTATCGAACTTTATGAAAAATATCCAAATTTGTCGGCAGAAGAACGAGAAAGAGTGTTCGTAAAAGAGCACGGAACAACCTTTATTATAGGAATTGGTGCTAAATTACCAAACGGAATTGCTCATAGCATGCGCGCACCCGATTACGACGATTGGTCTCTTAACGGTGATTTGATAGCTTACGACAGTATTAACGATAATGCTATTGAGCTATCTTCAATGGGGATAAGAGTAGATGCTAAAACTTTAGAAAATCAACTTGAATTATCGGGTAAAACGCATCGAAAAGAATTATATTTTCACAAACTATTGTTGCAAGAAAAATTACCGCTCACTATCGGCGGTGGAATAGGGCAGTCAAGGCTATGTATGTTACTTTTACAAAAGGCACACGTTGGCGAAGTTCAAGTTTCGGTTTGGGACGAAGATACAAAAAACGCTTGTAAAAAGGCGGGCGTAACACTACTTTAAAATTCGCTTATAAAACAAAAGTGCCGTTAATCGCGTTATAACGGCACTTTTTGTTTATTTTTAATTATTTTATAAAATAAAAATCGCACTCTAAAAAAGAGTGCAACTTTTTTTAAATTACCCCCGCCTGTGCCGTATAGAGCAAATTCTAACCCGCTGTTTAGCAGGTGGGTGCTAGGCGAATAATTATCTGACTTCCTGTTAAAAGCGGTCTGCACAAAGACAATAACCACAGGCTTTGCATAAATTATGCGACGCTATGCTCCCTAAATAGATTCGTGGATTAAATAATACTCTAACTCGAACACCGCAGGTTCAATATTATTATATCAAATACTTTTAAAAAAATGCAACTTATTTTAATAAAAAAGTATTAAAAAATTTAAAATTTTTACTAAGGATAAAATATGAGCGAAGATAAAAGCTTTAACAAGTTAATAAATTTGCGCCCTATAGTGCTTGCGTGTGTTTCGCTTGTACTTGGCATATTTTGCTCTTTTTATTCTTTTAAAATATCGGTTTGGTTTTCCTTGCTCGCTTTTATACTTTATGTAATAGCTTTTATAATTTTAGGATTTATAAAAAGTGAGCATAAAAAGAAAATTCTTATTTTCGCGCTTATTTCCTTGTTATTTTTTGCAGTTGGACATTTTTCAACCGACCTTCGGATAAATAAAGTGAAAAATCTTACCTTTACTGCGCCTGAGAACGAAGTTTTTATAGGTAGGATTTGTGAAGCAACTTATAGAGATTCTTATATTTATATAGAATTTGACGATTGCTTTTTTAAAGGCAAGGAACTTGAAGGCAAAACTTTTGCGTTAATATTTCCTTTTGATACCATCGATAAAATTGATATTGGCAGTATTTTGAAATGCAATGCAACCCTTGTAAATAGATATTATTCGGGCGAGATTGAAAGTGATATATTCGGTGGTTTATATTATGAAATTACCGAGATTGATAATATGCAAATTGTTGGCGCAAAGGTAAATTTTTATGAAATTGCATTTTTAAAAGTTCGCGCGTTTTTGCGTAAAAATCTTTCAAAAGAGGGATATGCAATGGCTATAGCCTTAACGCTTGGTAATACTTCCTATCTGCCGGTTGAAACATTACAAACATACCGATTTGCCGGGATAGCGCACGTTTTTGCTGTTTCTGGTTTACACGTTGGCGTGTTTGTTTCAATATTTACTTTTATTTCTTCACGCTTAAAAATTAAACGAAAACTTAAGCCATTTATAATTTTAATTCCTACTTTTATTTATTGTGGAATTTGTGGGTTTAGACCATCATCGGTTAGAGCATTTATTATGGCAACCGTTACCATAGTTTCTAATTACACTGGGTTCAAAAAGGATAATTTAAGTTCTTCATCGCTAGCGGGCTTGATTTTACTTGTTGCAAATCCTATGAATTTATTTGACGCAGGGTTTAAGTTATCATTTTTAGCGGTTAGCTCGATATTTTTATTAAACCCACTTTTCGAGCGTGGCTCAAATGTGTGTAGTCCTATCGGTAGTGGGCTTAGCGTAAGTTTATCTGCTCAACTTGCAACTCTACCTGTTTTAACCGATATGTCGGGCTATATATCGATTATTTCGGTTTTTGCTAATTTAATTTTTGTACCGGTAGTGGTTATTTTGTATGTTGTTACCTTATCTTTCGTTATTTGTTCTTTGATTATAGGCATAATAGCACCAGCGGTTTCGAGCATAATTTTGAGTGCTCCCGATTATTTGTTAAACGCTTGCAATTTTTTAATTTCTAAAA
>JAFWXT010000084.1 GCA_017522945.1 Clostridia bacterium
GAGACACTGTTGAACCTCATCAGGTTCAACGGTGTTTTTTATTAGGAAAATACTGACGATTTTAAGGTTCTAAAAGTGATGAAAAACATCAAATTTTTCTTCCGTAAAATTGGTCTTTTTTATATAAACGTTCTTAACAACCCTTGTTTTGTTATAAAAAATTGAATTTTGATAAAAGAGAAAGCCCTGACTTATTTCGTCAGGACTTTTTGTTTTTTGATACTTATAAAAGATTTCTATTTTGTTTTCGTATAAGATTATTTTTTCAACAAGTAAATTTATCAATCTTTTCGCTTCTTTTTTAAGAGCCGATTTTATATAGGTAATAATATCTTCTTTTGATAGAGATACTTTTGTTTGAGCTTCTTCGTATAATATTTGTTCCTTTATTATTGAAAGTTGCCCTTCTAATTCGTCAAGCCTACTTTTTGTCATATCAGAGAAGATACCACGTTCCATTGCTAAAATGAGATTGTTTATAGATTTCTCTATATCGGCTTTCTGGTTTAATAATAACGTAAGTCGTGAATTTGTTCTAAACTTTTCTTTGTTTAATTCTACAAGTTTGTCAACAAGTTTATTTAAGTCATTTTTATTAAAAGCGTCAATAATAGAATTAACAACGGTTTCTTCTATTATTTCCTTTTTTACAGAGCCTTTTTTGCATTTATGCGTGGTTTTCTTTCTAGAGCATTTATAATATCTAAAAACGTCACCAGAACGGGCAGTTCCTGCATCAGCACTCATTGTTTTACCACAATACCCACAAAAAAGTTTATTTTTTAATATGTAGGTAATATCAGCGTTATGAGTGCCGTATTTATTTTTATACTTTTTTTCTTGAACCTGCAAAAATATTTCCTTTGTGATAATAGGCGGGAAAATATTATCAACTATTTCACCGTTGCAGTCAAAACTACCCGTGTATTTTTCGTTTTCAAGCATATGGTGGATAGTGTTTACGGCAAAGGGCTTACCCCTATGATATATTCCTTTTGCGGTTAAATTTTCAATGATGGTTTTAATATATGTTCCGTGCAAATATTCGTCGTAAATATATTTAACGATATTGGCTTTTTCTTCGTCAAGAACAACTTTTTTTCCGTCTTTTTTATAACCAAAAAGCAAATATCCACCCATATAGTTTCCTTTGGTGCGTAGTTCTCTCATTCCACGTTTAACTTTTTGGGATAGTTCGGCAGAATAGTATTCAGCCATACCTTCAAGCAATGATTCCAAAATAATGCCTTCAGGTGTTTCGGGAATATTTTCCATTGCGGATAAAAGTTTTATGCCATTATCTCGCAGGGTTTTCTTGTGCATAGCAGTTTCATATTTGTTACGGGAGAAACGGTCAAGTTTATAAACAAGAACGTAATCCCACGCCTGTTTTGCACTATCTTTGAGCATACGTTGAAAATCTTTACGATTGTCATTTGTTCCCGTCATAGCACGGTCAATATAAGTATCGACAATAACTATATCGTTACGGGCTGCAAATTCGTTACAAACGTGAATTTGACCTTCAATAGACTGCTCTGTTTGTCGTTCGCTAGAATATCTAGCATAAATTACAGCAGTTTTTTTGTCTTTCTTCATTTTTATTCTCCTTTAAGTCAGTTTCTTTTTCTTCTAAAATATGTTTTAGTAGGTTTTTGTAGAAAACTTCTAAATCCGATAAAGGAATATCGTCAAAAGTCGGTTTTCCAATGTTAATAACTTTTAATTTTCTTTTTTTAGTTGCTTTCATATTTCTCCTTATGGAGAGAAAAAGAGCGCACTACGTCCGAAGTAGGAACGTATTACGCCCAGAAAATGCAACTATAAATTTTCAGATTGTCATTTTTGCTATACGCCAATTTTCTCAAATTTAATTTTCTTGAATAGATTGTTTCATAAAAACAAACAAGAGTGTTAGCAATCAACTTGCACTTTTAATCAGCGTTTTTGCAAAAAACCTAAATATTTTTGACATTTTTTGCACTAGTTTTAATATTGATTTGAGCCTTTTTAACTTATTTATATAAATTGTCTTTCGCAATTAACGAAAATCATAAGACCTTCCCGCTGTCAAACCAAAGGAAAAAAGATTGTTTTGTAATCAATATATAATAGGTCAATCTTTTAGACGACGTTTGACAGTTAAAAGGGGAGGGATTATGATACGAAAAAACCACTACCAAGAAAGGCAATTTATTTTTCGTTTTTATATAAAAAGGTTAAATTATTTTTTTAATATGACAGTAGTTGTCATAATTAGTGTGTTAGAGTATGTGTGCGAAAAGGTTATACGGCGTAGTGGCAAGATTTATGTGTTTTTGGCTTGTCAAGTCTTTATGACATATTTCGTCAAAATAAATTTATAAAAATTTTTGTGTCAGCTCCCTAATAGCGTTGACTTAAAATGCCATAGGGAGTATAATTTTAACTACAAATACGAACAAATGTTTGTTTTTGTAAAAAATAAGGGTTGCACACAAAAATAGGAGGAGATTATGGAGCAGACTAAATATTGTATCTATTGTTCTAGCGAATTAAAAATGAATTTTGGCTTTCTATATAAAGAAATGCTGTGCCCCCATTGTAGTGCGATACTAAAATATAGGAAGAATTTATTCGGTCATCAAATTATTGAAGCAAGATATGCTGGTGATACAGAATATGAACGAATAATTATAAAAAGAGGAGGTGCTAGAAGAAATGGATAAATTTGATGTGACTTGTCCTAATTGTAAAACAATAAATAAAGATTTATATCTTTGGGAAACAGAGGGTAGATTTGTATGTGAACATTGTGGTAAAGAAACGCAAATTAAACGTTTTGAAAGACCAAATCGCATACCGTTATATTCAAGTGAAGAAATTTTAACAAAAGTATTCGTTTGATAAAGGTAGCTTAACCCTGCTATCAAACATTATATAAATAGGAACAAAGTCGGTATTATGCTTTCGTGATGGAATTCCCGACCACACAATGATAGTTTAATAAATTCAAACCGTTTTGTTTATGGGAAGAAGGAGGGTAGATATGTATGTATCAAGAGAAGAACACACCCGTTTTAGGGTATTGTAGGAACTGCGGTCAAAAGATTATAGGGTATCGCAATGCAGATGGTTTATTAAAGGTGGAATGTCCGTTTTGTCATACACGTTATGTAAGCCAACAAAAAAGTAGGCGGCACATTGTTGAAGATATTTATGCCCCTACAGGAGAAGAAGTTATAAGCTACAACTAAATAAACAGTATATTAGACTACAAGGCAGTAGGACGTGAGTCGCTTCGTAAGCCCTTGAAAGACCAATACTTAAAATCGTAAGAGTGAGCCAAGTAAATTGTGAAGCCTTCGATAATTAGATTGCAATATTTTGCAGTCTGGTTGTCGGGGGTTTTTTTCGTTTCAAAAAAATTTTCAAAAAAATTAAAAAAGTTTTTAATTTACGAAATTAGGCTTCGTAAATAGGTTCTAGAATACAGGCATAACAACGGCAAAGGAGGTGAGAATATGAAAAGCACGATTGAACGTCGTCAACGCATTATTGAAATATTAAATATGCGTAGGTCAGAGAAAATTGAAAATTTAGCTTTTGAATTTGACGTTACTCGTAGAACTATTGAAAACGATATTCAAGTGCTTTCGTGTTCTTACCCTATTGATACGAAAACAGGACCAACGGGTTGCGTATATGTTCAAGACGGCTTTGATTTATATGAAAGGTATTTAACGGCAAAGCAGTTTGAAGTTTTAGAAGAATTAAAGGGTGTTGCAACCGGTGAACAGGCAAAGGTATTAGAAACGATTTTAAGAAGTTTCGGTAGAAACGGTGGTGTAAAGAAATGAAAACGATAAAGAAAGTAAAAGAAGATTTGAGCGAAATTAAATATTATTACTCGAAAATAAAGGACTTTGAAAAGATATCTGTAGTGGTTGGAGAATCGGACGTATGTAAATTGGTTGCAAGATATAACAAAGTTATAAGGCGTGGTTCTATTAAGTTTTACGACCTTTACGTTTCGTTATATGTCAACAATAATTCGCTATCGGTTGTAGCAGAAGATTGGGGGATAAATTATTATTATGTTTCTCGCCTTAACAAGCAACTTTGCGATTTTTTTGTAAAAGAATTAAACAAGGAGGACGAAGCTGATGTTTTGTAGTGTTCCAGACTTTTGTAAGGATGCCGTAAACGTTTATCGCACTAAAAAATATATCGTTAAACAAGATATATCAGTTGAGGGAACGGATAATGGTGAAACTCTTATTTTCAGTAACGACGTGTTCTATGAAAGGACTAAAAGCCGTGACAAACAATATGAGCAAATCTTTGCAGATAGAACGTATATCAACGGTAAACGCTTACCATCTACAAGCTACACCCGTAGATACGAAAAGTAATAAAAGCGAAAAATGCTTTTTATAAACACAATTCTAATAAGGTTGGTGATAACCGACTATGGACTTGCGGACTGACGTTAGATAAAGGTGGCCACCTTCCAAAAGTAGGTCGCAGGAAACGTAGTGTTTTATAAATAATTCCTTATTAGCATTGAAAACAACAATTAAATATTAAATTTTAACGCTTGGCTAACGGCAACACGGGCGTTGTGCTATCTGAACTACGGGCAAAAAACATTATTAAATTTATTAAAAGGAGAAAATTTTTTTATTATGGCAAACAAAAATTCTAATTACAACAACAACGAAAGGAAATGGATGACTCCTTCCAAGCGTGCAGAAGGTTACGCAAAGGAAAGAAAATCTAAAGTCCATATGAGAGGTCCTAACGAAGGTCAGGAACTTGACGATTACAACAAGGGTTTCCGTTCTGGCTATCTTTTAGCGCAGTCCGACCATGCAGGTGCGTATAAGTATCACAAGGCAATCGCAGACGGTAAAACCAAGCAAGAAGCAAGAGCAATTTCTAGAAAGAAAGGTGCTTAATTATTAAAATTTAGGAGGATAAAATATTATGTCGAAGAAACAGAACATTATGGTAGAAAGAGAAACATTTGAAAAGAACGAAAAGACTTATTTTTCGTATTTCATTAAGGGACAAGTAAGGGGTAGGGACGTAAAAGTTGCTATTATTCCCCCTGATAAAGGCGGTTATACCGTTCTTGATATCGTCTTCGGCGACGCTATGAAAGCAGAGCTTAAGATTACGCCTTTTGAAATTAAGGACGAAAAGGGTGGCGTTATTTCAGGTAATACTTATGCCGTATTTACTAAAGATGAAGCAACCGGCGAAGTTTACGAATGTTCGGTTAAACCTTATCGTAATTCCGACAAGGCTTTACTTAATATGCTTGTTAAATAAGAATAAGCACTAAAAAACAACCGTTTCTGCGGCTTGCGGTGGTGTAAAAGCCCCCAAGTCGCAGTTTTTATATTAAATAAAAATTTGGAGGTATTTTATGAGTTCAACAACAACTTATGCCAACGGTTATGTTGGTAAAAAAACTAAAGAAAAAGAGCAAAAAAACAAGTGGAGAGATGATATTCGCACTTCATACGACAAAGGTTATTCTAAAGGTTGGGATGATGCGTATAACATTCCTAAACGTTTTGGCTCTAGACTTGCGGCTGCTTACGGCTACAGTAAAGGTATGAAAAACCGATACCGTTCTGATAAGTATATTACGCAATACAACAAACAAGGCAAACAGATTTAAGGAGGCAAATTAAATGAAGAAAAAAATTATTGCAATTATTATAGCGGCATTTTTATTGATAGGCGGTGTAATAACTATAGTTGCTTGCACTACTAACGATAAGCCTAAAACGGAAACTAACGTTGCTATAGGTGATAACAGTTTTATGACGGGCACGGAAACGTATGCTATGCCAAAGGCTATGTCATTTTCGGCGAAAGCTTTAGCGGCTAGTGAAACGGGGTCTGTTTCCGTTAACGTTTCGGCAAGAGTATTACCAGAGAGTGCTCCTAACAGACAAGTAGATTGGTCTGTAGCGTGGGCAGATTCTTCTAATATTGCAAACGTGGGCGAATATATAACTGTTATTCCATCAAGCGACGGTAGCACGGAAGCCGTTATAACTTGTTATCAAGAATTTGAAGGCGAAATTATTATTACTGTTACTACTCGTGAAGGAAAACTTTCTGATAGTTGCGTGGTAACTTTCGCTGGTAAACCATCTGAAATTGCCATTACAGGTTCAGGGTTATCTAACGGAACGGGTTCGTTTGGTTCATATATCAATCTAGGTTCAGGCAATACTTATGATTTTACGATTATACCTTCTAACGTATTCGGTAAGGTAGGTGCTGACTGCAACTATACTTACACTATTAGGGGTGTAGGCAGTATTGTTACTAAAGATAATACTGTTAACACGTCAACCGACGCTGTAACGTGGATTGATGGAACTGAACAAACAATAAATCTTAACGATATTACAACGGTTTCACCGTGGTATAGCAGTATGTTTAACATTTCTATAAATGGAGATGTGTTGTCAATTAAACCTAATTGCACACCAGAAAACTATATCACGTCACAAACCCGTGTAAGCAGTTCAAAGATTGAAAATGATAATACGTTCCTTAAGTTTACCGACGATAATTGGTATTACGAAATTACCGTTACGGAAACGAATACGGGTATTAGCAATAGTATTAAAGTTCGTCCTATCAAATCGGTAACTTCAGTTTCGTTAAGTCTTTCAGAATATGTATTTTAAGGAGGAAATTATATGAAAAATGAATTACAACAACATAAAAAATCAGATAAAGTCAAATGGATAATAGTCTTTATATCTTTAATCGTATTGTTCATAGGTGTTTTTGCCCCACTTATTAGTTCTTGTATAAGTGCAAATCAAAAACAAGAAGAAACACCGACTACGCCTACCGAACAAACGGGAAGTATGAATACTGTTTCTAACGACTTTGTTGGTGAAGTAAACAATAGTCCGTATGTAAAACTTGCTATGAGCAGGGCGACTACATACTCGCAAACAAACAATTCAGCAAGTAAGACGTTAACGGCAACCGTATTACCAGCTAGTGCGGCTAACCAAAAAGTAAATTGGTCTGTAGAGTGGGGTGATTCTACTAATACTGCAAACGTAACCGACTATGTTACTGTTACGCCTGTGTCTGCGGGTTCAAACATTGCAACTGTTACTTGTTATCAAAAGTTTAGTGGGAACATTATAGTTACTGCAACTACTCAAGAAAACGGTTATAGCGCAAGCTGTATTGTTACTTTTACAGGCCACCCTACCGATATTGCTATTAGTGGCAATATTTCGCCTACTTCTGGAGAATATAGAGTTGGTGTAGGTCAAGCCTATACTTTTGACGTTACGTTGTCTAATG
Source organism: Clostridia bacterium (assembly GCA_017522945.1). Classification (GTDB taxonomy): domain Bacteria; phylum Bacillota; class Clostridia; order Christensenellales; family Borkfalkiaceae; genus HGM11416. Next base: position 7,339 of record JAFWXT010000084.1, read on the forward strand.
TATTTAATCAAGTAGGAAGTCAATTTAATCAAGTTGTTTGCACCGTAGAAGGCGTTGGAACAGTAAAACTAGGTAATATGGAATATTACAATCAAACAGGCACGCACAAATGGTGGGAACAAACGTTAAATGATGTTGCTTTAGATACATTAAAAGATAACTTTATAAACGTTTCTTACTCTAACGGAAAATTGACAGTAAACACTATTAAAACTATAGAAAGTTATTATGAGTCTTCGCAAAGAATGGATGGTGGCAGAACTACCGGTTATACTAACAAATTTTATTCTTTCGTAGATGACTGTTACTTTAAGGTTTGGGTAGAAGAAACTGTATCTGGTTATAAAGAGGCGTTTGTCTTTCGTTTTGATGAATCAGTAGTTACGGGCATTACGGTTGATAATACGGAAATGGAATTTTAAGGAGGAATAATTTATGAATAATGAATTAAATAAACATAAGTCTTCTGACAAAATTAAGTGGGTTTTAACACTTATAGCATTTCTTCTTGTAGGTGCTACGCTTGCAGGAATTTTATTAGGTTATTTAACACCTAAAGTAAGAACGGAAGAACCCGTTAAGCAAGAACAAGAGGCAAGTGTAAATAATGGTGGTTTTGACACAGAGTTTGTTAATACAAAAGGCGTAAAACTTTTTTCATTAACGGCTATGACGTATTCGCAAACGACTAATACGGCAACAAAAACTATATACGCACAAGTATTACCATCAACGGCTGCAAATAAAAATGTCACATGGTCTGTAAAGTGGGAAAGTGAAAATAGCGAAGACGTGTCTAACTATGTTACGGTATCGCCTAATGCTGATAATCAGACTTATGCTGACGTAACTTGTTATGCTCCGTTTGAAGGCAATATTCTTGTTACGGTTACTACCGAAGAAGGCGGTTATTCAGCAGATTGTATTGTTACTTTCGTAGGTGTTCCAACTGAAATTGTAATTGATACGATTGTTGCTAATGACGGCACTAATTATACTTTAGGGCTTAACGGCTCTTATGCGTTTAACGTTGCAGCAATTAACCCTTTTAATCAGTTAGGTGATGAGTATAAAACACTTGAAGTAAGTTTATGGTGCACAGGTAGCGTTACCAAAGGCACGTATAGTTACGATTATTGGGAAGAAACTTGGTCTTGGGAAAACGAAGAAACTGTAGCACTTAATACTATGCTTGATAAGTTCGTAACTGTTGAATATAGCAACGGCGTTGCAACTATTACAACGGGTGGTAAACAAATTGATGAATACTATGAAAAATATACCAACATTGACGGTGGCAGAACTAGATATTATTCAGACAAAGTTAAAGAAATAACTGAAGATTGTAAGATAGGTTTAACCGTTAAAGAACCGACTTCTGGCGTTGTAAAAGTTATTTATCTTAATCTTGATAAAACGGCTGTAGCATCAGTTAATGTTACGGGAAATCTATTGTTTTAAGAGGTGACTTATGGCAAAGAAACAAGGAAAAATCGGTAAAATTATAGCTTATTTTTTGATTCTTCTCATAGTAGTAGGCGCAATCGGTTTCCTTGCTTATTATACCAACGGCTTTACGGGGGGAATTAAAACCTTTTCCGTAGAGTGCAACGGTAAAGAAGTAATGACAAGTTCTAGTGGCTTTGAAATGACGGTAAACGAACCATTAACAGTTAAAGTCAAATATACTTTTGGCGGTGAGAACGTTAGTGGTTATTCCGTTAAAGTAGTGCCAAATAAACTTGCAGGTAAGGACTTCGATTTTAAGGTGGATGAATATCCATATTCATATCAAGCAGAAAAAGATTTAACTGATGGGTTTGATGTAGAGTATGGGGAAAATACTTTTACGATTAAGCCAAAAGGAAATTTAACGGAAATATTGCAAGCAATTTATCCTAATAATGTTGTGGAAGATTGTAGTCAAAATTCTTACGAAAATATGTTTACGCTTATAGTTTACTCTTATGATGGTGAATCAAGTGTATTACTTAATTTCTCCGTTCCTGAAAAAGTAACGGGAATTGAACTAGACAAGGAGGTGATTGTATTTTGATGTATGCAGGGAGAAGAAATAAACTTCTCTTTTGCATAATCGCTTTGGTATTAGTGGTTTGCACTCTGTTTTCTACTGTGGTGCAACCCACTAAAGCCTTTGCTTCCGAAAGAGAAGTAAGTTTTGATGAAACAAACGTTTTAGACGACTTAAGAAGTAGCGAAGGGTTTAATATTTTAGACTATCCATACTCGGTGGTAGATGATAAAGTAAAGATTATAAATTTTGTAGAGTATTGTTATTCGTTCAAAGCGAATATGCAAGATAACTATGGTTTATATGTTTACTTATATAACCCTACGGGGAAGAACCTAGATACTAAATCCAAAGCAAATATGATACAAATGGCAACAGCCTACGATAGTAACGGTAAGCCTAGTGATTATGAAAAGTTTACGTTAGAGTTTTGCTCTAAATCTGAAGAAAGCAACTATAAGAATTTATTTTATAAATTTAAGGTTGTGGACAGGCAGATAAATGGCAAATATTTTAACGATAGGGTTAATAGTAATCAACGTCGTTATGATATATCGGGTGTTGAATTAGTGACCTATGGTAGTAATTTAGCAACTGAATATGGCGTAGGTGGAACGTATTTATTTACGGGTTATGCAAAAGGATATGGTCCTGATGCTGACGCAGAAAGCAATTTAACGTGTGAGATAAATCAATTAGAAACTATTACGTTAGATACATATAGCACTTACTATAGAACGGGCGAATATGCAACTAATCATAGACACGATTTAACAAGTGTTTATTTTGCAGTTCCTAATAGATTCTTTGAAGAATACGGAAAGTTGCAACGTATAAAAGCAGAGTGGTATGAATACGAAACGACACCTATTTGTATTACAAGTAATGACACCGTTTATAATATGCTTTATCCATATTTAGGTAAATACACCTATGAAAGCGAAGATAACGCTTTACAACTATATACGGGTTATCAGCAAATGGTAGGAAGCGCAGGACACTATGATAAATATAATTGGGCGTATAACTGTGATTATACTACTGCGATAAATGAGTCTTGTAAACGTATTTCTTATTTGTTTTCAACAAACGGAAGTGCTATTGCAAACTATGTTTTATCGGCAGAGCGTTTACAAGCTTATATAGAAAGTTATGATAAGAGTTTTACTGACGGATACATTGACGTTCCGGGGAAAACGATAAGTCACGACTTGTTTGAAAAGACTTTATCAGAAGATAGAACGGCTGTAAGTTATGTGGGCGACGACATCCACCATAAACTAGTTGATTTTGACGCTGATAATACCTTTGATATGCTCAACTATGACGAAACACATAATGGGTGGTATAAGTTCTTCGCAGGCTTATTTGGTTTAGGTCCTAACGACGTGGACCAAAGTTATAAAGGTATATCACCAATAAAAATCGTTACGGCTGAAGATATGGCAAAAGATAATCTTTCGTCAACTCTTTTGATAGATGGTTCGGAGGAAGCGTTAGAAGAATTTAGAAACTTCTATGATGAATCTACCAAAGCCGATAAAACGGTTGTATTGTTTAGATTTGCACAGACCGATTATATGAATTTACCTGTTATGGCTTATGACGGATATAAAGGTAAAAATTTAAGCGGGCAATACGGTAAAGATACTTACATAGTTCAAGAAAGCGTATTTATGAATTTTGATATTATACAACTTACTTTTAACAAGGAAGGGGTATATACGGTAATTCCCGTTGTAAACAGTCCTATTGATATTTATAACGATATTACCATTCCAGATAATAGTGGGTTAGCGTGGTGGCAGATATTACTAATAGTGTTAGCGATTATACTTTTAGTAATAATTCTATGGCCTGTTTTACCTTACATAATTAACTTCTTAATATGGCTAATTTTGTTACCATTTAAGTTAATAGGTATGCTTTTTAAGGCTATTGGTAAGGGTGTCAAGAAACGTAGGGCAAAGAAAAAGGCTGAAAAAGAGTTGAAAAAACAAGAAGAGAAGGAACATAAGGAATTAGAAAAGTTGTCTAAAAAGAAACAGAAAAAGAAGGAGGAAAAGTAAAGTTGAAAACGATAAAAAGGGTATTAGCAATACTTCTTCTTATCGTTGTGGTCGTAGTGGTCGGCTATCTAATTTTTACAGGTAGCCGATTAACTACAAATTAGCGATAAAGGAGGCATTATGAAAAAATTAAGAGTATTTAATATACTCTTAACGATAGCATTATCTTTGTATTTTATATATCTCGGCATATTCCACTTCGGTTCTTCATATATGCGTTTATTTGAAAGTTTAGGCGATTTGTGGGTGTCTATAAAATTCTTTTTTGTTAGAGTTTTAGGACTAGCAAATAGCGTTATACCGACAGTAAATGAATATTCAGAGGTAATGGAGTGGAATATTATTTTACCCGAAGATTTTGAAGCTTTTAAGACGCAGGCAGGAACATATTTTTCAACGCTTGTTAGCAAAGAAAACCTTGCTGCTTACGGTATGTTATTAGGCGATATTTGTATGGTTTTACTAAAGGTGTTAGCAATAGCGATTCCAAGCATTTTAATACTTGTTTTAGCGTTAAAAAAGATATACAAAAGCAACAACGTTAATCATAACAAAGATACTGTTCCGTTAAGGGTATTTAAGTGGATAACAAAGATAACTTATCAACCTATAAAAAGGTTAATCGTATCATATATTTCTTTTCTGAAAAGATATAGATTTATTTGGATATTGTGGCTAATTTTATGGGTAATACAACTCAATCTTGCAACGATTATAGTGGCATTTTTTGCATATTATTTTTACTTCTTCGTGTCGTTTAAGTTTGATACGTTATACATACAAATTTGTAAATTATTTATAGATTTGCAAGTATTTTTAACAACGTTTCCGTGGTGGGTTTTGTTTTTTGTTGCGCTTATGTTGTTCGGAAGATTTAGACGCAGGTTGGCGTTATCAAAATTAAGACGACTTGAAGCACGCAATTGTGGTTTTATAAACGAACTCCCGATAGTTTCAATGACTTGTGGTTCTATGGGGCGTAAAAAAACCACCATAATAACGGACATGGCGTTATCGCAAGAAGTAATGTTTAGGCAGAAAGCGTTTGAGTTGTTAAGGAAAAATGATATGAAGTTTCCATATTTCCCGTGGATAAGTTTTGAGATGGATTTACGAAATTGTATGGAATATGGAACAGTATATAATTTAGCAACAGTTAAAGAGTGGATAAACAAGAAAAGGGCAAGGTATGAACTTAACGGGGATGAGAAAAAACGGCTATACGGATACGATATTAAAAGGTATGGTATGACCTATGACGACGGACTTCGTATATGGCATTTGTTTGATATTTTAAGTATATACGCACAACTGTATTTTATTTATGTAATAGAAAGCAGTTTAATGGTTGCAAATTACTCTATAAGAGAAGATAACGTTCTTCTAGACGAAGGTAATTTTCCTATGTGGGCTACAGACTTCTTTCCGGAAGAAACTATGGACGGGGGATACCACGCCCATATACTAGACTTTGATGTATTAAGACTAGGTAAGAAGGTGATTGAAAACAACCCTAATGCAGGTAGTTTTGAATTTGGGGTAGTTGTTATTACCGAAGTCGGTAAAGAACGTGGAAACAATTTAGAGTTAAGAGATGTTAAAAAGCAGACGGATGAAACTAATCAGAAGAATGACCTTTTTAACAGTTGGCTTAAAATGTGTAGGCATAGTGCTACGGTAGATAATTTTCCTTTCGTTAAGGTTTTTACGGACGAACAGCGACCAGAAAGCTGGGGTGCAGATGCAAGAGATTTATCAGACGTTATAACCATTGTTGCGTCCGGTAGTCAAAGACTTGCTTTACCGTTTTATATCTTTGAAGAAATGCTAACGGAATTAGTTTTTGATAGAGTTATAGGGTTATACTATGATTTTAGATATAGACGGGGAGATAATACTTTACTTGTTCACTTGCTAAAAAGCGTTGCTTCTTGGCTTTTTAAGCGTAACGCAAGAATCTATAATAAGTATGGATATAGCGTTTCTTATATTGAGAAAGAACGTGGAACGTTTGATGGCAGAATAGAAAAGAAAAAGTATTTTATTATGAACAAGAAAATATATAGCAAAAGGTTTTCTACGGACTGTTTTAGTGATTACTTTAATGATATGGCAAAAAAGACAAAGGTCGGTTTGCGTGATTATCTAGAGTATATGGGAGAGAAAGCAACTGTTGAAGAATTAAAAATGCAAAACAGTTATTTTATGAACTCTTTATATAAAGGTGTTGACGAAGAACAGGCTTCTTAAAACTAAATAAAGGAGGTTTTTACTTATGGCTTATGGTGAAACGAAAGTATATTACGACGGTAGCCACTATATAGCGATCCCACATACTGAACGCCCCAAAAAGCCTAAAGCATTAAAGATAGAAAAAGAAATAGTAGTTAATGATAAAAATGAGATTATTCCAGAATATGACGAAATACCGTCAACGCTAACATTATCAAACGGACATGTATTAGAAGAAGTTGAGTTTGTTGACGGTGAATTAAAACCTGTTATTAAAAAAGTAAAACGTAAAGGTAAAAAGACGACAAAAAAGGCGTTGTTTGAACAGTTTTATAGGGAAACTTTGGACCTTAAGAAGAAGGAACGTCGTCAAGTTATTATTGACGGAATGAAAGCATTGTTTAAGGATATAGAAGATACAGAACGATATGTTGACGATAATTTAGAACGAAAACAACGAAATTTAATAGCAAGGCGAATAAGGCTTACTAGAAAGGCGAACTTACAAGAATTTAATTATTTTTGCACCTTTACTTATGATGATAAAAAGCATAGTGAAGACAGTTTTAAGAAAGTGTTAAAAAATTGCTTTTATCATTTAGCAAATAGAAAAGGGTGGCGATATATAGGGGTATGGGAACGTTCTCCCGAAAAGAAGCGTTTGCATTTTCACGGAGTTTTCTATATACCAAGTGGAACAATGCCGGGGAAACTTATTCCTGTAAACGATTATAGTTTTAAGACACATAAAAGGCAGATAACTATACAAAACACGTATTTTAATGAAAAGTATGGACGTAGTGATTTTGAAGAAATAGAAGATAAAGGACGTATGGGTGAAGCATTAGCTTATTTAATGAAATATATAGAGAAAACGGGTGAAAAGATAGTTTATTCTAGGGGTTTACCACAATATTTTATATCGGATATTATGGACGAAGATATCGCCTGCCCGATAGGTGTTGACGATCAGAAGCTTCTGCTATTCGACGATTTCAAGTGTTGGGACGAAGGAACGCTAATGGGAACTGTAAGTAAAGAAACTATAAAGGAAATGAGAAAAGCAAATTAAAACACACGACGATTTGTGGGAGATTGCGCCAGCGGTTCAGCGCGCAACCCCACTCGTCGGTGTAATGCTTTTCATTTTTTTATAGCCTTTCTGTTCAGTTTTAGGCGTGTGCTTGTCTCGGCGGAGCGAAGCGACGCCGCTTGTATCAAGACAAGCACACGTCTAACTGCCAAATTGATTTTTTAGGCTAAATTTATATGACTGTTTGACTGCGTAATTTTTTTGCAAATTAAATAAAATTTTTATAGAAAAGTTTTTAATTATGACAAAGGTTGTCATATAACAAATGATAGACTTGTGGTAGTAAATAAATTATAAGGAGAATTGTTTATGTATATGCCACCTTTTGAAGAAGTAAAAAAGGCAAACGAAGATGAATTATTAAAGATAATTCGTGGAATGAAAAAGAAGATGGGGCGTTTACGCAACATTATGGAGTATCCTGATTATAAATATAGAAATGATAAAAAATGTCCTTCTGATTTAGTTATTTATAAGTGTGACCGTGACTTATTAAATATGGCAATCATACGCTATATAAGTTTGGGTGGAGATTATAAATACGGGCAAACAGAAGTAAACGATACAAAATTTAACGATAAGTTAGAAGAAATATCAAAAATAACTTTTATTAACGGGGGATTCTTTGAAGGTCAACGAAAAACAGTTGTAGATTTATCAGGGAACGAAGTTAAACTTGAAACGGGATATTTAGGGGATTTAGCTCCATTTGATATTGGGTATGATAAAGAAAATTTTCTTTATGAGTTTGGCGAATTACATATTGGAGAGTGGCGTAGAAGCTATCAAACGGAACGTTTTGGAATATCAATTTTAGATGGTGAACAATGGTCTTTAGAGATAGAATATAGAGATGGAAAGAAAAAAGAATATGGCGGCTCTAACGCATATCCATATAATTATGAAGATTTGATAAGTTTATTAGGGTTAAATTTGATAGAAGTGCCATTTTTAGGCGAAATAGAAACTTAAATAAAATGACGGCAGTAATAACTGCCGTCATTGGTATTTTTATAAAATCAAGCAAAAATATAACTATAACTCGATTTTCCATTGAAAAATTTTTAGATATATGTTATTATTAGATTATAATCTAATAAAACAGGTGGGTTATGGTTAGTTACAAGAAACTTTTCAAATTACTTATTGACAAAGATATGTCTAAAAAAGACCTTGCAGAAAAAGCGGGGTTAAGTGCTTATACGGTCACCAAGATGAATAAAGGTGAAATTGTTAAATCAGATACGTTAGCAAAAATATGTAAAGTATTGAATTGCACTTTTGACGATATTATGGAAATA